>JBFGJV010000001.1:0-44086 GCA_041577015.1 Myxococcota bacterium
AAGCCCGGGCTGGAGAGGATCTCCTCGTGCACGAAGCGTGGCACCTTGTAGCGGGCCCCGCGCAGGCGGCGTTCGGCGCGCTCGAGCGCCAGCGCCGCCTGGCGCGCCACGAACTCAGACAGGCCGGTGGTCTCGGCCCCGTCGACGCCACATGCGGCCTGCCAGCGTCCGCGCAGCTCGGAGAGCGGCGCCGGCTCGCCGGACACCACCTGGCAACGCTCGGGCGAGCGGGCTCGGATCCAGCGCTGGCGCAGTCGACCCGGGTCGCGGGGATCTCCCAGCAGCAGCAGCTCCCAGAAGCCCAGGCGCTCGCCCCCGTCGCGGCGTCGCGCCGGCAGCCAGGCCACCCGCAGCGGAGCCAGCAGCGGATCGTCGCCCGCGGCGAGCAGCACCTGGAGCCGCTTCTCGGGTGTTGCGTTTCGCCGGCGCCGGCGGGAGGGTGGGATCGCCGCGGCGTCGAAGCCGGCGTGCTCCGGTGCCTCCCGCTCGATCCACGCCTGGAGCACGCGCCGCTCGAGACCGCTCGACGCGTCGAGCAGGAACACGATCCGCCGCCCTTCTGCGGCGGGCCACGAGGCGGCGTCCGTACCCCGCGTGTCGCTAGCCTCCGCCCGAGCCATCCCCGCGATTGTATCCCGATTCCGCGCCGGCCTTGGCGGCCGATCGCAAGAGCAGGGTAGGATCGGGCCCTTGCGCGTCGGGGAGGGTGTCGGGTGACCGGCGTGTTGGGTAGGCGGCGCTGCACCCCGGAGCAGGCGGCCGGGCACGTGCGATCGGAGGACGTCCTCGCGATTCCGGTGGGCACCGGGCAGCCGTCGGCGTTCCTCCACGCCCTTGGCGAGCGTGACGACTTCCGACGCCTGGTGGTCTTCTCGGCGCTGGTGACCGAGCCCTACCGCCTCTTCACCCGTCCGGGCGTGCGGCTGCTCTCGGGCTTCTTCGGTCCCCTGGAGCGGGCCTGGGCGGCGGCGGGGCACGACGTGCACTTCGTTCCCGCGGACTTCCGCCGCTTCCACGCCATCGCCCGTCGTCTCGCTCCGCGGGTGATGGCCACGCTCGCCACACCCCCGGACGCCGAGGGACGCATGAGTCTCTCCCTGCACGCCGGAGCGACGGTGGAGGCGCTGCACGCCGCCGGACGCGACCCGGAGCGGCTGCTCGTGGTGGAGGCGAACCCCAGGCTGCCGCGTACGCTCGGGCTTCCGCCCGACCATCCCCATGCGCTCCACGTGGACGAGGTGGACCTCCTGGTGGAGAGCGAGCGGCCGCTCTTCGAGATCCTGGACCCCGAGCCCACTTCGGTGCAGCGTGCCATCGCCGAGCACGTGCTCGAGCTGGTGCCCGACGGCGCCACGCTACAGACCGGCATCGGCGGCGTTCCCTCGGAGGTCGCCGAGCTTCTGGCCCAGGGACCCGGCACCGACTTCGGCATCCACACCGAGATGTTCACCACCGGGCTGATGCGGCTCCACCAGGCCGGCAAGATCACCAACCGCAAGGGCATCCACGACGGGTACTCCGTCACCACCTTCGCGGCCGGGCCCGCAGAACTCTACGCATGGCTGGACGGGTGCGAGAGCGTGCGGTTCCTGCCCGTGTCGCTCGTGAACGATCCGTCGGTAATCGCACGCAACCGGCGCATGGTTTCCATCAACGCCGCGCTCGCCGTGGACCTGCTGGGCCAGGTGATGGCGGACACGATCGACGGCCGACAGCACTCCGGCATCGGCGGTCACGAGGACTTCGTCACGGGCCCTGCCTTCTCCGAGGGCGGCCGCTCGCTGGTGTGCCTGCCGTCCACCGTCGAGGTGGACGGCAGGACCCTCTCGCGCATCGTCGCGACGCTTCCCGCCGGGGCGGCGGTGACCACCCCTCGACACCAGGTGGACGTGGTGGTGACGGAGTGGGGCGCCGCAGAGCTCGCCGGACGCAGCGTGGAGGAGCGTGCGCGGGCGCTCTTGCGCGTGGCGCATCCGGACTTCCGCGACGAGCTGCACGCGGAGGCGGCGCGTCGCTTCGGGTTGAGCTAACCAGCCTCCATGTCGCGCGGCACCCGGTGGCTGCACGAGGCCTGGATCCTGGTGGTGGCCGGGCTGGCCTGGTTCGCCTCGGCCTCCTCGGGCGGCTGGGTGGCGTACCTGTTCGCGGCGCTTCCGGGCTCGATGCTGCTCTCGGCCGGCGTGGCCACCGGCCTCTGGCCGGCCGATCCTCGCGCCATTCACTTCGGCGCCCTGGGCGGCGCGGCCGGCACGCTGATCGGTCTGTTCTCTTTCCTGTGGGCCGGCCCGTTGTGGGCCGTGGCGCTGACCGCGCTCTCGGCGGCGTCCTTCCTGCTCGTGGGCCACCTGGGGGCGCGGGCGATTCCCGAGGCGGAGGAGGTGCCTGCGTCGCGGCGCTCCCCCCTCTTCGCCGCCGAGGTGGCGGTGGACGAGGGTCTGCTCGGCGCCATGAACATGCACCTGCTCGGCACCATGAACCTGGCGCTCCCCATGGCGCTGCGGGCCCGACGCCAGGGCATCCTGGACGAGGCGCGCGAGGCCGTGGATCTGTTCCGCGAGCGCGGCTGGCTGGAGGATCCCGCCGCCTACCACCCGGCGCCGCCCCCGCTGGAGAAGGTGGAGCTACGCGGACGCCGTGCGCGCGGGCTCTCGTTCGAGCACCTGACCTTCGAGAGCGGCTACGAGCCGCGCCCGGAGGAGCCGGGACGCGAACGCTGGCTCTCCTACCAGCCCTGTCGCACGGCCCACGCCTGGCTGCTGCGACACCCGGAGCCCGGCCGTCCCTGGCTGGTGTGCATCCACGGCTATCAGATGGGCCGTCCGCTGGTGGACCTGCCGGCCTTCCGCGCGGCCTGGCTCTACCGGCGCATGGGGCTGAACCTGGCCTTCCCCGTGCTTCCGCTTCACGGGCCGCGCATGGTCGGCATGGTGAGCGGCGACGGCTTCCTCTCCGGCGATCTGTTGGACACCGTGCACGCCGAGGCGCAGGCCATGTGGGACATTCGGCGTCTGATCGCGTGGATCCGCGCCCAGGGCGCCACCGCGGTGGGCGTGGCCGGCCTCTCCCTGGGCGGCTACAACGCCGCGCTGCTGGCCTCCCTGGAGGACGGCCTGGCCTGTGCCATTCCGGGCATCCCTCTGGCGGACGTGGCGCGCATGTACTGGTGGCACGGTCCGCCCCGGGACATGATCGAGGCGGAGCGCGCCGGGCTCGGTCGCGCGGTGATGGAGCAGGTGCTGCGCCCGGTGGCGCCGCTGGCGCTCACGCCGCGCGTGCCCAAGGAGCGTCGCTACATCTTCGGCGGCACCGCCGACCGGCTGGTCCCGCCCGAGCAGGTTCGTGACCTGTGGCGTCACTGGGGGCGGCCCAAGATCCTCTGGTACCCGGGCGCGCACGTCACCTTCCTGCTGCACGCCTCCGTGCGCCGCTTCATCGCGCAGGCCCTCTACGAGTCGGGTCTCGCGGCCAGCGAGCCGCCGCGACGCGTCGCCAGCGCGTGAAGGATGCGCGCGTGGGCTGCGCGGGAGAGCGGGTAGTCCCGGGCGGCCCACGCTCCCAAGGCCACGAAGGCCAGCGGCGCCACCGCGGTGAGCGCCCGGATCGCCTGCACCGCGCTCTCCGGCTGCGCCGCGCCCTCGCCCCGGAAGTCCGCCGCCTCCAGCACCACGCCGGCCAGCAGCACGCCGGTGGGTCCGCTGATCTTCCGGAGCAGCATGAACGAGCCCGCGTAGAGCCCCTCGCGCCGCTCGCCGCTCTCGACCTCGTCTTCGTCCACCACGTCCCCGAGCATCGACCAGGGCATCATCTCGATCGCCGCGTACGCCACGCCGGCGAAGGCGGCCATGGCGAAGACCAGCAGGCGAGGCCAGGAGGGGTTGGCTGCCAGGAACGCGATCTGGAGCACCATCCACATCACGCACGCCGCCAGGAACAGGCTCCGCTTGTCCGTGCGATGCGAGACCTTCACCCACGCCGGCAGCGAGACCAGCACGAAGACCAGCAGCAGGCCCATGCTGATCTCGAAGTCGCCCGGCCGGCGTAGCCAGTACTCGAAGTAGAAGATCAGCATGGCCATGGCCAGATCCACGGCCATGCGCGAGAAGAGGTACAGCATCGCGACGGCGCGGTAGGCGTGGTGGTGGAAGAGCTCCCGAACCGCGCGGAAGAAGGGCGCGTGCTTCGGGCGCCGAAAGCCCTCCCGCTCGAAGCTGGCCGCGTACACGGCGATCCAAGGCAGGGCGCACCAGATGCCGTAGACGAGCCCGGCGCCCGCGAACCCGCGCGAGCCGCCGCCCAGAAGGTCGGCCAGCGGACGCAGCCCCACCGCCACGACCAGGGCTCCCGCCATGGCGCCGGCGCCCCGGAAGCTGTTCAGGCTGGTGCGCTCCTGGTAGTCGAAGGCCATCTCGGGGATCAACGCCAGGTAGGGCACCGAGAGCACGGTCACCGTCAGGCTGAATCCCAGGTAGGCCAGCGAGTAGTAGACGAAGAGCGCCGTCTGGCTCTGGAAGGGCACGTCCAGCCACATGAGCGCGTAGGCGGCGCCGTAGGGAAGGGCGCCGAGCAGGAAGTACGGGCGCCGTCGCCCCAGCCTCCAGTTCGTGTTGTCGGAGATGCGGCCCATCAACGGGTCGGTGAAGGCGTCCGCCAGCCGACCCACCCACAACACCAGACCGGCCAGGCTCGGCCGCATGCCCACCACCTCGGTCAGGAAGAACAGGTAGTGGAAGGCGAGCGCGGCGAAGCCGATGTTGACGGTGTGATCGCCGAGGGCGTAGACGGCCTTCTGCAGCGTCGGCAGCGTGCGCGTGGACGGGGAGGGCGCCGGACCGGCGTCGCGGATCGTCTCCACCGTCGTCCCTCCGTCGCCCACGGGCGAGCCGCTGATTCTACCCTGGGGCCGCCCGTGGCCGCCGTTGACCGGCTCCGCGCACCTCTCTAGCCTCGTGCGGCCTTCCCTCGCCTCCCCGACGCGTGCCTCCGGAACGGGGAATCGGAAGACGTGACGGACCTTCTCGAGCGGCTCTCGGGCTTCGTGTGGGGCCCGTGGCTCCTCATCCCGCTCCTGGTCGGGACCGGCCTCTACCTGACGGTGCTGCTCCGCGGGCTCCAGTTCCGCGAGCTCGGACACTCCCTGTGGCTGGGGCTGGTGGTCCGCCGCGAGCGGGGTGCCGAGGGCGACATCTCGCACTTCCAGGCGCTCATGACCGCGCTGGCGGCGACCGTGGGCACGGGCAACATCGCCGGCGTGGCCACCGCCATCGCCGCGGGAGGCCCGGGCGCACTGTTCTGGATGTGGGTCACGGGGCTCGTCGGCATGGCCACCAAGTACGCCGAGGCCCTGCTATCGGTGCGCTTCCGCGAGGTGGACGCGCGCGGGCACATGTCGGGGGGGCCCATGTACTTCCTGGCGCGCGGCATCCGCTGGCGAGGTGTGGGGCGCGCGCTGGGGGTCTTCTTCGCGGCCGCCGCCGCCGTTGCCGCCTTCGGCATCGGCAACGGCGTCCAGTCCCAGGAGGTGGGGAGTGCACTGCGCGCCACCTTCGGCCTGAACCCGCTGCACACGAGCCTGGTCATCGCGGTGCTCGTGGCCGCGGTGATCCTGGGCGGCATCAAGGCGATCGGTCGCTTCGCCGCGCTCTTCGTGCCCGCCATGATGCTGCTCTACGGAGTCGGCGCGCTGGTGATCCTGGCGCGCAACGCCGAGCTGATCCCGTCCGCGCTGGCCACGGTGTTCCAGGGCGCCCTGGGCCCCACGGCCCTGGCGGGCGGAGCGCTGGGGGCATCGGTCTCGGCGGCGGTGCGCTTCGGCGTGGCGCGCGGGATCTTCTCCAACGAGAGCGGGCTCGGGTCGGCGGGGATCGCGGCCGCCGCGGCCGCCACGCGCTCTCCCGTGCGCCAGGCGCTGGTGTCGATGACACAGACCTTCATCGACACCATCGTGATCTGCACGCTGACGGGTCTGGTGATCCTGACCACGCTCCTGGGCGACCTGCGCCGCGCCGGCGAGGTGGATCCGGCCGAGCTGGAGCGCGTCACCGCCCGTCTGGAGCAGGCGCGGGAGACCGGACTCCTCGACCCGATGGACCGCGCCTTCGACGAGCGCGTGGCCGAGGTGGCACCCGAGGCCGGGGCGCTGGCGAACGTGGCGCGCTGGAAGCTGGTGAGCGGCGCCGAGTGGACGACCCTGGCCTTCCGCGAGAGCCTGCCCGGCAACACCGGCGGCGTGATCGTCTCGCTGGGGCTGGCGCTCTTCGCCTTCTCCACGATCCTCGGCTGGAGCTACTACGGGGAGAAGTCGCTCCAGTACCTGTTCGGGCTGGGCGTCGTGATTCCCTACCGGCTGCTCTTCGCCGCCATGGTGGTGATCGGGCCGCTCGTCTTCGGCCGTGCCATCTGGCTGTTCTCGGACCTGATGAACGGTCTCATGGCGCTGCCGAACCTGATCGGCCTTCTCGTTCTCTCGGGTCTCGTGGCCGCGGACACGCGCGCCTATCTGGGTACCCGCACCCGCGAGCAGGAGTCGCTCGAGGTGCGGTAGGCCGCCGGCGCGCGGCTAGGTTCGATCCAGGAGCAGGAGCGCGACGCCTGCGCCCATCAGGCAGGCAGCGAGCAGGCGTCGCGGAAGGTCCTTCTCCGCGAAGAAGGCGACGCCGATCAGGACGGCGAGGACGTTGCCGCCGGCGCGCTTCACGGCGTCCACGTAGGCCACGTAGAGGTAGCGGTAGCTGGCGAACTGGAGCAGCAGGGCGAGGGCGCCCGCCGCGCCGGCCAGGAGCAGCCACGTCGCCAGCGTCCGCCGCGTGGCCAGCTCGCGCCGCACGGAGGGCAGGGCGAGCAGCACGGACGCGATGGTACCGGTCAGAAGCAGGGCGTAGACCGGCTCGGAGGCGCGCAGGATCGCGAGCCGGTCCAGCGCGTTGGTGAGCGCGAAGAGACCGGCCACGCCCAGCATGAGGCGGCTGCCGCGCTCCCGCGCCAGTGCGCGCCAGGGCGTGCGCCAGGCCTCCCGGGTCGGGAGCCCGAGCAGGAGCGCGCCCGCGGCCACCGCCGCCACGCCCACGACGCCGAGGCGACCCGGAAGTTGCCCCAGCAGCAGCGCTCCGACGGCGAGCGTCGCCACCGGGGTGAAGCTCAGGTAGGGGACCGTCAGCGAGAGCGGCGAGACGCGCACCGCCGCCACGAAGAGCAGGTTCGCGGCGGCCGTGAGCGCCGCGGCGAGGAGCGTGAGCGGTACGAAGCCCGGCGCGATCTCCGGCCATCCCGTACCCCAGGCGAGCGACGCGTGGATCGGGAGCTGCGGCAGCGTGATGCCCAGCAGGATCGCGGACGCCGAGAGACCATCGGCCAGGCGCTTGCGCAGCGCGTCCAGCACGGACCAGGCCAGCGCGGACCCGAGCGCCAGCGCGGCCCCGATCAGCGCGGGAGCGGGGGCCTCCATGGTGGTCGCGCACGCTAGCTGCGGGCTAGGCTCGCTGCAAAGAGGCCCGAAGCTGCAGACCAACCTCGAGATCAAGGCGCGCACCGCGGACCCGGCGCGGCTGCGCGAGCGCGCCCGCCGGCTGGCCACGGCCCGGGTCGGCCTCGAGGCCCAGACGGATACCTACTTCCGCACCGCCGCCGGGCGGCTCAAGCTCCGCGAGTCGTCGCGAGCGGGAGCCGAGCTCGTGGCCTACGAGCGGCCCGACGTCCCGGATGCCCGTTGGTCTCGCTACGTGGTGGTCCCGGTGGAGGATCCCAAGGGCCTGGGCGAGCTGCTCTCGCGGATCCTGGGCGTGCACCGCGTGGTGCGCAAGCAGCGGGAGGTGCTGCTGTACCGGAACGTGCGCATCCACCTGGATCGCGTGGATGGACTCGGGAGCTTCGTGGAGCTGGAGGCCGTGCAGGAGGAGCAGCTGTCCGACGAGGTGCAGCGGGAGCGCGTGGCCTACCTGATGCGCGAGCTCGGGATCCGCCGGGCGGACCTCGTCGCCTCGTCCTACGAGGCGCTCCTGGAGCCGGAGCCCGGTGACGGCTGAGGTGCAGGGCTCTCCAGCGCCACCTCGTCCTTCTCCGCGATCTCCGGATCCACCTCGAGCTCCGGGAGCGGCTCCAGGTCCTCGAGGCTCACGCCGCCCGCTCCCGCCTCGAGCGGCAGCGGGGCCTCCTCCAGGCCGCCGGCCAAGGCGCTCGAGCCATCGGGAGAGAACGAGCGGGCGCCCTCGGCCAGGTGGTCGTAGACGGCGCGGTACTGCAGGGTCATGCGGCGCAGCAGGTCGGACGTGCGTCCGAAGTGCTCGCCGACCTGAGCGCGATAGCGTCCGTGCTCCTCGCGGGCGGACTCGAGCTCCCGCTGCAGGGCCCGCACGCGCGCCGCGTGCTCGCCACTGCGTCGGCCGAAGAGCCATCCCAGGAGCGCCCCGAGCGCCAGGCCACCGGCGACGGCCCCCACGAGCTGCCAGGAAATCGTCGAGAGATCCACGAGCTCCCCCTCCCGGGCCGCAGGGCCGTCGGACCGTGGACCCCGGCATTCTACGCGATTCGCCTAGACTCCCGCCATGGCCCGGCGCACGCGGCGAGCCGCCAGCAACGAGGAGGTCGGCCAGACGCTGCGCGAGATGGCGCTCTTCCTCGAGATGGAAGACGTCGCCTTCAAGCCGCGCGCCTACGAGAAGGCGGCGTGGTCCGTCGCCTCGTGCGACCGGCCCGTGCGCGAGCTCTGGGCCGAGGGCGGAGTCAAGGCGGTCCAGACGCTCCCCCACGTCGGCAAGGGCATCGCCGAGAAGATCGGCGAGCTGCTGGAGACCGGGCGCATCCCGGAGCTCGAGGCGTTGCGCAAGCAGACGCCGGTGGATGTCCTCCAGCTCACCGCCGTGGAGGGGCTCGGCGCCAAGCTCGTGAAGGCGCTGTACGAGGCGCTCCGTGTGCGCACCCTCGACCAGCTGGAGAAGGCCGCTCGCGCCGGCAAGATCCGCTCGCTGCCGCACTTCGGCGAGAAGAGCGAGCAGAAGATCCTGCGCGGGATCGCCTTCCTGAGGCAGTCCGGTGGGCGCTTCCCCATCGGTCGGGTGCTGGATCTCGCGCACGACATCCAGGCGCGGCTCGCGAAGCCGAAGCACGTCACGCACGCCGTGGTGGCGGGCTCCCTGCGCCGCCACCGCGAGACCGTGGGCGATCTCGACTTCCTGGTGGTCTCGAGCGACCCGGAGGCGGTGATGAAGGCCTTCGTGTCCCTGCCCGAGGTCGCGCACGTCCACGCGCGAGGGCCCACGAAATCGATGGTGCGTCTCTCGATCGGAATCGACGCCGACCTGCGCGTGGTGCCCGAGGAGAGCTACGGCGCAGCACTCCACTACTTCACCGGCAGCAAGGACCACAACGTGGCGCTGCGACGCATCGCCATGGAGAAGGGCCTCAAGCTGAACGAGTACGGCGTCTTCCGCGGCCGCAAGCGCATTGCCGGCGCCACCGAGGAGGAGGTATACGATGCGCTCGGACTGGCCTTCATTCCTCCCGAGCTTCGGGAGGATCGCGGCGAGATCGAGGCGGCGCGGGCGGGGAAGCTGCCCAAGCTGATCGAGCCGGGCAGCCTGCGCGGGGACCTGCAGATCCAGACCGACTGGACCGACGGCGCGGACTCCATCGAGGCCATGGCCCGCGCCGCGAAGCAGCTCGGCCTGGAGTACATCGCCATCACGGACCACACGCGCGACCTCCCCATGGCGCGAGGCTGCGACGAGGCGAAGCTGCTCGAGCAGCGCGAGGCGATCCGCAAGGTCAACGAGCGCATGAAAGGCTTCCGGGTGCTGTCCGGAGCGGAGGTGAACATCCGCGCCGACGGCAGCCTCGACGTGGAGGACGAGGCGCTGGCTCGGCTCGATCTGGTGGGTGCCGCGGTCCATCACCACTTCGGACAGTCGCGCACCCAGATGACGAAGCGCCTGATCCGCGCCATGGAGAACCCGCACGTGGACGTCCTGTTCCATCCCACGGGTCGCGCGCTCGGCAGGCGCGAGGCGGTGAAGCTCGACATCGACGCCGTGATCGAGGCGGCGCGGCGCACCGGGACGGCCCTCGAGATCGACGCCCAGCCGGAACGGCTGGACTTGAAGGACGAGCACGTGCGCAAGGCGGTCGAGGCGGGCGTGGCGCTGGTGATCGACTCGGACGCGCACGCCGCAAAGGGGCTGCGCTACCCGGAGCTCTACGGCGTGCCGCTGGCGCGCCGGGGCTGGGCCAGCGCCGCGGACGTGCTCAACACGCGACCGGTCTCGAAGCTGCTGGCCGCGCTGAAGGACGGGCGCCGCGGCGCGAGACGCGCGCGCAAGAAGAAGACGAAGCGTTAGTCGAGCGCCTCGCCCAGGAACGACACGATGCGGGGCACGAGCTCGCGGCGGCTCGCGAACAGATGGGTTCCGTGGCCTCCGGACTCGTAGACCGTCAGCTCGTCCGGCCCCGCGTGGACCTCCGTCAGGCGGCGCGCGCTCGCGGCCGAGCGGGGGTCGTCCTCCGCCGCCACGGCCAGCAAGGGGCCCGGAAACTTCGCCGCAGCCTCCACCACGTCCACGTCGAAGTAGGCCGTGCCCGGCGAGAGCAGGACGAGTCCCCCCACGTCCTCCACCCGACCCGCGGAGAGCAGCGCCACCGAGCAGCCGTAGGAGGCTCCGATCAGGAAGATCCGTCGCGGGGCGAGGCCCAGCGTCGCCAGGTGGGCGCGCGCGGCGGCGACGTCCCGAGGACCGTCGCGCACGAAGGCTCCGAAGCGCTCGCGGGGAATCTCGGCGACCCGCACCGTTCGCTCGCCCTGGCGGGTCGATTCACCGTGGGCGCGCTGGTCCAGGGCCAGCACCGTGAGGCCCGCCTCGGCCAGGTCCGGGAGCAGCGGCGCCCAGGCGCTGCGATCGGAGTGGTACATGTGCAGCAGGATGACCGCCGGCGCGCTCGGGTCCCGAGCGCGAAGCAGGTCACCGCGGAGGACGAAGCCGTCCTCGGTCTCGAAGCGGACGGGCGTGCGCTCCTCCCGAGCCGGAGCGGACTCCGCGCAGGCCGCGCCGGCCGCGAGCCCGAGCGCGAGCGCCAGCACCGCGCCCGCAGCTTGCTCCGGGATCCGCCTCACGCGGCGGCGCCCCGCGCTGGCTGTACGAGGTCGGGCCGTCCCGACCAGCTCCATGCGAACGACGTGCGACTCACGCCCAGCATCACCCCCTCGAGCGCGTTCGGATGGATGAAGAGGTTGTCGGGCGTCCCGGTCCCGTGCGGTCCGGTCCAGTCCCGGGGAGCCTCGTCGCGCAGCCGTTCGCGGACCGCGTCCGTGGCATCCGACTCTGCATAGGCCATGTACAGGCATGGACCGCGGCGGGCGAAGTAGCGGCCCATCGTCTTGGAGCGGTCGAAGGGCGTCACCGTCTCCACGCGATCGAGCCGATCTGGCCGCAGGAGGGTGAGCGTCCCCTGGTACCCGTACGGCTCGGAGCGGATCGGGACGAAGCGGGAGGGGTCGAGATCGAACGCGTGCGCGAGGCGGGCGGCCGCGGCCGCCTGGTCGTGGCAGAGGTGGGTGACCTCGTAGAGGTGCGTGAGGAGACCCTTCGGCTCCGGCTCGGCGGCGGGGGAGAGCACCACGTGGAGCCCGGGCAGGTCCAGCCAGTCGTGGTGGAGGAAGATCTGCCGCTCCAGGGCGACGTGGTGGATGCCGCGGCTCTCCAGGTGCGCCCGCGCCGCCTCGGCGTCGGCCACGGAGAACCCCACGGCGAACAGGCCCGGACCGAAGCGCGCCAGATGGTGGGCGACGGTTCCGATGCCCTCCATCTGCAGGATCTCCACCTCGCTGCTCCCCAGCCGGAGCACGCTGCGGCTGGCGGCCAGGGCGGGAACCCGGTCCTCGCGCACGAGCTCCGCGCCGAGCAGCCGTCTCCACGCGCCCGCCGCACGGCCACGCTCCAGCGAGACGACCTGGATCCGATCCACACCCCCCAGCACGCTACCTTCCCTCCGTTTGGCGGCCGGAGGCTAACGCAGCCGGCCCCGCCGCGGGGAGGCCCATGCGTCGCGACATCTTCACGCCGGAGCACGAGCTGTTCCGGGAGCAGTTCCGCCGCTTCGTGGCCAAGGAGATCGAGCCCAAGGTGGCGGAATGGAACGCAAAGGGCAGCAGCGACCGCGAGACCTGGCGACGCATGGGGCAGGAGGGCTTCCTGGGCGCGTGCGCGCCCGAGGCCTACGGCGGCGCGGGCGGGGACTTCCTCTACGACGCCATCGTGATGGAGGAGATGGCCCGGGTGCGCGCCCACGGCCTCATGATGTCGCTGCACTCGGACATCTGCATGCCCTACCTCGTCCGCTACGGCACCGAGGAGCACAAGCGTCGCTTCCTGCCCGGCGCCATCGCCGGGGAGATCCTGCTCGGCATCGCGATGACCGAGCCCGGCACGGGGTCCGACCTGGCGAACGTGCAGACCCGCGCCGTGCGCGACGGCGACGACTGGGTGCTCAACGGCTCCAAGACCTTCATCTCCAACGGGCAGATCGGCGATCTCTTCATCGTCGTGGCCAAGACCGATCCGGGGGCGGATCCGCCCCACGACGGCATCAGCCTGTTCCTGGTGGAGGCAGATCGACCGGGCTTCGTGCGCGGGCGCAAGCTGGACAAGCTCGGCCTGCGGGGTCAGGACACCAGCGAGCTGTTCTTCCAGGACTGCCGGATCCCGGCGGAGAACCTGCTCGGGTCGCCGGGGCGCGGCTTCCGCATGCTGATGGAGCAGCTCCAGCAGGAGCGGCTCTGCATCGCGGTGGCCTCCGTCGCCTCGTGCCGGCGCGCCCTGGAGGACACCATGCAGTACGTGCGCGAACGCCAGGCCTTCGGGCGTCCGATCGCGGCCTTCCAGAACACCCAGTTCAAGCTGGCCGAGCTGGCGACCGAGGTGGAGCTGGGTCAGGCCTTCGTGGACAAGCTGCTGGTGGCGCACGTGCGGGGCGACGACCTGGTCACCGAGGTGAGCATGGCCAAGTGGTGGACGACCGACCTCCAGAAGCGGCTCACCAGCGAGTGCCTGCAGCTGCACGGGGGCTACGGCTTCATGCTCGAGTACCCGATCTCCATGGACCACGCGGACGCGGCGGTCCAGTCCATCTACGCCGGCACGAACGAGATCATGAAGGTGATCATCGCGCGGCGGCTCGGCCTGGGCTGAGGCGCGTGCGCCGTTTCGGCACGGAGACCTGGATCTTCGGCTACGGCTCGCTCACGTGGCGGCCGGACTTTCCGCACCGGGAGCGCCGGCCGGCCTGGGTGTCCGGCCGGGCGCGCCGCTTCTGGCAGGGATCCACCGACCACCGGGGCGTGCCCGGGGCGCCCGGCCGCGTGGTGACGCTGGTGGAGGAGCCGGGTGCACGCTGCTTCGGCATGGCCTACCGCGTCGATGCGGCGGGCGCCGACGCGGTGGTGGCGGCGCTCGACCATCGCGAGCGCGGGGGGTACGAGCGCGTGGAGATCGAGCTCCGCTTCGGAGCCGCGGTGGGGCGCGTCGCGCGAGCCCTCACCTGGGTGGCGACGCCCGCGAACCCCAACTACCTGGGCGAGGCGCCGCTCGCGGCGATCGCGGACCAGGTCCGCCGGGCATACGGGCCGAGCGGTGCGAACCTGGAATACGTGCACCGCCTGGCCGAGTTCCTGCGGGCTCACGGCGCCGACGACCCCCACGTCTTCGCCCTCGCCCGCCTGCTCCCGGCTCTTCACCCCGAACACGCGCCCCGCAGCAGCGACGCCAGCAAGATCCCCGGGGCGAGCGCGTAGACCAGGCCGATCGCCACCCAGCAGGCGAACCAGGCGCGGTCTCGGCTCGTGGCGCCGCGTGAGGGGGTGCGCAGGCCCAGGCGGTCGCGCAGCTCCCCCACCCGCCAGGTCAGCAACTCCTCCCGGAACTCGCCCTCGGTCCGATACAGGCTCGTGGCGTGCCGCCCGCGCACGAAGGCCCGGAAGGTGCGGCCCGGAGCGATGACGAGGCCGATCACGAAGGCCCCGAGATTCAGCCACCAGGCCCACAGGTGGCGTCCGCAGCCGGCGGCGATCTCCCAGGCACCGATCTCCGCCTCGCCGGTCCAGCTGGTGTCGTAGCTGGTCGCCACGTGGTGGAGGTCGTGAAGCTTCACGGCGCGCACGCGCCCCGGCCGGTTCGGAAAGCGGATCGGCAGCGGACCCGCCCGCAGCACCACCCAGCGCTCGCTGTAGCCGCCGATCCCAAGCCCGCTCCGCGCGAAGTAGCGCTCGCGCGCCTCGCCGACGCGGAGGGCGTCGCCGTAGGCCGACACCGCGCCGGGGCCTAGCTCTCGTCCGCGTAGAGGGCGAGGGCCTCGGGGAGGGGCGCCGATTCCACGCCAGGCTCCGCCACCACCGCCCGCAGCCAGTCGGGCCGCTCTCGGGCGCAGACGCAGACCGGGTGCGGCAGGCCCGCGAGCTGGTTGGCCTGACGCACGAAGCTCGTGGCGTAGTCCGGCGGCCGCACGTCCCGGGCGAGCTCCACCAGGACGAAGGGATCCGGCGGCGAGGAGCCCGGCGCGGGCAGCGCCACGTGGGGCGTGCCGGGGCGGTCGCCGCCTCCCGCGAGGCCAGGTCCGTCGCACAGGATCGCGCCCCGGACCTGCCGCGGCCGCGCCCCGGCCAGGAGCAGCGCCACGTAGGCGCCGAGCCCGCGTCCCAGCAGCGTGGCGGCCTCCAGCTGCGTCAAGGCCGCGTCGGCGTCGCCCATCAGGATCTCGGCCGTGTAGCCGCCGCTGGCCGGCACCGAGGAGCGCCCGTGCCCGGTGAAGTCCAGGGCGAACACCGGCCCCGGCCAGGGGGACGCCGACTCCGGCACGGCGTCCGGGGAGCGCTCGCCGAGTCCGTGCAGGAGGAGCAACGGCCGCCCCGATCCCTTCCGCAGCGCGTGCAGCGCCAGCTCCACCTTGGCGTGCTGGAGCCTCACGACAGGAACTCCAGCACGAGCTTCGTCACCGGCTCGGGCTGCTCGATGTGGATGAAGTGCCCGGCGTCCTCGAAGCGCTCGACGCGCGCGCCGGGCGGAAGGTGGGGCCGCAGCACCTCCGGCGTGGTGTCCCAGCCCATGGGCTCCTGCTGGCCGCCCAGCAGCCCCAGCAGGGGAGCCGCGAGGCCGGGAAGGCGCTCCAGGTGCCACTCCGGGCGGAAGGGACCGAAACCCCCGAAGCGCAGCGCGGGGTCGATCTTCCAGCGCCAGCCGTCGGGATCGCGCCGCGCCCCGAGCGTCACCAGGTAGCGCAGCCACTCCAGCGGGAGGCGCGGGTTCATGCGCCCGCGGCGGCGCGCCAGGTCGTCCAGGGTGCCCGGCTTGCGCACCAGGTGCGCGGCCCGCCGCCGGTGGTCGAGCCAGCCCGCCAGGTCCTCGGCCAGCAGCCGCGTGCGCTCGTGGTCCGCCACGTCCGGATGCGCGCGGCGCGACGGCATGCCGTCGATGCTCACCAGGCGCCGTACCCGGTGCGGCATGGTGAGCGCCAGCTGCGTCAGCACCGCGCCCCCCTTCGAGTGCCCGATCAGGTGCACGGGCTCCCGCGTGGTGGACTCGAGCACCAGCAGCGCGTCCCGGACGTCCGCCTCCCAGGAGTAGAGCGCCGCATGCGCGGAGTCGCCGTGCCCGCGGTGATCCCAGCTCACCACGCGGTACCCCGCCGCGGCCAGCAGCGGGGCGAAGACGTCGAAGGTGCGGGCGAAGTCGAAGCCGCCGTGGGCGAGCAGGATCACCGGCGCGCCCGTCTCGCCCCACTCGTAGACGGCCAGGCGCAGCCCGAAGGAGTCGACGCTGCGCAGGCGGTCCGGCGTCCGAGCGCCGGGGTAGGAGGGCGCTCCGGGCTCGCCCTTCGCATCCGCGCTGGTCACCTCGCGCATCAGGTCTCCTCGGGCGCGGGGCCAGTCTAGGCGGAAGCGGCCTTCGCGGCCGCCCCGGCGTCTGGAGGGAAGACCCGAGGGCCGAGACGGGCGGCAGGCCGATGAGGGGGCGTGTCCCGGCAAGCCCTCGCGCCGTCCACCTCCCGCATCTTCGTGGCCCGCCAGCCCATCCTGGACCGGCGCCAGCGCATCTCGGGCTACGAGCTGCTCTACCGCGGCTCCGCCGACGCCACGCGGGCGGAGTTCCCCGACGTGCGCAGCGCCTGCGTCCGGACGCTGGTGAACGTCTTCGTCGACATGGGCCCGGATGCGCTGCTCGGCTCCCACCGCGGTTTCCTCAACGTGTCGGGTGAGCTGCTGCGCAGCGATCTGGTGGAGGCACTCCCGAAGGACCGCGTGGTGATCGAGATCCTCGAGTCGGAGGCGGTGGACGTCGAGCTCGAGCGGCGCTGCCGGGAGCTGGTCCAGCTCGGCTTCGCCCTGGCGCTGGACGACTTCGTCCCGGGTGACGGGCGAGAGGCCCTGCTGCCGGTGGTGGACTACGTGAAGGTGGATCTCGCCGGGACGTCCGGCAGCGCCCTGCGTCGTCTCGTCCCGCTCCTGCGCCGTCATCCCCCGCGCGTCTCCTGGCCGAGAAGGTGGAGACGCGCGAGCAGTACCGGGCTTGCCGGGAGCTCGGCTTCGACCTGTTCCAGGGCTTCCACTTCGCCCGGCCGGTGACCGTGTCGGGCAACGCGGTCGATCCGGCGCGCGCGGCGCTGCTGGAGCTTCTGCGTCGGCTGCGTCAGGGCGCGGAGCTCGACCGCCTGGAGGAGCTTCTCAAGCAGCACGCCTCCCTGGGCCTGAACCTGCTGCGCCTGGTCAACTCGGTGGGCATGGCGCGCAGCCAGCGCATCTCCACGGTGCGCCAATCCCTCGTCCTGATCGGCAGACGTCGCCTGGAGCGCTGGCTCGTGATGCTGCTGTTCGCCGGCTCGGATCCCGCCGGGGCCGCGAGCCCGCTGCTGCAGGTGGCCGCCATGCGGGGCCGTCTGATGGAGCTCCTGGCCGGCCGCGGTGGGGAGGGCCGCGACGTGGGCGAGCGCGCCTTCCTGGCGGGAATGCTGTCGCTCGTGGATGCGGTGCTGGGTCTCTCCAAGCTCGAAGTCATGGACCAGCTGCACGTGGACGAGGGCATCCGCCTCGCCGTGCTGGAGCGGCGGGAAGCCCTGGGCCGTCTGCTCGCCCTGGCGGAGGCGGTGGAACGCGCCGACTTCGCCCGCGTGGAGGAGCCCCTGCGCGAGCTCGCTCTCGACCCCGGCGACCTGTTCCAGGCCGGTCTCGATGCGGCCGCCTGGGTGGGTCGGCTCGAGGCGGGCGCCGCCGCCCCGACCGACGCCTGAGCGTCGGCCTCTCTGCTACGCTCGCCGCCATGAACGCGCCCACCGTCGCCCTGGCCGGAGCCACCGGCGCCGTCGGCGCCGAGTTCCTGCGGCTGTTCGAGAAGCGGGAGTATCCCATCCGCGAGCTGCGTCTGCTGGCGAGTCGGCGCAGCGTGGGCCGCACGCTCCGTTTCCGCGGCCGCGAGCTGCGCGTCGAGGAGCTCACCGCCGACGCCTTCCGCGGCGTCGACCAGGCCTTCTTCAGCGCCGGAGGCGGCGTCAGCAAGCAGTTCGCGCCCCGGGCGGCGGAAGCCGGCGCCGTGGTGATCGACAACTCGAGTGCCTTCCGATACGACGACGACGTTCCCCTGGTGATTCCCGAGATCAATCCCGAAGACGCCTTCACCCACCGCGGCATCGTCGCCAATCCCAACTGCACCTCCATCGTGGCGCTGATGGCCGCGGCGCCGCTGCACCGGGCCTTCGGCCTGCGTCGGGCCGTCATGTCGAGCTACCAGGCCGTCAGCGGGGCCGGCGCCGCCGGCATGGACGAGCTGGAGCAACAGCTACGGGACTGGGTGGAGGGCCGCCCCTTGCAGGTGAAGCACCACCCCAGGCAGATCGCCTTCAACGTCATCCCGTGCATCGATGCCGTGCAGGACAACGCGTACACCAAGGAGGAGATGAAACTCCTCTGGGAAGGTCGCAAGATCCTGCATCTGCCGGAGCTGCTGGCGAGTGCCACCTGTGTGCGGGTTCCCGTACTGCGCTCCCACGCCGTGTCGCTCAACCTCGAGTTCGAGCGCGCGGCCGCCCCGGACGAAGCCCGCGCCGTGCTGGCCCGGTCGCCGGGCGTGGCGCTGCGGGACGATCCCTCCGCAGACGGCTATCCGACGCCGCTGGACAGCGTCGAGCGGGACGAGGTCTTCGTCGGGCGCGTCCGCTCCGACCTCGGCGTTCCGGACGGCCGTGGCCTGGTGCTCTGGGCCGTGGGTGACCAGCTCGCGAAGGGCGCGGCGCTGAACGCGCTCCAGATCGGCGAGCTCCTGCTCTCCCGACGCTGAATCCCGGGGGCCGGCGCGCGTCTGTACCATCCCAACCCGAGCGGGGCCTTCCCCGCCTCGCATCCCACAGGAGAAGGCATGCCCACGATCAAGGTTCTGGAGCTGGTCGGCGTCTCGAAGAAGAGCTGGCACGATGCGGTCGAGGACGCGCTCAAGGAGGCGAACAAGACCGTCCGGGGCATCACCGGAGTGGACGTGCTCCACACCACGGCGAAGATCCAGGACGGCAAGATCATCGAGTACCACGCGAACGTGAAGTTCGCGTTCAAGGTGGAGCGCTGAGGACGAGCCGTGGGGCCCCGCACCGTTCGGCGGGGCCCTTCGGCACCGCCCTTGACGGCCGGGGTGGCATCGGGCACCGTCTGCCCGATGCGGACTGGAACAGCGCGACTGTCTCTCGTTGCAGGCTGGTGGGCGTCTCGTTAGGCGAGGCGGCCCCGCGCATCCACGCTCCGTGAGCTTTCGAGGCCGCCTCTTCGAGGCGGCTTTTTCGTTGCAAGGGACCGCCGCCTCGCATCCGGGGCTGCGGTCCTTCCTTTCGGGGTCCCGGATGGCGGCGGGGAGGTGACAGCCATGCAGACGGGCCCCGGGCCGAGCCCGCGCTACGTCACGCGCGGTGGGCTCGAGATCGAGCGCGAGGTCGAAGCGGTGGACGCGGTCGGCGCCGTCGAGGCGTTGATCGACCGCCTGGATCGACGGCCGGGGGTGCTCCTGGCCTCGAGCTACGAGTATCCGGGACGCTACACGCGCTGGGACCTCGGCTTCTGCGACCCGCCGCTCGTGCTGGTGTCGTGCGGCCGCGGCTTCCGGATCGAGGCGCTCAACGAGCGCGGAGGCGTGCTGCTCCCGGCGCTCGAGCACGCCCTGGCGGCGCTGCCCGCCATCGCCTCCCTGGAGCGGGATGCGAACACGCTGCGCGGCGCGATCCACGAGCCCTCGGGACGCTTCCCGGAGGAGGAGCGCAGCAAGCAGCCCTCGGTCTTCGCGCTGCTGCGCGCGTGGGTGGACCTGTTCGGGTCCGACGCGGATCCCCATCTCGGCCTCTATGGCGCCTTCGCCTACGACCTGGCCTTCCAGTTCGAGCCGGTGCGGCTGCGGCTCCCCCGCGCGGACGACCGGCGCGACCTGGTTCTCTACCTGCCGGACGATCTCGTGGTCGTGGACCACCAGCGGGAGCGGGCGGCGCGGCATCGCTACGAGTTCCGGATCGACGGAGCCTCCACGCACGGACTGCCTCGCGAGGGCGCGGACCGCCCGCCGCCCGCGCCCGGCCGCGTGGACCGGGAGTGCGACCATGCGCCGGGCGAGTACGCGGATGCCGTGCGCACCGCGCGCGAGGCCTTTCGTCGCGGGGACCTGTTCGAGGTGGTGCTGAGCCAGACCTTCCGGCGCCCCTGCGAGGATCCGCCCTCGCGTCTGTTCCGACGCCTGCGCGAGCGCAACCCCTCGCCCTACGGCTTCCTGATGAATCTCGGCGAGGGCGAGTACCTGGTGGGCGGCTCGCCCGAGATGTACGTGCGCGTGGAGGGCGATCGCGTGGAGACGTGCCCCATCTCGGGCACCATCGAGCGCGGGGTGGACGCCATCGACGACGCCGAGCAGATCCGCAAGCTGCTGGTCTCCGCCAAGGACGAGTCCGAGCTCACCATGTGCACGGACGTGGACCGCAACGACAAGTCCCGCATCTGCCGGCCCGGCTCGGTGCGCGTGATCGGGCGGCGCCAGATCGAGATCTACTCGCGCCTCATCCATACCGTGGACCACGTGGAGGGTGCGTTGCGGGAGGGTTTCGACGCCCTGGACGCCTTCCTGGTGCACGCCTGGGCGGTCACCGTGACGGGCGCTCCCAAGGCGTGGGCGATGCAGTTCGTGGAGGACCACGAGCGGACGGCGCGCGACTGGTACGGCGGTGCGGTCGGCATGCTCGGCTTCGACGGCAACCTGAACACCGGCCTCACGCTGCGCACGATCCGGGTGAAGGACGGCCTGGCCGAGGTGCGCGCCGGGGCGACGCTGCTCTACGACTCGGATCCGGAGGCCGAGGAGCGTGAGACCCGCGTCAAGGCCTCGGCGTTCCTGGACGCCATCCAGGGCGAGGGCGCCGAGGCCGGGCCGACGCGGAGTGCTGCGGAGCATCCCGGCGCGGGGCGCCGGGTCCTGCTGGTGGACCATCAGGACTCCTTCGTGCACACCCTCGCCAACTACCTGCGCCAGACCGGCGCCGAGGTGGTCACGCTGCGCGCGGGCTTCCCGGAGGGCGAGCTCGACCGCCTGGCGCCCGACCTCGTGGTCCTCTCGCCCGGGCCGGGACGTCCCCGCGACTTCGACCTGGGCGGAACCGTCTCCGCCCTGCGCGAGCGCGGGCTGCCGATCTTCGGAGTCTGCCTGGGACTCCAGGGGCTGGTGGAGGCCTTTGGGGGCGAGCTCGACGTGCTCTCCTATCCCATGCACGGAAAGCCTTCCAACGTGCGCGTGCTGCGGGGCAAGCTCTTCCTCGGTCTCCCGGAGACGTTCCAGGCCGCCCGCTACCACTCGCTCTTCGCGGTGCGGGAGAAGCTCCCGCTCGAGCTGCGCGTCACGGCCGAGAGCGAGGACGGCGTCGTCATGGCCGTGGAGCACGAGTCGCTCCCCATCGCCGCCGTCCAGTTCCATCCGGAGTCGATCCTGACCCGCCACGAGCTCGGGCTCCGCATCCTCGCCAACGCCGTGGCGCAGCTGCGTGCCTGACGCTCCGCCGGCCCGCCGGCAGCTCGTGGGCGCCGCGGCGCTTCGCGCGGCGCTGGACGAGAAGCAGCCGCTGCGCTTCGTGCTCGCCAGGCCGGGCTCGCTCCCCGCCGGCACGCGTGCCGACCTGGAGCGTGCGGGCATCCCGGTGCTCCGGGCCACGCTGAACGACCTGCGTCGCATGAGCCGGGTCGAGCCGACGGCGGACGTGCTCGCCCTGGTCGGCGCCGATCCCGCCGCTCCCTCCGCGGAGGTGCTCGCGGGCCGCGGGTCGGCCTGGCTCCTCGTGGACGTGGCCTATCCCGGCAACGCGGGCTTCGCGATCCGGACCGCCGAGGTGTCCGGCGCCGACGGCATCTTCCTGGATGCGCGGCTCGACGCCGCGGCGCGCAAGCAGGCGCTGCGCGCCTCGATGCACGCCGAGCGCTTCCTCCCCGTACGCTGGGAGCCAGCGGCGTCGGTGATCCGGGCCGCCCGCGCGGCCGGGCGCCGCATCCTGGCCGTTGAGGACTCCGGGACGCACGCGCCCTGGGAGCGGGATCTGACCGGGTCGCTGCTCTTCGTGATCGGGGGGGAGCGGCGCGGCATCCCGGCCGAGATTCTCGGCGCGTGCGACCACGTGCTGCGCCTTCCCGTGGCCGGCTTCATCCCGTCCTACAACCTGCAGGCCGCCATGGCGGCCGTCGCCGCGGAGCGCCTGCGACAGCTCGAAGGGTCCGGGGCGCGTGGCGGTTGATCCGATCGCGCGCTTCCGGCGCTGGTACCGGGAGGCCGAGCGCGCCGGGATCCCGCTGCCGAACGCCGTGGCGCTGGCCACGGCCACGCGCGACGGCCGCCCCTCGGTCCGCTACGTGCTCCTGAAGCAGGCCGACGCGCGCGGCTTCGTCTTCTACACCGACGCTCGGAGCCGCAAGGGGCGGGAGCTGCGCGCCAATCCGCGCGCCGCCCTCGCCGTCCACTGGGAGCCCCTGGGACATCAGGTGCGCGTGGAGGGGCGCGTGGTCCCGGTTTCACCGGAGGAGGCGGACGCCTACTGGGCCTCGCGTCCGCGCGGGAGCCGCCTGGCGGCGGCCGCTTCGCGCCAGAGCGCACCCATCCACGGCCACGCGGCGCTGCTCGCCCGCTGGCGGACCTTGGCGCGTCGGCACGCGGGCGGGGCGATCCCCCGCCCTCCCGGGTGGACGGGCTTTCGGCTGCTGCCCCGGACGCTCGAGTTCTGGAGCGTGCGCGCCGACCGCCTGCATCGGCGGGAGCGCTTCCGTCGCAGCGGCCGGACCTGGACGCGCCGCATCCTCCAGCCGTGATCCGGGCGCATCCCCCGCGGGAGCCCGGCCGCGGAGGAAGCCGTGAACCTCGCCACCCTCTCGCGCGTACCATGAACGAGGCGTCGCGCGCGCCCCCGGCGCCGAGACCAAGGGAGGATCCGATGGCCGAGAAGACCTGTCCCTGGTGTGCCGAGAGCATCCGCGCCGAGGCGGTGAAGTGCCGCCACTGCGGGAGCCTCGTGGCGGGCGGACTGCGCGATCCGCGCGAGTGGCACCGGGGCTACCCGGAGCGGCGTCTGGCCGGGGTGTGCGCCTCGGTGGCCCACAACCTGGGCGTGTCCGTGAGCGTGGTGCGCGTCCTCTTCCTGCTGTTCACCCTCTTCCACGGGCTCGGGCTTGTGCTCTACGCGCTGCTGTGGTTCCTGCTTCCGGAGGCACCGGGCGGACGCTCCGCCGCCGACCGCGCGGGCGAGGCCCTGCGCACGCTGCTCGGGCGGGACGAGGGGGACGGACCCCCGTCCGCACGGCCGCCGTCGCGGGGGAGCGAGACGTCCCAGGGAGACGAGACCTCCGACGGATGGAGTCCGACGAGGAGCTGATGACGGCCGTCGCGGCCCGGGCGGACGAGCGCGCGCTCGCGACCCTGGTGGATCGTCACGGGGAACGGCTGTACGCGTTCCTGGCCCGCACCACGGGCGATCCCGTGGAGGCCGAGGACCTGGTGCAGGAGACCTGGATCCGCATCGCGCGCGCGGCGCCGCGCTTCGATCCCCGGCGACGCTTCCGACCCTGGGCGTACGGGATTGCGGCGAACCTGGCGCGCGACCTGCATCGTCGCCGGCGCGTGCGTCGGGAACGGACCCCGGAGCCGGCGACGGCTCCGGCCCCGACGACGCCCGGCCCCGTGGAGCGCTTGGATCTCCGCGAGCGGCTGGCCCGGCTTCCTGGCCGGCTGCACGAGGTGATCGTGCTGCGCTACGTGGAGGGATTCGACGAGGCGGAGACAGCCGCAGCGCTCGGCATCCCGCGCGGCACGGTGAAGAGCCGCCTGCATGCGGCGTTGCGGGCCTTGCGCGCCGAGGAGAGCACGACGTGAGCTGTGAAGCGGTGCAGCGACGCCTGGAGGAGGCGCTGGCGGCCCGTCGCGAGCCGGCGGCCGGGGACCACGCGCACGCGGAGGGCTGCTCCGCCTGCGCCGCGCATCGCCGCTTCCTGGTGGAGCTCACCGCGGAGCTGGATGCGCTTGTCGTGCCCCCGCTCGCGCCCGCCGTGCTGGCGGCGACGCGCGAGCGCGCGGCGGAGGCGCTGCGGGAGCGGGCCGCCTGGCGGGGCTTCGGACGCGAGCTCGCGGCGGCCGTGGCGCTGGCGCTGGTGGCGCTTCCGGTCGCCGTCGCCCACGGGCTGCTCGTGGCGCGCGGCGCCTCGGCGCTGCTCGGCGCCTGGGTCCCGGCTCCGGTGCTGAGCTGGCTCGGCCTGGTCTACTTCGGCTCCGTGGCCCTGGCTTTCGGGGTCCTCTACGGATCGCTCCCGCTGGCGGTCGCCTTCTCGCGCCGCATGCGGGAGGAGGCGGCATGACCCAGACCAAGCGTTGTCCCTGGTGCGCCGAGGAGATTCGCGCCGAGGCGGTCAAGTGCCGCTACTGCGGCAGCTTCGTGGAGCCGCGCGCCCTGCAGAGCCTCGCCGCGCCCTGGGCGCGGCCGCAGCAGGGGCGCATGCTGGCGGGCGTGTGCGCGGGCCTCGCCGAGCAGTTCGCCATCTCGGTGACCGTGCTGCGCATCGCCTTCGTGCTGGGTTTCTTCTTCTCCGCCGGCGTCGTGCTGCTGCTCTACATCGCGCTCTGGGTCGCGATGCCGTCCGGCGAGAGCCCGTCGGACCTGGATCCCTCCCCACGGGGATGATTCGCGCCCCGACGCGCCGAAGAGGAGGGGTCCCCGGCCCGGGTTCAAGGCGGGTACGCGGGAGGCCGAGGAGCGGCGAGATGCGACGGGCTAGGACGGGACGGGCGGGCTTCACGCTGCTCGAGCTGATGATCGTGGTCGCGATCATCGGAATTCTGGCCACGATCGCCATCCCCAGCTTCCAGAAGGTGCAGCTGCGCAGCAAGATCGGCGAGGGTCGCACCAACCTGGCGGCGATCCGCACCTCCGAGGAGGCGTACTACGCCGAGTTCGGCACCTACCTGGGGGCCATGGCGGCACCCGCCGCCGTCCCGGGCAGCCAGAAGGCGACCTGGCCGGTGGGCACGGACTTCGAGCGGATCGGGTGGAAGCCGGAGGGAACGGTGCAGTTCCAGTACCAGGTCGCCGTGCCCCCGGGCGTGGCCCTTGTGTACACGGCCGAGGCGATCTCGGATCTCGACGGCGACGGTGCGCAGAGCACGTTCGGCTACGTGCGGAGGCATCCCGCGGGCGGCGCCGAGATCGCGGGAACCGTCTGCCCGGACACCGGCGTCTGGGATCCCGTGGCCGGCTTGAGCGCGCTGCTGAGCATCGTCGGCCCGTGCGACGCGGTATCCGGCCTGAGCGTCTTCTAGGTCTCCTGCGGTCCGTCCCGCGCGTCCTGCACCGCGAGCCCCACCTCCTGGCCGTACGACACCTCGAGGTTGTGACCGTCCGGATCGCGGATGATGGCCCAGTAGCCCACGGGCGGGCCGGAGTCCGTCGGTCCCAGGGAGAGGCGCTGCTCGCGGCGCGCCAGCTCCGAGAGCCGGTCCACGTCGGCCCGGCTGACGCATCCCACCCCGAGGTGCGCCGTGCCGCCCAGCCGGGGCTGTGGATCGTCGCTCTCGATCAGCACCATCACGAAGGGGCGCGTCAGGTCGCTGAGCCAGACCACCCGGTGCGGGCCGTCGCTGCGACGGTGCACGGGCCGCATGTTCGCATAGCGCCCGTAGAACTCGATGCTCGCGTCCACGTCGCGCACGGACAACGCCACGTGCGTGAACCCCACGTCCTTGCGGTCCGCCGGTGCCTCGCCGTATGCCGTGATAAGCTGCCCCCGCCGAGGATGGGAACGGTCGCGCGCCGCTCGCGTTCGGACCGTAGCTCCGGCGCGTCGGGGGAGCCATGCGAGAGCTTCGGGATCGGGTGGCGGTGGTGACGGGTGCGGCCAGCGGCATCGGCCGCGCCCTGGCCGAGCGCTTTGCGGCGGAGGGCATGAGGGTCGCGCTGGCGGACGTGGAGGAGCCGGCGCTCGAGGCCGTCCGCAAGGAGTTGGAGGGCCGCGGCGCGCGGGTGGTGGCGGTGCCCACGGACGTCTCCCGCGCCGAGGCGGTGGACGCCTTGGCGCGCCGCACCCTGGAGGCCTTTGGCGCGGTGCACGTCGTGTGCAACAACGCCGGCGTGAGCGGCGGCCTGGCTGCCACGTGGGAGCGCAGCCTGGCGGAATGGCAGTGGGTGCTGGGCGTGAACCTGTGGGGCGTGATTCACGGCATCCGGAGCTTCGTGCCGATCCTGCTGGAGCAGGGCGAGGGCCACGTGGTGAACACCGCCTCCGTGGCCGGTCTGGTCACGTTCCCGGGCGCCTCCGACTACACGGTGTCGAAGCACGGCGTGGTGGCGCTGACCGAGACCCTGCACCACGAGCTCGAGGCTCGGGACAGCCGCGTGCGGGCCTCGGTCCTGTGTCCGGCCTGGGTGAACACCCGCATCCTCGAGGCCGACCGCAACCGTCCTCACGAGCTGCGCGACGTCGAGCCCGTCGTCTCCGACGCCGAGCGCGAGGAGGTGGAGGGCATGGTCCGGGATCTGCTGGCCAACAGCCTCGCGCCCGAGCGGGTGGCCGACGCCGTGTTGGAGGCGATTCGCGAGGAGCGCTTCTACGTGCTCACGCACCCGGACTGGAAGCCGCGCATGCAGGAGCGCTTCGACGCGATCCTGGGCGAGCGCGACCCGAGCCTGACCCAGGTCCTCTGACGCCGCGCGGCGCTCAGGCCGGGCCGGAATCCTCCCGCGGGCGCGGCGGCGGGAAGTGCACGTACTCGTCGATGAGCAGCAGCGCCAGCGCGGTCTCGTCCGGGAGCGGGCCCTCCAGCCGACCGCGGCCGCGGAGATCCTCGATCAGCCGCTCCAGCACCGCCGCACGGGACAGGTCGTCGCGGTGCTCGCGGACCGCGCGCTGCTCGGCCTCGTCGGCGTGGACGTACGCCTTCCAGGAGATCGAGAAGCGCAGCTCGCCCCAGCGGTAGCGGGCCACGGTCTCCCGGTCGCGCCCCACCACGCGCCAACCCTCGCCGTCCCCGAAGACCAGCTCCATGCCGGGTCGGAAGGGCGGCATCGGCTCGGAGGGCAGCACGGGGTCCACGCCGTGGAAGACCGAGTCGGTGTCGAGCAGCACGGCCGTGTCGTGCTTGACCGGCAGCGTCCGCGGCGGCCCCTGGGCGCCCTCCGGATAGAACGCGAACTCGCCGCCCTGGCACTCGTGGAAGTACGCGACGCCCGTGGCGATGCGCATGCGCCAGCGCTCGAAGAGGCCGGAGTGGTGCATGACGACGAGCAGCCACTCCGGGTCCCGCGTGCGATTCAGGCCGCGGAACTCCGGCACGTCGGTGTGGACCGCCAGCTCCTGGCCCGGCACCAGGATGTTGGCGTACACGATCGAGGGCTCGACCACGCGAGCGTCGTAGATCTTGCGTGCCGCCTCGGTGAAGCCTTCGAAGTCGCGGAAGGTCTCGATCCCGGGCAGCTGCACCTCGTCTCCGTAGGCATAGGTCTCGCGGAAGTAGTTGGTGCGCGCGGCGAGGATCTGGGGTGCCTCCCGCCTTCCGAAGCGACCGCCGGTTCGCACGAAGTTGGCGGCGGCATCATGGCGCTGGGCGAGGCCCTTGCCGAGCCCCTCGCCGATCGGCTCGCGACCGTACATGCCGTAGCGTCCGAAACGCTCGCAGAGCTCGATCATGCGCCGAGCCAGGGGCTCCGAGAGCAGCGGATCGAAGATCTCGTGGCGTGCGCTCATGGGGCCTCCGGGTTGCGCACCAGTATACCCCGGTGGTCGTGGTCGGTTCGTGGCCTCGCGTTCGGTATCGTCCGGACGTGGCGGACGCGTGGGCGGAGGGCGGCAACGACGGAACGGAGACCCCGCGCTGGTTGGAGCGGGTGCCGCTCCCCTCGCTGAGCCTCGGGTTCCTGACCCTGGGGCTTCTCGGCTTGATCTACCTGGCGAGCGCGCTGGCGACCGGCTTCCAGGACGCCCTGATCCAGCCCGGCGCGCGCCTCGGCCTTTCCCAGCAGGCCCGCTACGACTTGGTCATGGCCACCCTGGTGGCCTACACAATCGGGGTCTCGCGCTTCGGCAGGCGCCGCATCCTGCTGGACCTGGAGCAGCTGCGCCCCCGGCTGCGGCTGTCGGAACCGGAGCTGGAAGGTCTCATGGGGGCGGCGGGTCGCCGCGGTTTGCGTCCGCACGCGCTCTCCCTCCTGGCCGGAGCGTCGTTCGGGATCGCCCTCGAGCTGTGGGTCCGCGGCTTGTCTGGCGACCAGCTGGAGCTCAACGCGTTCTTCTCGGCGTGGGGGTTCGTGCTGAACGTGGCTCTGTTCGGTCTGCTCGGACGCATGAGCCACCTGAGCCTCAAGTCCGCACGCCTGCTCTCGCGGCTGGGGCGTGAGCACACCGAGGTCCGCCTGCTCGATCCGGAATCGCGCCAGGTCTTCGCCCGCTCCGGGCTGCGCGGCGCGGCCTTCTGGTTCGTGGGCAGCTCCATCGCCTCGCTCCTCGTGCTGGAGGCGGTGGCGCCCTGGATGGTGCTCTTCGTGATCGGCCTGACGCTCACGTTGGGCATCGTGGCGCTGCTGCTTCCGGCACGCGGCATCCACCACGCCGTGCGCGAGGCCAAGCGGGCCGAGCTCGCCTGGGTGCGGCGCGCCGTGGAGGAGGAGCGCGAGCAGCTGGCCCGGCCGGACGGCACGCCGGAGCGGGCCGCGCGACTGCCGGCGCTGCTGGCCTACGAGGGTCGCATCGAGGCCGTGCGCGAGTGGCCCTTCGACTCCCACCTGCTGCTGCGCTTCTCGCTGTTCCTGCTGCTGCCGCTGGGCTCCTGGGTGGGCGGCGCCCTGGTCGAGCGTGTGGTGGACGTGCTGCTGGGATGAGCCGACGCTCGGGGCTCGTCGTGCTGATCCTCCGCGTGCTGCTGGCGGTGGTGGTCCTCGTCGCCCTGGCCGGCGCCACCGTGTGGTGGGCGCTGCGGCCCGGCCCGGCGCTCGCCGTGCCCCCCCCCGACGCGGTGCTGGAGGACGTCACCCTCGTCGAGCCGGGTGAGCCGCGGCGCCCTCGCCGCACCGTGCACGTCGTGGCCGGCCGCATCGCCCGTATCGAGCCCGGGTCGGGCGGCGCCTCGAAGGCTCCCTTCGCGGGACGCTTCGTCCTGCCGGGCTTGATCGATCTCCACGTCCACCATCCACCGTCTCTCGCGGCCGGGGAGAGGGCGCTCTTCGCCGTGCTCTTCCTGGCGCACGGCGTGACGAGCGTGCGCGACGCCGGAAGCTTCGGACGCGACGTCTTCGCCCACCGCGACCGGATCGCCGCGGGCGAGCTCGCCGGCCCCCGTGTCTTCGCCTGCGGGCCGTTCCTGGATGGCGATCCCCCCGGCTGGCCGGGTGCCGTGGTCGTGAGGGACGTGGACGAGGCTCGCGCGGCGGTGGAAGAGCTGGCGAAGGCGGGCGCGGACTGCGTGAAGGTCTACAACAGCCTGTTCCCCGCCGTCCTGGCCGAGATCCGTCGCAGCGCAAGTCGGCTCGGCGTCCCCGTGGTGGCGCACGTGCCCTGGAGCGCGACCCTGCGCGACCTGGCCGGCGTGGAGGTGCAGCACCTGATGGGTCTGGCGGACCGGAGGAGCGATCCGCCGCTCAACCTGCGGCTCCGGTACGTCGACACGTCGCGCAGGCTGGGCATCTCCCACACACCGACGCTGGTGGTCTTCGCCCGCGCCGCGCGTCTGGAGGATCTCGATGGCCTGCAAGGGGACCCCGAGGCCCGCCTGCTGCCGCGCCACTACCCCGAGCTGCTCTGGGACCCGGTCAAGAACCCGCTGGTGCTGGACATGGTGCCCGGCACGCCGCGCGAGCTCGCTCATCGGCTGGAGCTGATGCAGGACGTGGTCGCGCGCCTGCACCGGGTCGGCGTTCCGGTCCTGACCGGAAGCGACACCATGAACCCGTTCGTGGTGCCGGGCGCCAGCCTGCACGAAGAGCTGGAGCTGCTGGTGCAGGCCGGACTCACACCCGAGCAGGCCTGGGACGCGGCCAGCCGCGCCGCCGGGGAGGCCCTGGGCGTTCCGGATCTGGGGCGCCTCCGTGAAGGCGCACCGGCGGACCTGCTCGTCTTCCGCGAGGATCCCACCCGAGAGCTGGCCGCCCTCGCCACCCTGGAGGCGGTGATGGCCGGTGGGCGGCTGTATCCCCGCTCCGAGCTGGAGGAGGCGGTCCGCCACCAGCGCGAGCACTTCGCGCAGCCGCTCCGCGAGCTCGTCTTGGGGCTGGTGGCGCGCACCGCACTGGCCGTGCTGCGGGGCTTCCAGTCGTGAGCCGGCCCGGCCTGGCGGCGCTGCTGCTCACCGCCTGCACTGCGGGCTGCGCCTTCTGGCGTCCTGCGTTCCCGGAGACGGTTCCCATCGAGCATGCGTGGGCGAGCTCGGGAGCGCTGCGCGCCGGGGCCGCCGCGGTGGACGTGACGCCCGCGGAGCCGGTCTGGATGGGCGGCTACGCACCCTGGCGCCGGAGCGAGGGCGTGCACGACCCGCTCTACGCGCGCGCGTTGGTGCTGGAGCGGGGCGCGCTCCGCCTCGCCCTGGTGGCAGTGGACGTGGTGGGGCTGCAGCGCGGCACGCTGCTGCCCCTGCACGAGCGCTTTCGGGCGGCGGGCTTCGATCCGCGACACGTGGTCGTGGCCTCCACCCACAACCACAGCGGGCCGGACAGCGTGGGCCTGTGGGGTCTCCCGCCCTTCTACTCCGGCCGAAGCGACGCGGCCATGCGTCGCCTGGAGGATGGGATCGTCGCAGCGCTCGAGCGGGCAAGCGCGGCGCTGCGACCCGCGGAGCTCGCCGCCGTCGGGGTGCCCATCGACCCGGCGGGTGTGATGAAGAACCTGCGTCGCCCGGGCATGGTGGATGCCGAGCTCGTGGTCCTCCACGTGCGGGCCATGGGAGGTGGCGAGACGGTGGCGACGCTGGTCGAGCTGGGCTGCCACCCGGAGGTGCTGGGCAACGAGAACCGGCTGCTCACCGCCGACTTCCCCGGCTGGACCGTGGCGCGTCTGGAGAAGGCGCTCGGAGGCGTCGGCCTCTACGTCTCTGGAGCGCTGGGCGGGCTCGTGACCCCCGACGTGCAGGGAGGACATCCCGACGGTGAGGGCGGCAGCTATCTCGAGGCGCAGCGCGTGGGAGAGCGGGTGGCGGAGGCGGCGCTCGGCGCCCTCGCAGGTCCGGGGCGCTACCAGCGCGCTCCGCATCTAGCCGCCTGGCATGCGCCCTTGTTCCTGCCCAACCGCAACTTCCGCTACGACCTCGTGCGCTGGACGGGGGTCCTGGAGCGCCGTCTCTACCGCGGTGGCTTCCTGCGCACCGAGGTGAACGTGTGGGAGCTGGGCGCGCTGCGCATCGCCACCGTTCCCGGGGAGATCACCCCGGACCTGGGACTTCGCATCAAGCGGGTGGTGGGAGGTCGACCGACGCTGCTCGTGGGACTGGCCAACGACGAGCTCGGCTACCTGCTCCCTGAGGCCGAGTTCGAGCTGCCGATCTACGACTACGAGCGCACGCTCTCGCCCGGACGCGATGCCGGGGAACGCATCCTGCGCAGGTTGGAGGACGTGGGGCTGCTGATCGACGCCGCATCTCCGAGCACGTCGTCGAGATGATCGGCACCGCGTCCCATCGCCCACCAGAAGAAGGGCGCGATCTCGTAGTGGCCGGCCGGAAACCGGACCCAGCTGGGCCGACCCAGGGCCTCCCAGAGCGCCTTGGTCCGCTCGGGCGGGATCACGCGGTCGAAGCGGCCCGAGACGAGCAGCACCGTGCGTGGGTCGACGCGATGGGCCCAGGTGAGCGGGTCGAGCATCTCCGTGTGGCGTCGCGCGCGGAGCAGGAACTCCTCGCGATCCCCGATGCCTGCGGACTCCAGTGTACGCTGGCGAAAACGGCGTAGCGGACGCTCCGTAGATTCGTAGAGGATCTCCGCAAGGCCCCCACCCGCCATCACGAAGAAGCCGGCCCGGACGCGCTCGTCCAGGCCCATCAACGTCGCGGCCACGACGCCTCCGACGCTGACGCCCGCGGCGGCGATGCGTTCGGGATCGATCTCGGGCCGCGTCTCCAGCCAATCGAGCAAACGACGCGCGTCGAGCACGGCCCGGCGCAGGCGGGCTGCGGGCACCGAGAAGTCGCCGGCGGGATCATCGTCGCGGAACAGCCGGCGTCGCTCCACGCGAAGCGTGGCGTAGCCGCGGTTCGTGAGCGCCTTCGCCGCCGCCTCCGATACCACGTGGGACCCGCCGAGGATCGGAAACACCAGGACGGCCGCGTGCGGTCCCCCGCCGCGGGGCAGCAGCCAGTGCGCCCGGCCCGTCTCCCCGTCCACGGTGGGGAAGTCCACGCGGAAGGCGCGGTAGTCGCCCGGGCGCAGTCGGTCGTACACGCCGAGCAGCCAGTGGTCCTCCACCGTCCGCGGACCGGGCTCGACCCGCACCGCGGTGGGATCGAGCGGGGGAGGGGCGAGCGAGGCGACCGCAGGATGGAGCGGGGCCGGGGCGGGTGCCCGGGACGGCGTGGCCGCAAGCGTGGTGCAGCCCAGGGCCGCGGAGAGACCGATCCCCAGGGCCAGGGCGAACCGAAGCGACGGCACGGCGGGAATGGACTCGGATCCCGCTACTTGGCGGCCTTCTTCACGATGCCGGCGGCGCGGCCCGTCACGTCCAGGAAGGTATCGAATCCCTCGGACTCCAGGAAGCTGCCCGAGCCGTGCGTGGTGGAGTAGACCACGTAGTCCTGCAGGTTCGGGTCCCAGATGCTGAGGGCGACCGCGAGCTGGCAGCGGGGCACCAGGATCATCTCCTGCAAGCCGTCGCAGAGCGGTCCGTACACGTAGACCGGGTGGTTGCGTCCGTCCTCCAGGTAGCGCTCCGCGATGCGCTGGAGCAGGGACTTCTTGTCCGCCTCCACCATTGCGAGCACGCGCAGGCTGTCGTCCGCGCACACCGGGCCACTCAGGTCGGCGTCCTCGCAGATCTGCAGGTAGACGCGCAGCCGATGGCTGGTATCGAGCTGGGCGGTGACGAGACGGCCGACGGTGATGGGGTAGGCCGCCTCCAGATCGGCGACCACGTGGCTACCGGTTCCGAGGTTGGTGGCGCATCCTCCGAGCATCGGGATGCCGAAAAAGAGCGCGAGCAGAGCTGTCGCCCTGAGCATGATTCCACCTCTTCGTCCCCTCGACTTCGACTCGTGACTCCCGTTCATTTCGCGATCTGGTTGGATTATACCTCATGTAGGTGCCGTTCCTCGCGGGTGCGGTGACGTTCGGGCACGGAGAAGGCAGCCGGTGCGCAACGGGTGGTCTCAACTGCGGGAGCCGCGTGGCCGATTCGGCGAAAGGGAGGGGCCAATGCGGTCGATCCTTCGCGTCCTCGTCCCCGGCGCGGTCCTGCTGGCGCTGGCGTGCGCCCCGGGGCCGCCCGGCCCGAAGCCTTCTGTCTGGCCGACGCCCCAGGCGATCCGCTTTTCGATCCTCGCGGTGGGAGACACCGGACGCGCGCCCCGGCTCTCGCACCGCTTCCATCGTCAGCTGGCGGTGGGCCTGGGGCTGGCGGCGGAGGACCGACGCCACCCGGTGGACGCCCTGCTGCTGCTCGGGGACAACTTCTACTGGCGTGGACTCGAGCAAGGCGAGCTCGTCGCGCGCCTGAAGCAGAACGTGGTGCGGCCCTACTGCCGCTTCGTGGCGCTCTCGGGGCCTCGCTCGAACGAGGTCCGCGACGCCTGCCCGCTCTCCGCGGTGGAGCGACGTCCGGTTCCCATCCACGCCGTGCTCGGCAACCACGACTACAAGGCTCCGGAGAGCCCGCGACTGCAGCGCGAGGTGCTGCCGGACTTCGTGCCGAACTGGCGCGTTCCCGACGGTCTGGCCGAGGTGGCGGAGTTTCCGGCCGGGGTGAGCCTCGTCCTGCTCCAGTCGGTGGAGCTTCGGGAACGGGCGGACGCGGCGCCCCTGCGTGCGGCACTCGCCCGCTCGCGCGGACCCTGGCGCATCCTGGTGGCCCACCATCCCGTGGCCGCTGCCTACGACGGCCCGGAGGGCACACCGCACGCTCCGGAGCCCTACCGGAGCCTCGTGCTTCGGGCGATCCGGGACGCCGGCGTCCCGGTGCAGCTGGCGCTGGGGGGCGACGAGCACAACCTGCAGGTGATCGAGATGGAGACGTCCGCGCTGCCCGTCCAGGTGGTATCGGGCTCGGGGTCTCGCGTACGCAAGCTGCGGACCTCCAACCCGAGGCTGCGCTTCGCCGTCGCGCGACCGGGCTTCGTCCGCGTGGACCTGGTCGAGGGTGCGACCGGCCAGGAGCTGGTGCTGTCGGTCTTCACCACCGGGAGCGTGCCGCTCTTCGCAGTCGATCCGCCGGAGCTGGTGGCGCGCTGGGCGCTGGGCCGCGACGGCGCGCTGCGCGACGTGCTGGCAGGAACGGCACGGGACCGTGCCTCGCGCTGAGCGAAGCAGACGCCTGGGACGCGGGCTCGGCTGCGGGCTCGTCGCTCTTGCCGTCCTGGCTGCCCCGCCCGCGGTGGCCTTCGCGCCCGTCGGGCGCTGCGGCCCCGAGCTCCACGCGAGCCGTCCCGCGTCCGGCGACCAGTCCGCCACCGCGCTCCGCGCCTACCAGGCGCGGCTCGTCCGCTGTCACGGGGGCCACGCCTATCACGTACCGCTGGCCGTCAAGGCCGAGCACTACGTGTGGATGCTGTGGCGCTACCACCTTGCGCCGCATCGCCAGGTCATGCCGCGCATCACGCTTCCGGCGCGGCCGGGCGAGCCCGTCGTCTACGAGGCGGGCGCGGACGTCTCCACCTGGAACGGGGCGCTGCTGGCCGCGCTCGCGCATGCATGGGCCGCGACGCGGGATCCCGCCCAGATGGAGCGCATCGTCGCGCTCCTGGAGGGCATGCATCTGTTCCTGCGCGTGACGGGCGTGCCGGGCCTGCCCGCCCGCTACGTGCTCCCGAGCGAAACCCCGGTGGGCAAGGCGGTGCACCTCTGGCTGGCCCCGGACGGGACGCGCCTGTTCTACCGCGACGAGCCGGCCAAGGGCACCGTGAACCAGCTCGTCCTGGGCTACGCGACGCTGCTCGCGCTCGCCGGGCCGGACCTTCCGGAGGCGGCCCGGCAGCGTGCGCGCTCGGACCTGGGCGCGCTCGTCATGCACCTGGTCCGCAACGACTGGCGCCTCACGCGCGCCGACGGCCGCGCCACGCGCTACGGCGACCTCCGACCCCTCGTGTTCGGGGTCCCGCTTCCCTTCAACGCGCAGGTGGCCACCATGATCGCCGCCGCGGGACGGCACTTCCCGCCCCCGGATCCCGAGGACCGGGGCCTCGCCCGGGCGTCGTGGGACGAGCTGCGCCGCCGCGAGCCCTGGTACCGCTCGCCCTGGAGGCCTCCCTTCTACACGCCCCAAGGCGTGGGCCGCAGCCGCTTCCTGAGCGTGAACGACCTCAACCATCTCGCGAACGCCACCTTCACGGCGCTCTTCCTGGAGCTCGATGCCGCCCGGCGCGAGCAGCGCAAGCCCGACCGGGAGCTCGTGGCCGGGCTCGCGCGCACCCTCGAGGGGAGCGAGGAGCGGCTGCTGGCGGTGCGCAATGCGCTGGGCGCCCTGATGTGGGCGGCCCTGCTGCGCGAGGAGACCGTGCGGGAGGCGCTCGGTGTGGACGCCGACGACGCCGGACGCCGCGTGGCCCGACTGCTCGCCATGAGCGTGGAGCAGCTGCGACGCTTCCCGGTGGACCGCTTCCGCCACGAGGGATTCCAGACGCGTGTGGCGGAGGTCCAGTGGGTCGATGCCTATCGCCCCGACAGCTACCACTGGAAGACCCGGCCCCGCCTCGTCTGGCTCGCCACCGGGCCTCCCACCCGCCTGCTCACCAGCGCCATCGACTACCTGCACGCCTACTGGCTGCTCCGGAGCCTGTCCCTGGAGCGCCACCCGAGCCTCTCCGCCCGCCACTTCCCCATCCTCGAGCCGCGTTAAAGGAGCTCCCGTCGTCTCGCGATAGTCCCCGCATGGGCGGGATCGAGCGGCAGGGCTGGCTCGCGGCGGGGGGCGGCGCCATGGGCGCTGCGCTGGTGCTCGGAACTTTGCCCTTCGTGAGCGGGGTCCTGTCCTACTTCCTGGTCCTGGTGCACGAGATGGGCCACGCGGCCGTGGGCTGGCTCTACGGCTATCCCTCGCTCCCCGCCTTCGACTTCGTGTACGGCGGCGGCGTCACGACCCACCAGGACCGCCTGCCGCTGATCGCCTTCCTGGTGCAGGCGGTGCTCCTCGCGCTCGCCTGGGTCTTCCGTCGCAATGCCGCGAGCCTGGGCCTGACCCTCGGGCTCGCCGCGGCGTACGGACTCACCGCCTGGAGCGACGGGCACGAGGTCGTGATCCTGGCGATGGGGCACGGCTTCGAGCTGGTGATCGCCGGCATCTTCGTCCACCGCGCCCTGAGTGGAAACGCGTGTCACCACGAGGCCGAGCGCATGCTCTACGGATTCGTGGGCTTCTTCGTCACGTTCTACGATCTGCGCTTCGCGCACGGTCTCGTGACCAGCTCGTTCCGACGCGAGGTCTACCAGGTGGCCAAGGGAGGCGGGCACTGGATGGACTTCTCGCAGCTGGCCGAGCGGCACCTGCACGTCTCCCTCGAGGCGGTGGCGGCCGGCTTCCTGGTGCTCTGTCTGGTGCCGCCGCTCGTGGCTCTCGGGGTGAATCTGCGCCGGGAGGAGACCGCAGCCCTGATGCTGCGACTGCGCCGGGTCGAGTAGCCCGCCTCGGAACCGGTATGCTCCCACCGGGGAGGAGGCCGTGGTCCGCATCGACGTCGTCTACGAGGGGGACCTCCACACCGAGTGCCGGCACGGGCCCTCGGGCACGAAGCTCGCCACCGACGCACCGCGTGACAACGAAGGGCGCGGGGAGAGCTATTCGCCCACGGATCTGGTGGCCACGGCGCTCGGGAGCTGCATGCTCACCGTGATGGGCATCCTGGCCCGACGCCGCGGCTGGGCGCTCGAAGGCGCGCGCGCCGCGGTGGAGAAGCACATGACGGCACATCCGGAGCGACGCATCGGCCGTCTCCAGGTGCGCATCAGCCTGCCGCCGGGACTCCCCGTCGAGGCGCGCGCGGCGCTGGAGCGCGCCGCGCTCTCGTGCCCGGTGCACCGGAGCCTCCACCCGGACGTGGCGGTGGAGGTCGGCTTCGAGGTGCCGGACTCCGGCTGAGGCGAGCTCAATCGTCGCGGGCCGGTCGACCGCGCTGCCTCTTGAGCGTGGCCCGGCGTCGCTTCCCGGCCAGTCGCTGCTCGCGGCTTGCGCGGCTGGGACGCGTGGGCCGACGCGGGCGCGGGCGGCGCAGCGCATCGCCCAGCAGCCGCTCCAGGCGCGCCAGCGCCGCCTCCAGGTTGCGCCTGCGCTCGCGGTGCTCGTCCGCCACCACGCGCAGCGCGCCCTCCGCATCCAGACGGTTGGGGAGCTTGCGTCGGATGCGGGCCACGTTCGCCTCACCCAGCACCTCGACGGCCCCGTCCAGGTCCAGGCGCAGGTCCACCTTCGTGGCGACCTTGTTGACGTTCTGGCCACCGGGGCCGCCCGAGCGCGCAAAGCGCACCGAGAGCAGACGGGCCGGGATCACCCGACGCGGGGAGATGCGCAGGTCGCGAAGGGCTCCCATGGGTCCGGAGCTTCCACCCGCTTCACGAGCCGCGCGCCCGCTTCGGGGCCGGCAGGCGCGCGAAGGCCGGATGCTCGGGATCCGCCCGGGCGAGCACGAGCGCCTCCAGGAGCGGCGGGAAGTGGGCGGCGCGCCGGCCGTTCACCAGCACCAGGGGCGTTCCCTCGATGCCGAGCTCTGCCGCCCAGGCGATGTCCGCGCGCAGGCGTTCCGCGGTCTCGGGCGCTGCCACGCACGCCTCCAGGCGCTCCCGGGGCAGATACGGCTCCGCCAACGCGAACACGCGTTCGGCATCCAGATTGCGCTGGTTCTCGAAGAGCGCCCCGGCATAGGCGAAGGCGTCCTCGGGGCGCTCCTCCAGGCAGACGCGCGCCCGCGCCGCGAGGCAGCGCAAGCCGTCCTCGGAGCGGTGGCTGACGAGGGGGTTGCAGGCGGCGTCCAGGGGGAACTGGCGCGAGTCCAGGGAGAAGGAGCCCTTGGGCAGCCGACGCCGCAGCGCCTCCAGGGCCTCGTGCAGCTGGGCGCAGTGCCCGCACAAGACGTCGGAGAACTCGGTGATGCGCACCTGCGCCGTGGCCGGGCCGAGCGGGGCGCGGGCGGGCCGCGGGTTCGCAGGCGCGCGGCGCCAGGCCTCGAGGGCGTCGCTCAGCACCTGGCGGGTGGCGGGCGGGAGAGCGGCCAGCCGCCGGGCCAGGTCGCCGTCGGCGGGCATCGCGGTCGCTCCCGAGGTCGAGCGCGCCTCGGACGGCGAGGCCCCGGGCGTGCGCCGGCCCAGCGGGAGCAGCGCCAGGAAGGCCACGCCGGTGAGCGCCGCCGCAAGTGCCGCGCCGCGCAGCGCGGCCGGGCCTCGCATCCGCGTCGTGCCCGCGAAGATGGCGCCCGCGTAGCTCAGGACCAACGCATAGGTGACGGCGCAGGTGGTGCAGAGCCCACCCAGACCCAGCGAGGTGGCCGCCAGGCCGACGACCGCCGCCACGCCGGCGAGGGCGGTCCACTGGGCGGCGGCCAGCGCCACGCTCGCCTGCGCCGTGCCGTGGCGGCGTGCCAGGGCGGCGAGGGGGGGGCCGAAGGCTGCCACGCTCCAGACCAGTCCCCAGGCCGCCAGCGGGAGCCCGGTCGCGCGCTGGACCGCCACGGCGAGGTCGGAGTCCCAGAGCGTGGCGCAGGCTCCGCCTCCCAGGCCGCAGAAGGCATCGCCCCCCCCGCGCGCCGCGACGAGCTCCGTCCACTGGAACAGTGCCCAGAGCGCGTGCAGGGCGGCGAGCGTCACCGCGGCCGCGAGCGCACCGGTGCGCTCGCCGCCCGTCGACGCTGCGGCGGGGCGGTCCGTACCCCGTGCGGGGCGCGAACGCGTGCGGGATCGGGTCAAGGCGTGGACTCGAACCGAGGCGGCTACCATAGCCCACGGTGCTGCGCGATCACCTGCCCGAGGAGCCTCTTCAAGACGCCGAGCAGATCCTGGATCGCTTCCTGGCCTGGGTGGCCGAGGTCGGTCTCACCCCCTATCGCGCCCAGGAGGAGGCGCTGCTCGAGCTCGCCTCGGGACGTCACGTGGTGCTGGCCACGCCCACCGGCTCGGGCAAGTCGCTCGTGGCGCTGGCGCTGCACTTCAAGGCGCTCTGCGAGGGTCGGCGCTCGTTCTACACCGCGCCCGTGAAGGCGCTCGTCAACGAGAAGTTCTTCGCCCTGTGCGAGCAGCTCGGTCCCCGACAGGTGGGAATGCTCACGGGGGACGCCAGCATCAACTGGAGTGCACCGGTCGTGTGCTGCACGGCGGAGGTGCTCTCCAACATGGCGCTGCGCCAGGGGGAGGCCGTGGACGCCCCCTACGTGGTGATGGACGAGTTCCACTTCTACGCCGACCGGGAGCGCGGCGCCGCCTGGCAGATCCCGCTCCTCGCGCTGCCTCACACCACGTTCCTGCTGATGTCGGCCACGCTCGGCAATACCGACCCGATCGAGCGCGCCCTGAGGGCGCGCACCGGACGCCAGGTGGCTCACGTCCACTCGGACGAGCGTCCGGTGCCCCTGGACTGGGAGTATCGGGAGACGCCGCTGCACGAGAGCGTCGAGGATCTGCTGGAGCGAGGCCTCGCCCCCGTGTACATCGTGCACTTCACCCAACGCGAGGCCACCGAGCAGGCCCAGGCGCTCACCAGCGCCCGAATCTGCGGCCGCGACCACCGCCGGGCCATCGCCCGTGCGCTGACCGACGTCCGTTTCGACACCCCCTTCGGCAAGGACGCGCAGCGCTTCCTCAGGCACGGCGTGGGACTGCACCATGCGGGGCTGCTCCCCAAGTACCGTCTGCTCGTGGAGCAGCTGGCGCAGAAGGGTCTGCTGCGAGTGATCTGCGGCACCGACACCCTGGGTGTCGGCGTCAACATCCCGATCCGCACCGTGCTCTTCTCGAAGCTCTGCAAGTTCGACGGCGAGAAGATGCGCATCCTCTCCGTGCGGGATTTCAAGCAGATCGCCGGGCGGGCCGGTCGCAAGGGCTTCGACGAGCGCGGCAGCGTGGTGTGCCAGGCTCCCGAACACGTGATCGAGAACCGCCGGGCGGCGGCCCGTGCCAGGCGGAGCGGTCGCCGCCGCACCGTCCGGCGCCCCTCGCCGCGCGATCTGCCCACCTGGAACAAGGACACCTTCGAGCGCCTGATCGCGCGCCCGTCCGAGCCGCTCGAGTCGCGTTTTCGTGTCACCCACGGCATGGTGCTCAACGTCCTCCAGCGCCAGCGCGCACCCAGCGACCGCGCGGAGGGCTACCGGAAGCTCCTGGAGCTGATCGACCTCTGCCACGAGAGCCGCAGCGAAAAGCGCCGGCTGCGGCGCCGCGCGGCTTCGGTGCTGCGGACCCTGCGCGGCGCGGGCATCGTGGACGTGGCGCCGCACCCCCAGAGCCGTCTTCCGACGCTGCGCGTCAGCGGCGAGCTCCAGCAGGACTTCTCCCTCCACCACACGCTCTCGCTCTACCTGGTGGACACGGTGCCGCTGCTGGACCGCGACTCGGACACCTACGCCCTCGACGTGCTGGGGCTCGTGGAGGCGATCCTCGACAATCCCGCGGCCATCCTGGAGGCCCAGCGGCGCAAGGCGCGCCAGGAGCTGCTGGCCCGCCTCAAGGCCGAGCGCGTCCCCTACGAGGAACGCATGGCGCGGCTGGAGAAGGTCACCCATCCCAAGCCGAACGCCGAGTTCATCTACGCCAGCTTCCACCTCTTCGCGGAGAGGCATCCGTGGGTGCGCGATGAGAACATCCGGCCCAAGTCCATCGCGCGCGAGATGCTGGAGCGCTACGAGGGCTTCCACGAGTTCGTGCGCCGCTATGGGATCCAGCGCAGCGAGGGTCTCCTGCTGCGTCACCTGAGCCAGGTGCACAACACCCTGGACCAGACGGTTCCCGAGGCGGCGCGCAGCGAGGAGGTGCACGAGATCCTGGGGTTCCTGCGGGCGATGCTGGCGCGCGTGGATTCCAGCCTGATCGAGGCGTGGGAGAGCCGCGCCCGCCCGGTGGCCGCGGAGGCCGGTGCGGCGGCGCGTCCGGAGGCGGGCGTCCACCCGCGCGCCTTCCGTGCCCGCGTCCGCGCCGAGATGGCGCAGCTGGTGCGCGCCCTCGCCCGCGGCGAGTGGGAGGAGGCGGCCGCGTGCGTGCGTCAGGACCTCGACGACGCCTGGGACGCGGCGCGCTTCGAGGCCGCCCTGGCGCCCTTCCTGGCCGAGTACGGTCGCGTCGTGTTCGACCCGCGTGCGTTGCGTGCCCACCGCACGCTGATCAAGCCGTCCGGCCCCCGGCGCTGGGACGTGCACCAGGTGCTGCTGGACACGCGGGACGACAATCTCTGGAACGTGGAGGGCGAGGTGACGCTCGCGGAGGGCCGCCTGCCCCAAGGGCCCCTGGTGCGCGTGCGTCGCGTCGGCACCTGAGCGCGGGCCGCGCCTCCTAGGGGGTCTCCTCGGCCTCTTCGTCGTCCTGAGCGCCGATGCCGTAGCCGGCGAGGTCGTCGGCGGTGGCGACGCGCGAGGCCTCTCCTTCGTCCTCCTGGCGCTGCTCACGCTTCTCGCGCTTGAGCGCGGCCTTCTCCTGCTTGCGCACCTCGCGCTGTCGCTTCAGGACGGACATTCGACTCTTCTTGCCCATAGGCTCTTCATGGCTCTTCGGAGTGGCTGGGGCGTCCGGGAGAGACCGCATGGCCGCGTCGCGGGCGGTCTACTGCGATCCCGCGGACCCCATCGCGACGCAGGATACCATAGCGCCGCGTCGTCACAAGGCCGCACGACGGCGATCGGGAGGGAGGAACGACATGTCCCTGAGCGCACTGGGCGACGTCTTGATTCTCGTGATCTTCGCGGTGCTCTTCGTCATGTTCGCCGTGCCGCCCCTGGTGTTCGCCTACCTCTACTGGGTGGACCGTCGCCAGGATCAGCACGCGGTCCTGCGCAACTATCCCATCCTCGGCCGCCTGCGGTACCTCTTCGAGCACGTCGGCCCCGAGCTGCGCCAATACTTGTTCAACGCCGACCTCGAGGGGAAGCCCTTCGCCCGCGACGAGTATCGGAACATGGTGCTCGCGGGAAAGTATCTGAATACGCTGATCTCCTTCGGCTCCAAGCGGGATTTCGAGGCGCCAGGCTGGTACGTGCGCAACGCCCTCCTCCCCGTGCAGCTCTCGGACATGGCCGTCGTGCGGGAGCCGCGCATCGAGACGCGTCGTTACGTGACCGACGACGAGGGACTGTTCTCCCGCAAGGAGCATCTCGAGATGGCCCAGGTGTCACCGTGGACGCTGGCCGACGCCGTGGCGCCGGTGGTGGGAGCCGATCTCCCCCATCCCTGGACGTGGCGAGGTCTCGTGGGCATGAGCGGCATGTCCTACGGCTCGCTGGGACGCCGCGCCATCCTGGCCATCGGTCGAGGCCTGGGCCGGGCCGGGGGCACGTGGATGAACACCGGGGAGGGCGGTCTGGCGCCCCACCACCTGGAGGGTGGGGGGGGACGTCGTGTTCCAGATCGGTCCCGGCCTGTTCGGCGTGCGCGACGAGAGCGGGCGCTGGGACTGGGACGAGTTCCGGCGCAAGGCGGAGCTCCCCCAGGTGGTGGGCTTCGAGCTGAAGTTCCACCAGGGCGCGAAGATCCGCGGCGGACACGTGGAGGGTGCCAAGGTCACGCCGGAGATCGCCGAGATCCGACGCGTGCCCGTGGGCCGCTCCATCGATTCCCCCAATCGCTTCCCCATGTTCGAGACCCTGGACGACGTGCTCGACTGGGTCTCCCGCATGCGCCGGGAAGGGGGCAAGCCGGTCGGGATCAAGCTCGTCATGGGCGGTCCGGGATCCGCGGATCCCCTGGCCCAGGCCCTGGCGCAGCGGGGCGACGGCCCGGACTGGATCGCGGTGGACGGGGGCGAGGGCGGCTCCGGCGCCACCTACCAGGAGATGGCGGACGGCATGGGGCTTCCGATCCGCTCGGGGATCGTGGAGCTGGACGATGCCCTGCGCCGCTTCGGCGTCCGTGATCGGGTCCGGCTGCTCGCGTCCGGAAAGCTCTTCTCCCCCGACCGGCTGGCGATCGCGCTCGCCCTGGGTGCCGACGCCGTCACCGTCGCGCGCGGCTTCATGATCTCCGTGGGCTGCATCCAGGCTCAGCGCTGCCACGCCAACACCTGTCCCGTGGGCGTGGCCACCACCGACGAGGAGCTCATGCGGGCCCTCGTCGTGGAGGAGAAGCAGTACCGGGTCCTGAACTACGTGGTGGCCCTGCGCGCCGGGCTTACCTCTCTGGCCGCCGCCGCCGGCCTCGCTTCACCCACCCAGTTCGAGCGGCGCCACGCGGTCTACCGCGACGCCCTGGGGCGCACCTGGTCGGCGGAGGAGCTCTTCCCGTACCCCGTCGCGGGCTGACCCGGGCCGGCCGCCCCTATCGGGGGTTTCCCCCACGGGAGAATACGGTCTCGGCGACGAGCCCCGGCCTCAGTCCGCGGGCCGATCGACCGATGCATAGGCGGGGAGACCACGGCCATGCTGGTGCGTCACTTCATGACCCGGGACATCGTGGCGCTGGAGGAGAGCGAGCGCTGCGTGGACGCCTACGAGCTCTTCCGCGCCAAGCGCATGCGGCGCGCTCCCGTCGTTCGCGACGGCAGGGTCGTCGGGATGATCTCCGACCGCGACCTGCTGCGGGCCCTGCCGTGGAGCCTCGCCGAGAAGAAGGAGGTGGACGCCAGCCGCGACCTCTCCCACACCGTGGGCGAGTACATGGCTCGCAACATCGTCTCGGTGACGCCGCGCACTCACCTCGAGGATGTCGCCCGCCTGATGCTGGAGCACAAGATCGGCGGCCTCCCCGTGATCGACGACGGCAAGCTGGTGGGGATCATCACCGAGTCGGACATCTTCCGGATCTTCGTGCGCATGAGCCTCCAGGCGCACGGCACGCGTATCACCCTGCAAGCCCCCGGCGGCGCCGAGGAGGGACCCGACCCGCTCGAGGCATGTCGGGACCCGGGCCAGCACCTGAGCGGGCTCGCGCGCTACACGAGCCCGGCCGGCACGACGATGATGACGCTCCACGTCACCGGACCCGGGTCGGAGGGGCTGCCCGAGCGCCTGCGCGACATGGGCTTCGTGCTGATCGACGTGCAGCGCCCCGGGCGCGAAGAGGCCTAGGAGCCCGACCCGAGACGGGCGCGCCGTCCGGACGCCGATCCATCGCCGTTGCCTGCGTTGCGCTCCCTGCGCCATAGCCCTGCTATGGCTCGGTCGCGCGCCTGGGCAACGGCGCGTCTCGGCGCCCGGGCCTTCCCGCGCCCGTCTCGGGTCAGGCTCCTAGGACGCGCCGGCGTCGCGCCGGGTGCGCCGGCGCCGACGCGCGGAGGCGGGCCCCTCCGTGG
>JBFGJV010000002.1:0-42448 GCA_041577015.1 Myxococcota bacterium
AGGGGGGCTGCCATCGGGTCGCTGCATCGGCGCCTCTGGCGCAAAAATGAAGGGATTTAGCCCCATCGAAACCCCTCGAGCCAGCAGCTCTGCGGCACGAGTCCGGCCCACGTCCGCGCTGCTCGTCACGACCGACCACCGCCCTGCTGACCTCCCCCTGAGAGCTCGAGCTGGCCTACCTTGCGAGGACCGCTCCTTCCGGGAGGGACGCGCGTGAGCGGCCTCGACCCGAGCGAACTCGTCGACCTGGATCGCTATCCGATCGTCGAGCTGGAGGCGCCGCCCGCGCGCGCGCTCGTGGGGGCCCAGCGTCGCTCGCTGGCGGAGCGGGGCGTCGCGATCCTGCCGGGCTTCGTGCGTCCGGCGGTGCTCCAGGCCATCGCCCGGGAGGCGCTGGATCTCGAGCCCAAGGGCCACCTGGAGGACGTCTGGGGCACGCCCTATCTGGCGCTTCCCGACGAGTCCTTTCCCGAAGGCCACCCGCGCCGCACGAACGTGCACTCCCTCACCTCGGTGATCGCCTACGACCTGATCCCGCAGGGCTCGCCGCTGCGCGCGCTCTACCACTGGGATCCCCTCAAGGCCTTCGTGGGCGAGGTGCTGGAGCGCCGCCCGCTGCATCGCATGGCCGATCCCCTCGGCGCGCTCAACCTGGCCGTGATGAGCGAGGGCCACCAACAGGGCTGGCACTACGACAACGCGGACTTCGTGGTCTCGCTGGCGGTCCAGGCCAGCAACGCGGGCGGCGCGTTCGAGTGTGCGTCCCGCATCCGCAGCGCCTCGGAGGAGGATTACGAGGCGGTGGCCCAGGTGCTCCGGGGCGAGGCGCGCGACCGCGTCGAGATCTTTCCCATGACGCCGGGAACCCTGATGATCTTCGAGGGGCGGCACTCCCTGCACCGGGTCTCTCCGGTGGAGGGAGCGACCCCGCGCATCGTGGCGCTGCTCGCCTACGACACGCGCCCGGACGCCGACAGCAGCGAGCTCTTCAAGCTGGTGCGCTACGGCCGCTCGCAGCCCCTGCCCACGACCTGACGCGCCGCGCCTCCCGCGCTACCAGCGCGGCGTCGTCTCCGGGTCGCGCCCGAAGAACTCGAGCGGGCGTTCGGCCGTCAGGTGCTCGGGGACGATGGCGTAGTCGCCGCGCAGCGCCGGCTGGATCAGCCTGCGGGAAACCTGGGAATCCCCCGCCGTCAGCACCCATGCCGCCGAGCCGGTGGCCGTGCCGAGCACGGCGTAGATCACCTTGAGCGGGCCATAGCCCAGGTTCAGCACTGCGCAGGTCGTGCCCCGGACGAACTCCGTCAACGCCCAGGGCTCGTCCGCGCTCGCGCTCGACGGCAGGCCGATCGTGAGCGCCACGGCGGCCGCGGCGATGTGGCGAGCGGGCTTCAGGCGCACGCTCCCGCGCCCGGGCCGCGATCCCCCGGCTTGGCGAGCACCATCTGCACCACGCCGTTGTAGCGCTCCGCGAACCCGCCCTCGCAGTAGCCGAAGTAGAACTCCCACGTGCGCAGGAACTCCTCCGAGCATCCGAGCGCGCGCGCCCGGTCCTCGTTGCGGCGCAGATTCTCCCGCCAGCACGCCAGCGTGCGGGCGTAGTGTGCGCTCAGCTCTTCAAGATGCGCGATGCGTAGGTCCGTGACACGGGCCAGGGAGCCGGCGATCGCGCCCACCGAGGGCAGACAGCCGCCCGGAAAGATGTAACGCTTGATGAAGTCCACCGCTCGCTTCGAGCGCTCGTAGCGCTGCTCCGGCACCACGATGGCCTGGAGCAGCATCCGGCCCTGGGGCCGCAGACGCTCGCTGCAGGACCCGAAGAAGGTGTCGAAGTACTGGTGACCGACGGCCTCGATCATCTCGATGGAGACGAGCCGGTCGTAGTCCCCCTCCACGTCGCGATAGTCGCGCAGCAGCACGTCGACGCGGTCCGCGAGCCCGGCCTCCTCCACGCGCTGCCGGGCCAGCTCGAACTGGGCCTGCGAGACGGTCGTGGTGGTGACGCGGCAGCCATGGCGCCAGGCCGCATGGACCGCGAAACTGCCCCATCCGCCGCCGATCTCGAGCACGTGGTGCTCGGGTCCCAGCTCGAGTTTCCGGCACACCCGCTCGTACTTGGCGCGCGAGGCGTCCTCCAGCGTGGCGTCCTCGCGCTCGAAGATGCCGCAGGAGTAGGTCATGGTGGGATCCAGGAAGGTCTGGAAGAAGGCGTTGCCCAGGTCGTAGTGCGCCGCGATGTTGCGTCGGCTGCCCGGGCGCGTGTTGCGCCGCAGCGCGTGGCGGAGGGCCAGCACAGGCCGGGAGAGGAGCGCCGGGCCGCGGTCGAGCTGCCCCAGCGCCTGCTGGTTCCTGAGCAGGATGCGCACCACCCCGGGCAGGTCGTCGCAGTCCCACAGGCCGCGCAGGTAGGCCTCCGCCGCGCCCAGGGAGCCGCGGCGGAGCACGAGCCCGTAGAAGCGCGGCTCGTGCACGCGGATCGTGGCCTTGGGCACGCCGGTGGGATCCCCGAAGTGCTCCTCGGAGCCGTCTTCGACGAAGGTCAGATGACCCCGTTCGAGACCCCGCATCGCGGACAGGACGGCATCGCGTGCGAAGGAGGAGAGGCCCATCGTCGCATCCCCGCTCTGGCGGACTCCAGCCCGCGCGTCAGGCGTCCGGCGGAAGCTCCGGGGAGGTCTTGCGGATCTCTTCGAGCCTGCGCTGGAGGCGCCGAAGCTCCTCCAGGGCCATCGGGTGCGGAGCAGGCTTCGGATGGCTGCCGGCGCTGAAGGCGTGGAAGCGTCCCGCCCCCCAGCGGCTGAGTGCACACTCGTCCATGATGCTCCGCGCCGAATTCCCCGTGCACGGGAAGAGCACGTTGTAGGTCCGGAGCGCCACCGTCGGCAGCATATCACGGGCTTCAGCCGGATCCGCCGCCTGCCGATCGGATTGCCTGGCGCCGGGGGCCCGGGCGAAGCCCGAGTGAGGCCCTTCGGCCCCGTGGGAGCCCCCGCATGGCCGGCCTCGACGCCTCCGTCCGTGGACCTCGCGTCCTGCTGGCCGAGCCGGACGAGGCCACCCGCGCCATCGCCCGCGAGGCGCTCCAGCAGCAGGGCTTCCTGATCCTCGAGGCGGCAGACGGCGAGGAGGCGCTCGCGCTGGTGCGGCGGCGGCAGCCGGCCCTGGTGCTGGCGGACGCCGAGCTGCCCGGCCTCGACGGTCTCGCGCTCTGCGAGCGCATACGCCGGGAGCCCGCGCTCCAGGCGACCCCCTTCATCGTGCTCGCCGCCATGGACGACGTGGAGAGCGTGCGCCGGGGCTACGACCTGGGAGCCACGGACGTGATCCGCAAGCCCGTGCACTGGCTGATCCTGATGCACCGCGTGCGTGCGGTGCTGCAGAGCCTCGTCAACCAGGATGCGCTGCGCCGCAGCCGCGAGCGCCTCGCCAGCCTGCAACGCATGGCGCGGGTGGCGGTCTGGGAGTACGCCCTCCCGGATGGCCCCATCTACGGCTCCGAGGAGCTGCGGCGGCTGTTCGGGATCGCCTCGGAGGAGGGCTCCGTCACGCCCGAGCTCCTGCTCGGTCGCGTGCACCCCGAGGAGCGCGAGCAGGCGCGCGCCACCGTGGAGCAGCACCTGCGCGAGGGAAAGGCGCTCAGCCTCGACGCGCGCCTGGCGCTTCCTGACGGTTCCGAGCGCTTCGTGCACGCCCAGGCCGAGGTCGTGGCGGACGCCGCCGGCCGTCCGGCCCGCATCTCGGGCACCGTTCAGGAGATCACCGAGCGCAAGCGCGCCGAGGAGCAGGTGCGCTTCCTGGCCGACCACGACAGCCTGACGGGTCTCACCAATCGCCGCTCGTTCGTGGAGCGACTCGAGCAGGCCCTGGCCTCGGCCAAGCGTCACGACCGGCTGGCCGTGCTGCTGTTCCTGGACCTGGACAACTTCAAGCGCATCAATGACACGCTCGGGCACTCGGTGGGAGACCAGCTGCTCCAGGGCGTGGCCGAGCGCCTGGTGCAATGCACGCGCGAGACCGACTACGTGGCCCGGAACGAGGCCCCGCTGGAGCGCGCCGTCTCGCGGCTGGGCGGCGACGAGTTCACCGTGCTCCTGAGCGAGGTGGCGAGCACCGACGATGCGGCCCGTGTGGCTTCCCGCATCATCGACGTGCTGCGCGAGCCCTTCCGGATCGGGCGACACGAGCTGATCGTGGGAGCCAGCATTGGCCTGACCGTCTACCCGCTGGACGGCGACGACGTCGAGACACTGCTGCGCAACGCGGACACGGCCATGTACCAGGCCAAGGACAAGGGCAAGAACAACTATCAGTTCTTCACCTCCGCCATGAACGCCACCGCATCGAAGCGCATGGCCATGGAGCGCAAGCTGCGCAAGGCGTTGGAAGCCGAGGCCCTGCAGCTCTGCTACCAGCCCCAGGTGGACCTCCGTACGGGTCGCATCACCGGGGTCGAGGCCCTGCTGCGCTGGCAGGATCCGGAGCTGGGGATCGTCTCGCCGGCGGAGTTCATTCCGCTGGCCGAGGAGACGGGTCTGATCGTCTCGATCGGGGAGTGGGTGCTGCGGCAGGCCTGCCGCCAGCAGGCCGCCTGGAGCTCCTCGGGGCTGCCCCCCGTGCGCATGGCCGTCAACCTCTCCCCGCTGCACCTGAAGCACGAGGCCCTGGTCCAGTACGTGATCCGCACGCTCTGGGACACCGGCGCCGATGCACGACAGGTCGAGATCGAGATCACCGAGAACGCCTTCATGCAGGGACAGGACGCGGCCGTGACCGTGCTCCAGGAGCTCAAGCGCGTGGGCGTGTCGGTTGCGCTGGATGACTTTGGCACCGGCTACTCGTCGCTCAGCTATCTGAAACGCTTCCCGGTGGACGCGGTGAAGATCGACCGCTCCTTCGTGCGGGACATCGCCGTGGATTCCGACGACGCCGCCATCACCTCGGCGATCATCTCGATCGCCAAGGACCTGCGTCTGCGCGTGATCGCCGAGGGTGTGGAGACCCAGGCCCAGTCGCGCTTCCTGGGCGAAAGGGGCTGCGACGAGATGCAGGGCTACCTGTTCTCGCCGCCCGTGACCGCCCACGCGGTGGCGGACCTGCTCACGCGTGGTTCCTAGTCGCCGAGCAGCCGATCCAGATCGAAGCCCTGTTCCAGTCGGGGCACGACCGTCTCGCAGCCGATCTCCCGGCGCAGGTGCCGCTCGAGCTCGAGCGACGCTTCCGGCTCGCCGTGCACCACGAAGACCAGGCGCGGGGGCCGCTCGGCGGACCGCACCCAGCGCAGCAGGCCGTCGCGGTCGGCGTGCGCCGAGAGCCCGTGCACCACCAGGAAGTCGGAGCGCACCGGCACGTTCTCCCCGTGCACGCGAAGCGTGCTCGCCCCCTCCAGCAGCTGGCGCCCCCGCGTGCCCGGCGCCTGGTAGCCCACCAGCACCACGAGGTTGCGCTCGTTCGGGAGGATGCGGCGCAGATGGTGCAGCACCCGGCCTCCCGCGAGCATGCCACTCGAGGAGATGATGATGCGCGGGCCATCCATGCGGTTGAGCCGCTTCGAGTCCTCCACGGAGCGATGGAAGTGCACGTTGCGCGGGAACAGGCGCCCGTGTCCTTCGCCCACCAGCTCGGGATCCAGGTTCTCGTCGTTCAAGTGGCGGCTGTAGACGCGCGTGGCGTCCACGGCCATGGGACTGTCGATGTGGATCGGCACCTCGGGCAGCTCCCCGGCCTCCATGGCCTGGCGCAGCAGGAGCGTCACCAGCTGGGAGCGGCCCACGGCGAACGACGGGATCAATGCCACGCCGCCGCGTCCGAAGCAGCGCAGCAGCGGCGGGCGCAGCTGCTCCAGGAAGGGCGTGTCATCGTGCTGCCGGTCGCCGTAGGTGGACTCCAGCACCAGGACGTCGCTCGCGGGCGGTGGGGTCGGGTCCGGGTGGAGCGGCATGTCGTAGCGGCCCACGTCGCCGCTGAAGAGCAGGACCACCTCCCGGCCGCCCGTCGTGGCACGCACCTCGACGTGCGCGGAGCCCAGGATGTGGCCCGCATTCAGGAACCGCGCACGCAGCCCGTCGTCGAGGCCCAGCCAGGCGCCGTAGTCCACCGCCCGCATCAGGCCCAGCGCCGCCTCGGCGTGCTCAGTGGTGTAGAGGGCAAGCGCCGGCTTGTGCTTGCTGTAGCCCTTCTTGTTGGCGTAGGCGGCGTCCTCCTCCTGGATCTTCGCCGAGTCCAGCAGCAGCAGCTGCGCCAGATCGCGCGTCCCCGGGGTGCAGTGGACGGGTCCGGCGTAGCCGTCGTGGACCAGGCGCGGCAGGTAGCCGGCGTGGTCGATGTGCGTGTGGGTCAGCAGCAGGTGGTCCAGCGTCGCGGGGTCGAAGGAGGTGGGTTGCCAGTTGCGGCGACGCAGCTCGCGAAGACCCTGGAAGAGCCCCGCGTCCACCAGGACGCGTCGTCCCGCGGCTTCCAGCAGGTGCCGCGAGCCGGTGACGGTGCGGACGCCACCATGGAAGGAGAGCCGGAGTGCCACGAGGGCCGGGAGTCTACGCGACGAGACAGCCCCGGCCAATCGCTATGCTCCGGGCGTGGACTTCTTGAACCTGCTCTGGATCCTGCTGATCGCGAGCGCGCTCACGCCCGTGCTGCGCCAGAAGCTGCTGGAATCCTCCCGCGGGCGCGCCATCCAGCAGATCGAGCGCACGCGTGCCTCTCGAGTGATCCTGCTGGTGCATCGCCAGGAGCAGATGAGCTTCCTGGGCATTCCCATCTTCCGCTACATCGACGTCCAGGACTCGGAGCAGGTGATTCGCGCCATCCAGCTGACGGATCCCCAGATTCCCATCGATCTCGTGCTCCACACCCCCGGCGGGCTCGTGCTCGCCTCCCTCCAGATCGCCCGAGCCATCGAGCGCCACCCCGGCAAGGTGACGGTCTTCGTGCCCCACTACGCCATGTCCGGCGGCACGCTGATCGCCCTGGCCGCCGACGAGATCGTGATGAGCCCGCACGCGGTGCTCGGGCCCGTGGATCCCCAGATCGGCCAGTACCCGGCCGCCTCCATCCTGCGCGCGGTGGCTCGCAAACCGGTCGCCGAGGTGGACGACGAGACGCTGATCCTGGCGGACGTGGCGGAGAAGGCGAGCGTGCAGCTGCGGGAGAGCGTGACGGAGCTGCTCTGTTCGCGTCTTCCCCCGGACCGCTGCAAGCGGATCGCGTCCACCCTCTCGGACGGTCGCTGGACCCACGACTTCGGCATCACGCCCGAGGCGGCGGTGGAGCTGGGGCTGCCCGTGAGCACGGAGATGCCGGAGGCCTTCCTGGAGCTGATGAAGTTCTTCCCGCAGCCGGTGCGCCGCACGCCGAGCGTCGAGTACACGCCCGGGCCGCGGCGCTTCCGGCCGCGTCCGGAGCCGCCCAAGCAGAGCGACTAGACGGGAGCGTCGGGAGGGGGGAGTTCGTCGTCCCGAAGGCCGGCCTCGGAGCCGCCCAGCCAGCCCCGGCGCCAGAACCAGCCCACCAGGCCGATCGCCAGCGCGACCATGCCGCCCCACACCGCCGCATAGCCCCAACGCCAGTGCAGCTCGGGCATGTGGTCGAAGTTCATGCCATAGATGCCCACGACGAAGGTGAGTGGGATGAAGATGCTCGCCATCACCGTCAACGTCTTCATCACCTCGTTCATGCGATTGCTCACGCTGGAGAGGTAGATGTCCATCAGCCCCACGGCCATCTCGCGATAGGTCTCGATCACGTCGAGGATCTGGAAGGCATGGTCGTAGGCGTCGCGGAGATAGAGGCGCACATCGGGCCGGAAGGGCGAGGCTTCGTCGCGCAGCAGCGCGTTCACGGCGTCACGCTGGCGCCACTGGATGCGGTGCAGGGCCAGCAGCGTTCGCCGCACGCGGTGGATCCTCGCCAGCGTCGCGCGGGTGGGCCGGTCCATCACCTCCTCCTCGAGGTCGTCGAGGGCCTCGCCCAGCGCCTCCGCCACCGGGAAGTAGCCGTCGATCAGTGCGTCCAGTAGCGCGTAGGCCAGGTAGTCCTCGCGTCCGCGGCGAAGCTGCCCGACGCCCGCCCGCAGGCGCTCGCGGACCGGATCGAACACGTCGCCCGGCTGCTGCTGGAAGGTGAGCAGCCAGCCCGGCCCGATCAGGAAGCTCACCTGCTCCAGCAGGACCTCGCGGTTCGCTCCCAGGCGGGCCATCCGCATCACGATCAGGTGATGCGCGCCGTAGTCCTCGAGCTTCGGCCGCTGCGGCACGTTCACCGCGTCTGCGAGGGCGAGGGGGTGGAGGTCGAAGACCTGGCGGATCTCCTCGAGCGTGGCTGCGTCCCCGAAGCCCTGCACGTCGATCCAGGCCACCTCCTCGGCGTCGCGCATGGAGGCGAGCGGAGCCAGATCGGTCAGCTCGTGCTCCTCGCAGCGATCCGGCGCGAACACGAAGGTGTGGATGCGGGGGCGCGGCGCATCCCGGGGGATGCCGAGCGCGCCCGGCCGGGCGCCGGGCTGCAGGGGCTCGTGGCGGCGGAACAGCGCGCGCGCGTGTCCCCCGGCCAGGTGCAGCGCGTGGAGGGGCAGGCGCGGGAGGTCGCCCACGCGCCGTCGGCGTCGCCGTCGTCTCGAAGGCCGGGACGGTGCGCTCATTCGGTGGATCCCTGCTCCACACGGGCGTCGAGCAGTCGCACCGGGATGGGCGCCGCCGTGTCGAAGTGCACGTCGCGCTGCGGGAAGGCGATCGTGATGTCGTTCTGGCGGAAGATGTCGTCGATCCGGTAGCGCACGTCGCTCTCCACCCGTCTGCGGTCGCCCGGACTCCGCACGCGCAGCCAGAAGTAGGCGCCGAACACGAGCGAGCTGTCGCCGAAATCCATGAAGAACACCTCAGGAGCCGGGTTCTTCAGAATGTACTCGTGATTCCTGATCACCTCGAGCATCAAGCGCTGCACGTCGACCGTCGGCGAGCCGTAGGCCACGCCCACGTTCACCTGCGTCCGGATCACGTCGTCCGAGAGCGTCCAGTTGACGACGTTCTGCTCCAGGAACTGGCTATTGGGGACGATGATGTGGATGTTGTCGAAGCGACGCACCCGCGTGCTGCGCGGTCCGATGTGCTCGATGCGACCCTGCAGGCCCTGGATCTCCACGATGTCGCCCACCTTGATCGGCCGCTCGGCCATCAGGATGAGCCCGCTGATGAAGTTGTTCATGATGTTCTGGCTGCCGAAGCCGATGCCGATGGCCAGCGCGCCGCCCAGGACCGTGAAGGCGGTGAGCGGGATGTTCACGGTCCGGAGCGCGAACAGGAAGAAGAACAGCAGGAACAGGTAGAAGGTCAGCGACTGGAAGGCGGCCGCGGCACCCTGCTCGATGGCGAAGCGTCGCATCAAGAGGCGGCCGAGCGCACGCGAGAAGAGCCGTGCGAACACGACCCCGAGCACGAAGAGCAGGACCGCCGTCGCGATCTTGCCCACCGTGATGGGTCGGTCCTCCGCTGCGAAGAGCTCCTGGTCCCAGACCCTGGCGACGCTCTCGCGCAGGTCGCTCAGACGCTCCTTCAGGCTGGCCTGGCCGGTACGGGTGCGGAGGGCGTCGAGCGTGCGCCGCGCCGAAGACTCGCGTTCGGTGAGGCTGGCCAGGTCCTGCTCGTAGAGCTGGACCAGCGTGGCGAGGGCCTCGGCCTGCTCGCCCAGCCAGCGGGTCGAGGCGGGCGGGGCCCCCGTCAGGCTCTCCCGGGCCGCGCCGAGATCGTTGCGAAGCTCCGCCAGGCGCGCTTCGGCCAGGCGTCGCTGGCGGTCCATCTCGGCGAGCTCGCGTTCGGTCTCCAGCTTCCAGTCGCGCAGGTCGGCGCGGCGGGCCGTGCCCGAGAGCGCGGCGTAGCGGCGCTCCACCAGCGCGCGAAGCGAGTCGAGGCGATCGATCTGCTCGGTGAGCAGCGCCACCCGGCGCTGGGCGGCGGCCCGATCCAGGCGGCGCGCCTCGAGCTCCGCCAAGAGCGCCGCATCGGGCGTCGCGCTCGACTCCACCCGCTGTTGGACGGTGTCGAGCCGCCGCTCGGCAGAGGCGAGCTCCAGCTGGGCCGTATCGAGCTCCCGCTTGAGATCGAACTCGCGCTTCTCGAGGCGCGCGACGGGCTCCTGGAGCTGCCCGGGGTCGAGGGTGAGGTTGCCCTCGATCCACTCCAGCGTGCGCGCCGCGAACTTCTCGCTCTCCTGCTGGAGCGCGAGGTCCGCCTCGGCGTTGGCGAGCTGGAGTCGCGCCAGCTCGAGACGGGCCCCGGCCAGGCGGCTGTCCAGCTCCGCAAGGCGCAGCGCGCGCGCTCGCTCCGCTGCCTCGGGGCTGCCCTCCGCCTTCTCCAGCGCTTCCTTGGCGAAGCGTCGCGCGGTCTCGCGCTCCTCCAGACGTCGCTCGGCGGCGTCCGTGTCCTCGCGGGCCGCCTGCATCGCGGTCTCGATCTTCTTGCGGCGCGCCTCCTGACCGCGCAGCGCGGCGGCCACCGCATCCGCGAGCGCCAGGGGGTAGGGCGGAGGATCCGAGATGGGACCCGAGGGACCCGCGGCGAGCTTCAGCTCCAGCTCGCTCTCGGCCTCTGCGAGCTGCCGCTGGCGGCGCAGCGTCTCGAGCTGGCGGGTGTAGACGCGGTCGATGCGCGCCAGCAGATCGAGCTCCGGCCCGACGGCCCCGGCGGCGTGCACGTCGGAGTCGGCCAGGCTCTCGAGCCGCGCGCGCGCGGCGCCGATCTCCTCGGCGAGCGCCGCGCGCCTGGCCTCGAGCTCCGCCTCGGTGGGCGTCGCGGCCCGCGTGGCCTGCGGGGCCGGCGTCGGCGACGCTCCCGGCGGCAGGATCTGCCCGGCGGCCGTCGTCCCGAAGAGGATCCCTGCGAGGAGGCTTCCGACCCAGCGCCTGCCGCGGTGCCGAAGCTTCATGCGCGCCCCGCCCCCCGATGGCCGGCGACCGCCGGCTGGTTCGGATTAGCACGCGGCGCTCGGGCACGCCCGGGTCGCAGGCGCTTGCGTCCGCGTACGGCTGCCCCAACCTTGGCGTTCCGTGGCGCCCGACACCCGCTTCCCCGCCTGCCTGCTCCTCGCGCTGCTAGCGTGTGCGGCGCCGGCCGTGGAGGAGGGGCCCGCCGCACCCGTCCAGCGCGACGTGCGCATCCTGCGCGACGTCTGGGGCGTCCCCCACGTGTTCGGTCGGACGGACGCGGACGTGGCCTTCGGCCTGGCGTGGGCGCACGCCGAGGACGACTTCGAGACCATCCAGCTCTCGCTGCTGGCGGCACGAGGCCAGCTGGCTCGGCACGTGGGACGTCGCGGCGCGGCGAACGACTATCTGGTGGCGCTGCTCCGGGTGCAGGAGACGGTGCAGGAGCGCTACCAGCGCGACCTCTCGCCCGAGACCCGCGCGCTCGTGGAAGCCTATGCCGACGGGCTCGATGCCTGGGCGCGCCGCCACCCGGAGCGCGTGGCGCCGGATCTGCTCCCGTTCACCGGCCAGGACGTCGTAGCCGGCTTCGTGCACAAGCTTCCGCTCTTCTTTCGGCTCGATCGTGTGCTCCGCGAGATTCTGGGCGCACCGGAGGAGACGCTCGAGGACGTGATGGGACGCGCCTCCGGCTCCAATGCCTTCGCGCTCTCGCCTCGCAGGTCGGCCGACGGGCGCACACGCCTGGCCGTCAACTCGCACCAGCCCTGGCAGGGACCGGTGGCCTGGTACGAGGTGCATCTGCGCAGCGAGCAGGGCTGGGACATGGTGGGGGGGACCTTCCCCGGTGCGCCGGTCGTGCTGCACGGACACAACCGACGGCTGGGCTGGGCGTCCACGGTGAACCGCCCGGATCTGGTGGACGTCTACCGGCTCGAGATCCACCCGAAGGACCCCAATCGCTACCGCTTCGACGGGGCGTGGCGGGAGCTGGAGCGACGACGCGTGGGCATCCGCGTCAAGCTGCTGGGACCGCTGCACTGGACCTTCCAGCGCGAGGTGCTGCGCTCGGTCCACGGTCCGGTCCTGCGCACCGAGCGGGGCACCTTCGCGATCCGCTGGGCGGGGATGGGCGACGTGCGCACGATCGAGCAGTGGTACCGGCTCAACCGGGCGCACGACTTCGAGGCCTGGCGCGCGGCCATGCGCCTCGCGGCCATGCCGATGTTCAACTTCGTGTATGCGGACGAGAAGGGTCACGTGGCCTACGTGTACAACGGTCTGCTCCCGCGCCGGGCTCCGGGCCACGACTGGTCCGGCGTCGTGCGCGGAGACACGTCGGAGACGCTCTGGACCGACTACCTCCCCTGGGACGAGCTCCCCCGGGTGGAGAACCCAGCGTCGGGCTTCGTGCAGAACTGCAACAGCGATCCGTTCCGCACCACGCTGGGGCCCGGGAACCCCTCGCCCGAGGCCTATCCCGCCTCGCTCGGCATCGAGCGGCGCATGACGAATCGGGCCCTGCGCGCCCTGGAGCTTTTCGGTGCGGACGACTCGATCACCCGGGAGGAGTTCCTGGCCTACAAGTACGACATGGCCTACTCGAAGCGCTCCCAGATGGCGCGCTGGGTGGAGGAGCTGCTGGCGGCCGAGCTCCCGGACGAGCCGGCGGTGCGCGAGGCGCGCGAGGTCCTGCGGGCCTGGGACCTGGGCACCGAGCCGGGCAACCGCGGCGCCGCGATCGGCGTGGGGAGCCTGGGTCTGGGCGTGCTGGCCTGGAACCTGGAGCTGCCCGTTCCGGATCCCCGGGCGCGCTTCCTCGCGGAGGCGCGTCGCCTGTACCGCCGCTTCGGTCGCATCGACGTGCCCTGGGCGCACGTCAACCGGCTGGTCCGCGGGCGCATGGACGTCGGGCTCGGGGGAGGGCCGGACGTGCTGCACGCCGTCTACGGCCGGCCCGAGGGCGGGCGCTGGATCGGCTGGGCGGGCGACTCCTACGTGCTGGTGGCCGAGTGGGGCGAGGAGGGCGTGCGCTCCTGGAGCGTGCACAACTACGGGAGCAGCAACGATCCCGCCTCACCGCACTACGCCGACCAGGCCCCGCTCTTCGCAGCCCGCCAGCTCAAGCCCGTCTGGATGGACGAGGCGGAGATCCGGCGCCATCTGGAGCGCGAGGTTCGTCTTGGCGGACCGGCCAGGTAGCGGCGGTGGAGGTCGGGCTCTTCGTCCCCTGCTACGTGGACCAGCTGGCGCCGGCCGTCGCGCTGGCCGCCACGACCGTCCTGGAGCGCGCCGGCTGCCGCGTCGTCTACGAGCGCGACCAGACCTGCTGCGGTCAGCCCTTCCTGAATCTGGGCCGTGTCCGGGAGGCCGCGCGCCTGGCTCGCGCGCATCTGGCGCGCTTCGCGCGCTTCGAGGCGGTGGTGTGCCCGTCGGCGAGCTGCGTCGCGACCGTGCGCCGCCACTACGGCGAGCTCGAGGGCGTGGACGACGCGGGCGGCGTCCGGGAGCGCACCTTCGAGCTGGGGGAGTTCCTGGTGCGGCGCCTCGCGCGCGTGGAGTTCGGCGCGCGCTTCCCGCACCGCGTGGCCCTGCTGGCCAGCTGCCACGGTCTGCGCGAGCTGGGCCTGGGCACCCCGAGCGAGCACGCCGGCGCCACGGCGGCGGAGCCCGGTCCGACGGAGCGGCTCTTGCGTGCGGTCGAGGGGCTCGAGCTGGTGACGCCGTCGCGCCCCGACGAGTGCTGCGGCTTCGGGGGCGCCTTCGCCGTGGTGTTCCCGGAGCTCTCGGGTCGCATGGGGCGCGATCGGCTGCGCGACTACGAAGGGGCCGGTGCCGCCTACGTGGTGGCGACGGACGTCAGCTGTCTCATGCACCTGGACGGGCTCCGCCGCCGACTCGGGCAGGGTCCGCGGCCGATCCACCTGGCCGAGATCCTGGCCAGCGCGGCGCCGTCTTGACCTTGCCGCTCGACCAGCGCGCGCGGCTCGGGCTGCCCGACGCCGAGGCCGTGGCCCGGCACGACGCCGCGGTCTTCGACCTGCGGCGCCGGCGCGACGAGGCGGTGGCGGGGCTGCCCGAGTTCGAGGCCCTGCGCGCCCGGGCCACCGCGATCAAGCGGCACGTGCTGGACCACCTGGACCGGCTGCTGGAGACGTTCGAGAGCCAGGCCCGGGCCGCCGGCGTGGTCGTCCACTGGGCGGAGGACGCGGCCGGCCTGAACGGCGTGGTGGAGGGCCTGCTGCGCGAGCGCGGGGTGCGATGCGTGGTCAAGAGCAAGTCCATGCTCACCGAGGAGTGCGGCCTCAACGCCCACCTGGAGGCTCGCGGTGTCGAGGTCGTGGACACCGACCTGGGCGAGCGCATCGTGCAGCTGCGGCGCGAGCCGCCCTCGCACATCGTGGTCCCGGCCGTGCACCGGCGCCGGGAAGAGATCGGCCGGCTCTTCCATCGTCACCTGGGCTCGCCGGCAGGGGAGTCCGATCCGGCGCGCCTCACCGAGCACGCGCGGCGCAGTCTCAGACCCCGCTTCCTGGCGGCGCAGGCCGGCATCACCGGCGTGAACTTCGGCGTGGCGGAGACGGGAACCCTGGTGATCTGCACCAACGAGGGCAACGCCGACCTGGGTACCAGCCTTCCGCCCCTGCACGTGGCCTGCATGGGGATCGAGAAGCTCGTGCCCGGCCTGGACGACCTGGCCGTGCTGCTGCGCCTGCTGGCGCGGAGCGCCACGGGACAGCCGATCACGGCGTACACGACGCTCCTCACCGGGCCGCGGTCGGGAGGCGAGCTCCACCTGGTGCTGGTGGACAACGGGCGCTCGGCGCTGCTGGGGAGCCCACGCCATCGGGAGGCCCTGGCCTGCATCCGCTGCGGCGCGTGCCTCAACACCTGCCCGGTCTACCGGCGCGCCGGAGGCCACGCCTACGGCACCTCGGTGCCCGGCCCGATCGGCGCGGTTCTGGCGCCCGCCCTGGTGGGGGACGCGTCGGCGCGGGCGCTTCCCTTCGCCTCCTCCCTGTGCGGAAGCTGCAGCGCCGTGTGTCCGGTCGGGATCGACCTGCACGGCCAGCTGCTGGCCTGGCGCCGGGAGTCGCCCGCGCTTCCGCGCCGCCTGCGCTGGACGGCCCTGGCGGCGGGCGCGCTGATGGCGCGTCCGCGCCTGTATCGCCTGGCGGGACGGCTCGCGCGCTGGACGTGGCCGCTGCTCTCGCGTCGCTGGCCGGGCAACCCCGCCGCCGCCTGGCTCCGCGACCGCGAGCTGCCGCCGCATCCCGGGGCGAGCTTCCGTGCGCGCTGGACGCGTCGTGGGTCGGCCCCGTGAGCGGGGCCCGCGAGCGCATCCTCGCCCGCGTGCGTCACGGGGCTTCCCGCCGCGCCGTTCCTCCCAACCCCCCTGCGTCCTCCCCGACCGTGGCCGCGTCCTTTGCGGACTTCGCCGACGCCCTGGCGGCGGTGGGCGGCACGGCGCACGGACCGCTTCCCCTCTCCACCCTGCCCGGTCTGGTGGAGGGGGCGCTTCCCGTCGCGGCCCGGAGCGGGCGCCGCGTGGTGGAGGCCACCGCCGCGGCCTGGCTCCCCACGGGCGGGTGGGAGGTGCTCGATTCGAACGTCGATCCCTGCTCGCTCGCAGACGTCCGCGTCGCCGCCGTACGCGGGACGCTGGGCGTGGCGGAGAACGGCGCCGTGGCCGTGCTGGGTCGCGACGCACCGAACCGCGCCGTGCTGTTCCTGGCCGAGCACCTGGTGCTGCTCCTCGAGGCCGGAAGCCTCGCGACCGACCTCGAGGCCGCGTTCCGAAGCCTCCCGCCCGACGCGCTGCACGCGCACCACCTCACCTGGATCAGCGGTCCCTCGAAGACCGCGGACATCGAGCAGGTGCTGGTGATGGGCGCCCACGGTCCCCGCACCCTCCAGGTGATCGGGGTGGAGACGGAGGGCTAGAACTCGGCGGAGCCGGGCACGCGCGGGAAGGGGACCACGTCGCGGATGTTCGCCATCCCGGTCACGAACTGGATCAGTCGCTCGAAGCCGAGACCGAAGCCCGAGTGGGGCGCGGAGCCGTGGCGTCGCAGCTCCAGGTACCACCAGTAGTCCTCGGCTCGGAGCCCGCAATGGGCCATGCGACGCGCCAGTCGCTCGGCTCGATGCTCCCGCTGCGAGCCTCCCACCAGCTCGCCCACCCGCGGCACCAGGACGTCCATGGCGCGCACGGTGCGCTCGTCGTCGTTCCAGTACATGTAGAAGGGCTTGATGGATGCCGGCCAGTCGCTGACCACCACCGGCCGCTTCAGGTGCTCCTCGGTCAGGAAGCGCTCGTGCTCGCTCTGGAGGTCCGTGCCCCACGCCACCGGAAACTCGAAGGATCGGTTGGAGCGCTCCAGGATCGCGATCGCCTCGTCGTAGGTGAGGCGCTCGAAGGGTCCCTCGACCACGCCCTGGAGGGTGTCGAGCAGGCCCGGCTCGATGCGCGCGTCGAAGAAGCGCAGGTCGTCCTCGCACTCCTCGAGGATCCGGCGACACACGGAGCGGAGCATGCGGCACGCCAGATCCACGTTGCCCTCCAGCTCCAGGAACGCCGCCTCCGGCTCCACCATCCAGAACTCCGCCAGGTGCCGGCTGGTGTTCGAGTTCTCGGCGCGGAAGGTGGGGCCGAAGGTGTAGACGCGCGTCAGCGCCAGCGCGCCGATCTCGGCCTGGAGCTGACCCGACACCGTCAGATAGGCCGGCCGACCGAAGAAGTCCTCGTCGCCCTCCGTCTCCACTCGAAACAGCTCGCCGGCCCCTTCGCAGTCGGAGGCGGTGATCACCGGCGCGTGGAGCTCCACGAAGCCCTGCTCGTGCAGGAAGCCGCGCACCGCCCGGGCGGCGGCGTCGCGCACGCGCATCACGGCGCCAAGCGTGTTCGTGCGCATGCGCAGGTGTCCGATCGTGCGCAGGAACTCGAAGGAGTGACGCTTCTTCTGGAGCGGGTAGTCGTCGCCCACCTCGCCCACCACGCGCACCTCCCGGGCGTGGATCTCGAAGCGCTGTCCTCGTCCGGGCGACTCCGCCAGCTCGCCGCGTACCTCGAGCGCGCAGCCCGCGCGCAGCCGGCGCACCTGGTCCTCGTAGTCCGGGAGCGACGGATCCATCACCGTCTGGATCCCCGCCACGCCCGAGCCGTCCGTGACCTCCACGAACGAGCACGCCTTGGCGTGACGCGCGGTCTTGACCCAGCCGCGCACGGCGACGACGCCCCCGGGCGTCTCGCGCTCCAGCAGGTCCCGCACCCGTTGCCAGGCCGGCTCGCTCAAGTGGAGCCTCGGCCGCCCCGGCGCGTGGCCGCGCGGCGGAACAGCACGAAGGTGAGATCGTCCGGCTTGGAGGGCACGCCCTCTTGCGGCTCCTCCATCCGACGCAGGCTCTCCCGGGCCAGCTCCGCCGCGGCCAGGGCGAGCGGTCCACGTCGGACCCGATCCACGATCTCCACCACGTGCAGGTTGTCCGTGAGACCGTCGCTCGCCAGTAGCACGCTGTCGCGTGCGGCCAGCGGGATGGGCGAGCCCACCTCGATCCGCATGTCCGGAGAGCCCACCAGGTTCGAGATCAGGTGCCGGTGCTCGTGGTGCATGGCCTCGTGCTCGTCGAGCAGGCCGGACTCGAGTGCGTAGCCGACCGGCGAGTGGGAGACCGTCTGGAGCTTGACGCGACCGCGCTGACCCACCACCAGCAGGAGCGAGTCGCCCGCGTGATAGGCCCGCAGCCGGGCGCCCTGGATCTCGGCCACCACCAGCGTGGTCGCGGAGCCGGTGCCGCGCTCCAGGATCTCGTGGTTGGCGGCCTCGATGCCGTCCAGGATCGCGGGCCGGAGGTCCTCGTCGCCGCGCCGCACGGCGGCCTGCACCGCCTCGCCCAGCTGACGCAGCGCCAGGCCCGACGCCTCCTCGCCGGCGGGCTGACCGCCGAGGCCGTCGGCCACGGCCAGCACGCCGCGGTCGGGTCCGCACGGGATCAACGCCGCGGCGTCCTCGTTGGCGCTGTTCTTGCCGGGACCGCGGGCGGAGAAGACGGTCGCCTCGCCTCCGGCCACCCGGAAGCGCGGAGCGGAGTCCAGGTGCGCGTCGTTCCACACCAGCGGATCGCCCAGCGGCTCCGGGGGCGGGCTCGAGCGTCGCCCGCTCACGCGCCGCTCCCTCCGGCGAGGCGGGCCCGGGCCGGCGGCCGCCCCAGACGTCGGGCCAGGCGTCGCACCGCCTCGGCGACGCGTTCCGGCGCGCACGCGGTGTAGCAGAGACGCACCCAGCCGGCGTACGCCTCGCCGCTCGAGGCGCCGGGAGCCAGGAGCACCCCGTCCTCCAGGCAATCGAGCAGGAAGCCGTCCAGACCGCGCGGGTCCAGGTGCGCGCGCACGTCCAGGAACAGGAACGTGGAGCCCTCGGGCGCCTCGACGCCGAGCGTCGCCGCGGTCGCCTGGCCCGTGCCGCGGTAGCCCTCGCGCGTGCGGTCCAGCCAATCCGTGCCGTCTTCCAGCACCCGCAGCGCCGCCACCTGGCCCGTGGTCGGGGCGTTGTAGAGCGTGTGGGTGGTGACCTTGTGCACCTCGCGCACGATGGCCGGCGGCCCGACCAGGTAGCCCACGCGGTTGCCGGCCATCGCCCACGCCTTCGAGAACGAGAACGCCGTGAGCGTCCGCTCGGGCGCGAAGCGCGCGATCGGGACGTGCTCCCCCCGGTACACCAGCCGCTCGTAGGTCTCGTCGGAGAGGATCCAGAGCCCACGGCCGCGCGCCCAGGCCGCCAGGGCCTCGAGCCAGTCTCCCGGCAGCACGCGGCCGGTCGGATTCGAGGGCGTCGAGACGTAGAGGGCCACGGTGCGCGGGCCGACGCAGGCGTCGAGCGCGGCCACCGCGGCCGCGCTCCCGTCCACCCGATCGTAGAAGGGAACCTCCACGGGTCGTGCACGCGCGCTTCGCACGATGCCCCGGATCAAGGGCCAGAAGGGCGCGCAAAGCAGCACCTCCTCCCCGGGCGCCGCCACCGTGGCGATCGCCGCCGCCAGGGCGGCCGTGGCGCCGCCGGTGACGACGATCGACTTCCGTTCGCACGCGAGGCCCAGGCGTGCACGCGTGTCCTCGACCAGCGCGTCCACCAGGGCCGGCACGCCGCGGGTCTCGCTGTAGCGATGCAGGCCCGGGTGGGCGTCCGCGCGCAGATCCTCGGCGCGGGCGCCGGGCATCGGCTCGAGCCAGGTATCCCCGACGTGGAGCGGGAACGACGGCGAGCGGGAGCGCGCCGCCCGTCCGGCGAGCGGCGAGAAGACGGCGTCCGCGATCGCGGCCACGTCGGGCACGGCCTCGGGCGGCCGGGGCATGGCGTCCTCCCCAGCGGAACGTAGGGCTCGTGGCGAAGTTCGTCAGGCAGCGCGGGAAGTTGCCGTATGCTGGACGGCGAAACCTGGCGGGAGAATCCATGGAGATACGCGAGCTGACCCGGGGACTGGAGTTTCCGGAAGGGCCCATCGCGCTTCCGGACGGGGACGTGCTGGTGGTCGAGATCCAGGGGGGAAGGGTCACGCGCGTGGCGCCGGACGGCTCGCGGCGGACGGTGGCGGAGCCTGGCGGCGGTCCCAACGGCGCCGCCATCGGTCCGGACGGGAAGGTCTACGTGTGCAACAACGGCGGCTTCACGTGGCACCGGCGCGACGGCCTCACGGTGCCGGGCGAGCAGCCCCCCGACTACTCCGGCGGCCGCATCGAGCGCATCGACCTGGACACGGGTGCCGTCGAGGTGCTCTACCGCGCCTGCGACGGTCACGCCCTGCGCGGGCCCAACGACATCGTGTTCGACCGCGACGGCGGCTTCTGGTTCACCGATCACGGCAAGGTGCGGGCGCGGGAGCGCGATCGTGGGGGCGTCTACTACGCGCGGCCGGACGGCTCGTCGATCCGCGAGGTGCTGTGGGGACTCGATGCGCCCAACGGCATCGGGCTCTCGCCGCAGGGTGATCGCCTCTACGTGGCGGAGACCTGGAGCGGCCGCGTCTGGTTCTGGGAGATCGAGGCCCCGGGGCAGGTGCGCGCCGCGTCGGGGCTGACGCCGGCGGGAGGGGAGCTGCTGGCGGGCCTTCCGGGCTTCCAGCTGCTGGACTCCCTGGCCGTGGACAGCGCCGGAAACGTGTGTGTCGCGACGCTCGTGAACGGGGGCATCACCGTGATCGCGCCGGAGGGGAAGCTGGTGGAGCACGTTCCGCTTCCGGACCCCCTCACCACGAACCTCTGCTTCGGAGGCGAGGATCTGCGCACCGCCTTCGCCACGCTCTCCGGGACGGGTCGGCTCGTCGCCTTGGCCTGGCCCAGGCCCGGTCTGCGCCTGGCGTTCTGACGCGGATCAGCCGCCCCGCAGCCCCTGCCAGGCCAGGCGCAGCGCGAGCGCAGTCAGCACCACGCGGACCGCCAGGCGGAAGTGACGCTCGTCCACGCGCTCGAGCCAGCGCGTGCCGACCACGGAGCCCGCCAGCGCCGCCCCGCACAGCGCGGCCGTCGGCAGGGCAAAGCTCAGGAACGGAAAGCCCCCGATCCCGAACAGGCCCGTCTTGGCCAGGTGCCCCAGCGTCTGGCAGGCCGCGAAGGTTCCCACCATGGCCTGACGCGGAAGCTCGAGCGCCAGCATGAACGGCGCCAGCAGCGGACCCGTCGCGCCAACCAGCACGTTCGCAAAGCCCACCAGGGCGCCCACCGCCACGAAGCGCCGCCCCGGATCCCCGGCGCGATTCCACGAGCCGAGCCGGAACGTGCCCGGCAGCCAGGTCGCAACCAGCACGAAGCCGGCGATCCCCACCCGCAGTGCGTCGGGCGGGACGGAGCGCGCCACCCAAAGCCCGAGCGCGCCCGCCGGAAGCAGCAGCCAGGAGAAGCGGCCCACGATCCGCCAGCGGACGTGACGCCGCTGGAGATGGGCGCGCGAGACATTCGAGGCCAGCTGGACCACGCCGTGCACGGGGATCGCCACCAGCGGGTCGAGCACCAGCAACATCGCGGTGAGCAGCAGCAGCCCGCCCGCCATGCCCACGACGGCCGAGATCGTGGAGGTGGCCAGCGCGAAGGCGGCCAGAGCTGCCCAGAGCGCGGGGTCGAGCACCGTCGGCGGCTCCGTGATGCGGGGGGTCCGGACGCGCCCTCAGCCGGTGCCCTGCGGGCGGTCCGCCAGCCACGCCAGCAGCGCCTCCACGGCGCCCACGTCCGGCAGCCGGTGCGTCGCGAGCGTCACGGTGTCGGCCGGGCCCACCCGGAAGGTCACGGCGAGCCCCGACAGCAGGCGGAAGGCGTCTTCGTCGGTCTGGTCGTCGCCCACGTAGATCACCCGCACCCGCTCGGACCAGGCCGGCCCGTAGCGCAGGCGCAGCAGGTGCAATACCGCGCGCCCCTTGTCCCAGCCGATGGGCGGGCGCCCTTCCACGGCGCAGTGCGCGTCGCGCGCCTGGTAGCCGGCCTGGGTGATCGTCTCGCGAACCTTCTCGATGAGCTCCCCGCGCTCTTCCTCGGGCACGGCTCGGTAGTGCCAGGTGAGGGTCGGGCCCTTGAGCTCCGTCCACGCGCCTGCCACGTGGAAGGGCTCCAGCGTCTTGGCCAGCTCCTCGGTCCGGGCCCGGTAGTGGACCAGGTCCTCGTGCCGGAAGTCCGGCATGGCGGGCCCCGCGATCTCGAGGCCGTGGTTCCCGGCGTACGAGATGCGATCGTCCCCCACCAGCCGCCTCACGTCCTCGAGCTTGCGCCCGCTGATGATGGCCACATCCGTGTCCGAGCGCGACGTCACGGTCGCGATCCGCTCGCGCACCGAGTCGTCGAGCGTGGCCTGGCTCGGGTGCTCCACCAGGGGCGTCAGGGTGCCGTCGTAGTCCAGGAACAGCGCCAGCCGGTACTGCTTCAGGAAGGGCGCCAGCCAGCGCTCGAACTCCGCGCCGCTGAGGGGGGCGATGCGAAGACGCGCCGCCGTGTGCGCGGCGGCTTCCAGGAAGGATTGCACCCAGTGCTCCAGGTTGTCGCGGCGCTCGCGTCGGCGCAGCGAGGCCATGCGGGAGCGGCGCTCGGCCTCCTCCATGGTGAGCGCCCGGTGGATGGACTCCGCGGTGCCCTCGATGTCGAAGGGGTTCACCAAGAGCGCTTCGCGCATGGTCTCGGCGGCTCCCGCCATGTGCGAGAGGATCAACACGCCGGGATCCTCCACCTGGCAGGCCACGTACTCCTTGGCCACCAGGTTCATGCCGTCGCGCAGGGGCGTGAGGAGCGCCACTTCGGCGTCGCGATAGATGGCGGCGAGCTTGTCCTGGTGGAAGGAACGGTACAGGTAGCGGATCGGCGACCAGGTGGCGGTGGCGAAGCGCCCGTTCACGCGTCCCACGAGCTCGTCGATCTCCCGCTTGAGGGCCCGGTACTCCGCCACCTGGGAGCGGCTCGGCACGGCGATCTGGAGCAGCACCACGCTCTCCCGGTGGCGCGGGTGCATCTCCAGCAGACGCTCGAAGGCCAGGATGCGCTCGGGGATGCCCTTGGTGTAGTCGAGACGGTCCACGCCGAGGACGGTGCGGGTCGTCTCGGGCTCGCTTCGCTCTCCCTTGCGTGCCCGCTCTTCGAAGCTCTCGAAGTCGACGCCGATGGGGAACACGCCGACGCGAACCCTGCGGTCCCCGTACTCCACCACGCGTGCGTCGCGGTCCACGCGCGCTCCGAGTCCACGCTCCACGCAGTCGAAGAAGTTGCGCAGGTAGCCTTCCACGTGGAAGCCGATCAGGTCGCAGTCCAGCAGGGCCGCCAGGATCTCGCGCTCCCACGGCAGCAGGCGGAACAGGTCGTAGGGAGGGAAGGGAATGTGCAGGAAGAACGCGACGCGCAGGTCGGCTGCCGCCCGCCGAAGGAACCTGGGCGTGCGCATCAGGTGGTAGTCCTGCACCCAGACCAGATCCGCCGGCCCGGCTTCCGCGAGGATGGCCTCGGCGAAGCGCTGGTTCACGCGGTCGTAGCCGTCCCAGTCGCGTCGTTCGAAGCGCGCCCGATCGGGCATGGAGTGACAGAGCGGCCAGAGCGTCCGGTTCGAGAAGCCGTGGTAGTAGCGGGCGACCTCCGCCTCGCTCAGCAGGACGGGCGCGACGCGGTAGGGCTTGCCCCCCGTGGCGATGCGCTCGCCCCGGCGCAGATCCACCCCGGGCCAGCCTACCCAGGTGCCGCCGCGCTTGCGCAGCACCGGCTCCAGCGCCGACACCAGACCGCCCGGCGACGGCCGTCGCTCCAGCCCGCGGGGCCCCCGGTGCACGGAGAAGGGGAGGCGGTTGGCCGCCAGCACCAGCGGACGCTCGTCGGGGGGAGCAGGATTCAGGGCGGGCCTCCGGGTGACGACGCATGCGGGGAAGCCGCGTTCCGCGGCTGGGCCCCAACGATACCGCGCCTTGACCGTCTCCGGTCCCCGTCGGTAGAGTACCGACTGGTCAGTACCGCACGCCCGGAGCATCCCCCCATGGGCGGTGCCGCCCTCGACATCCCCTGCGACGCCAAGCGCGAGCGCATCCTCCGAGCCGCCCGGGAGGCCGGCGCCCGGCGCGGCTTCGATGCGGTGCGTATGGAGGAGATCGCCGCCGCGGCGCGTGTCTCCAAGGGCACGCTGTACCGCTACTTCGCCAGCAAGGAAGAGCTGCTGCTGGAGAGCGTGCTGGCGTCGGTGGCGGAGGCCGAGCGTTCCCTGGACGGGCCGACGCAGCGGTCCGCCGACGCTCGCGGGCGACTGCGGGGCCGGCTCGAGACGATGGTGCGGGCGTTTCCGGTGGTGCGCGACCGCCTGGAGCTGCATCTCCAGGCCTGGGGGGTGGTGGCGCGCGAACCCGAGGCACGCGCTCGCCTGTGCGCCGCGCTGCGGGCCTTCTACGCGCGCCGCGTGACCGCCTTGACCGACGCGGTGCGAGCGGCGCAGCGGGAGGGGTCGGTGCGGACGGACGCGTCGCCCGACGCCCTGGTCTCGGCGCTGCTCGCGCTCTTCGACGGCCTGCTGTACCGCGCGATCTTCGAGCCTGCGGGAGCCGATGCAGACGAGCTGCGGCGTTCCCTGGACGTACTGCTCGGAGCCACGGCGGAGCAGGGGGATGCCTCCCCGTCGCGCTCCGGACCCGCGCTCCGCCCCGTGGTGTCGGATGGCTGAGGCCTCTCGCCGCAGGCTGCTGCGTACGGGAATCCTCCTGGCAGCGCTCGGAATCGGTGCGCTCGGCGTCCTGCTGCTCTACACGACACCGCGACCCGACGCGCGGGAGGCCGTGGGCCAGGAGGCGGCGGCGGTGCCCGTGATCGCCCACCGCGTGGAGTCGCGCGTGGTGCAGCCCCGGACCGAGCTGGCCGGCGTCGTCGAGGCCCGCCGCAGCGTGGAGCTGTTCGCCGAGACCGACGGGCGCGTGGTGGAGCTCGGCGCCGAGGAGCTGGATCGGGTCGAGGAGGGTCAGCTGCTGGCCCGGATCGACACGCGGATGGCGCGCGTGGCGGTGGATCGTGCCCGTGCCGCGGTGGCGCGCACCCGGAGCGAGCTCGAGCTGGCGCGTCTCAGCCTGGCGCGGCGTCGCTCCCTGGCCGAACGCGACGCCACCAGCGCCGCCGCGCTGGACGAGGCCGAGAACCAGGAACGCGTGGCGGCCGCGTCCCAGCGCGAGGCGCGCGCGGCGCTGGAGGAGGCTCTGGATCGCCTGGGCAAGAAGATCATCCGGGCGCCCTTCGCGGGCGCGCTGCGCTCGTTCCCGCTGGAGGAGGGGGAGTACGTCCAATCCGGCCAGCGCATCGCCGAGCTCCTGGACCTCGAGCGCGTGCGCGTCCAGGTGGGCCTCTCGGACCGGGAGATCGTGGAGGTCCGGCCCGGAGCGCCCGCGAGCCTGCGGCTCGAGGCCCTGCCCGGGGAGTCCTTCACCGGCTCCATCGTCCGCGTCGGGTCCGCGTCCGATTCCGAGACGAAGAAGTTCCCGGTGCAGGTGGAGCTCCCGAACCAGGAGGGGCGGCTGCTTCCTGGCATGGTGGCCCGCATCGTCCTGGAGCTCGGTGGGGCGGAGACGCTCACCGTGATCCCTCGCGACGCCACTCGCGACGAGTACGGACTGCGCTTCGTCTTCGTCCTGGAGCGGGACGGCGGCGCCGATCTCTGGGTGGCGCGTCGCCGCCGCATCCAGGTGCGCGAGCTGCCCTTCCTGCCCGCCGACCTGGCGGTCACCTCCGGCCTCGAGCCCGGGGAGGAGATCGCCGTCTCGGGCCTGCGCCAGCTCCGCCACGGCGCTCCCGTCCGCCTGCTCCGGAGCGACGCCTCGTGAGTCTTCCGCGCTTCTCCGTGCGGCAGGTGGTGCTCGTGAACCTCCTGTTCGGGTTCATCCTGCTGGCGGGAGCCTTCATCACGCCACGCATTCCGGTGGACGTGTACCCGGACATCTCCTTCTACAGCGCGGAGATCTTCACCGCATGGCCCGGCGCCTCGCCCGAGGAGGTGGAGCGTCTCGTCACCACCAAGATCGAGGACGAGATCGAGGGGATCTTCGGCGTCAAGGAGATGTTCAGCTTCTCGAGCCAGGGGCTCTCCGAGATCAACGTGGAGTGGGACGAGACGCTGAGTGACCTGGAGTACGAATCGGCGTTGAACGATCTGCGCGCAGCCATCGACCGCGTGGACGACCTGCCCGAGGACGCCGAGACGCCGACCCTGACCGAGCTCTCGGTGAGCGAGGTCTACAACGTCTGCCTCGTCGCGCTCACGGACGAAGACGGCGTCGGGGAGTTCGCCCTCCGCGAGGTCGCTCGGGATCTCGAGGATCGCCTGGAACGCATCCCCGGCCTGCGCAAGGCCGAGGTGCGGGGCATGCGGGACCGGGAGCTGCGCGTCCTGGTGGACAAGTACCGCGCCCTCACCTACGACCTCACCCTCCCCGAGATCAGCCGCATCATCGCCCAGAACAACCAGAACTTCGCCGGAGGCTCGTTCACGGATCCGCGCGACCAGGAGATCACGGTTCGGGGCCTGGGGAACTTCACCTCGGCCCCGCACCTGGCGCAGACGGTGGTGCGCAAGAGCCCGGACGGCAATCACGTTCGCCTGGCCGACGTGGCCGAGGTGGTGGAGGGCTTCGAGAAGCGCCGCATCATCAACCGCTACGAGGGCAAGCCTTCCATCTTCCTGGGCATCTCGCAGGAGAGCGGGACCGACGTGATGGAGCTGGTGGCGAGCGTGCGCGCCCTGGTGGACGACCACACGGCCCGGATGCCCGAGGGCATCGGCGCGACCGTGACCTGGGACACCTCCGAGTACGTGGGCGCGCGCCTGGGCATCATGCAATCCAACCTGCTGTTGGGGATCGCCTTCGTGATCCTCGTGCTGTGGCTCACCGTCGGGATGCGCAACGCGCTGCTGGCCATCGTGGGCGTGCCCTTCTCCTTCCTGATGGCGCTGATCCTGTTTCCCGTGTTCGACATCACCATCAACTCGCTGTCCCTGATCGGCTTCGTGATGGTCTCCGGAATGCTCGTGGACGACGCCATCATCATCTTGGAGAACATCTACCGACACGTGGAGGAAGAGATCCCCCTGCTGGACGCGGTGGTCAAGGGCACGGAGGAGGTGATGTGGCCGGTGACGGCGGCGATCTTCACCACGATCGCGGCCTTCATCCCGATGCTCACCGTCTCCGGGACGAGCGGCGAGTTCATGTCGATCCTGCCGAAGACGGTGATCGTCTGCCTGCTGGGATCGCTGTTCGAGGCGCTGATCGTCCTGCCCGCGCACTATCTGGACTGGGGCAGCCGGCGGACCGCGGCGGAGACGCTGGCAGCCGGAGATCTCGGCTGGCTGCGCCGGGTCTCCTCGCGAGCGCGGATGCGGGTGGAGCGCTCCATCGACCGGCTGCGGGAGGGCTACGCGCGGCTGCAGGCGCCGGTACTCCAGCACCGCGGCGCCTTCCTGGCGCTCTCCTTCGCCACGCTGCTGTTCGCCCTGGGGCTGTTCTCCCGGGTACCGGTGGACCTCTTCCCCAGCGACTTCAACAACCTGATCGTGAGCATCGAGGCGCCCACGGACTTCGGCCTGGAGCAGACCGACGCCGTGGTGGCGGGCGTGGAGGGAGCGCTCGGGGAGCTGGCCCACGAGCTGAGCGACGTCTCCACCACGGTGGGCTTCGGCTTCAACGCGGACCTGATCCCCATCATCGGCGTGAACCACGCCATGATGTTCGTGTCCTTCCCGAACACGCGCCGGAACATCGCGCACCCCACCCGCGTGCTGGATCTGGTCCGCGAGCGGCTCGACCGCCACTGGAGCGAGCATCCCACTGCGATCCGCAAGCTCCTGGTGGCCCCCCCGCGCGCGGGCCCTCCCATCGGCAAGCCGGTGGCGATCCGCGTCCAGTCGGAGGACTACGGCGTCGCCAAGCAGATCGCGGACGAGATGAAGTCCGAGCTGGCTCGCCTGCCGGGCGTGTACAACATCGAGGACAACGTCCCGATCGGCCCCCGCGAGCTGCGCCTGGTGCTCGACGAGCACCGGGCCTCGCTGCACGGACTCACCTTCGAGGACGTGGGGCTCACGCTCGTCGCGGCCAACGACGGCGTGGTGCCCTCCACCTTCAAGGATCCGCTCTCGGACGAGGACGTGGACATCCGCGTGCTGCTCCAGGAGGACCAGCGCCGGAAGATCGGCGATCTGCTCGACGTGGAGGTTCGGACTCCCGCCGGCTCCCGGGTCAAGCTGGGCGACGTCGCCACGATCGAGCTCGAGCGCACCTTCCAGCGCCTGTACCACTACGATGCTCAGCGCGCCGTGGTGGTCTACGCCGACGTGGACGGCGAGCAGGCCACCTCCGTGCAGGTCAACGAGCACATGCGCGCGCGCTTCGAGGACGTCGTCGAGCGATACGCTGGTGTGAACCTGGTCTTCGGCGGCGAGTTCCAGGCCACGGACGACGCCTTCGCCGACATGCGGCGTGCGCTGCTGCTGGCCGTGCTCGCCATCTACGCGATCCTCGCGGCGCAGTTCCGTTCCTACCTGCAGCCGCTGATCGTCATGAGCGTGATCATGTTCTCGTTCATCGGGGTGGCGATGGGGCTCTTCCTGCTCTCGAGCCTCTTCGACGGCTACGCCCTCTCCATGTACGTCCTGTACGCGATCGTGGGTCTGGCCGGCATCGTGGTGAACGACTCGCTGGTGCTGATCGACTTCGTGAACCAGGAGCGCCGCCGGGGCACACCGGCCTTGGATGCGGTGCGCCGGGCGAGCCGCAAGCGCTTCCGTCCCATCCTGCTGACCACCGTCACCACGGTGACGGGCCTGGCTCCCATGGCGCTCGGCATCACCGGCTACTCGATCGTGTTCGGTCCCTTCGCCGCGGCCATCGTGTTCGGACTCACCGTGGCGAGCCTGCTCACGCTCTTCGTGGTTCCCGCGCTGTACCTGGGCCTGGAGGATCTCCAGGGCCGCCTGCGGCGCGGACCCGAGGCCGGCGCTGTGGCGTCCGCGGGGCCGCGCGCCGCCTGAGCCGGAGTGTTAGCTTCCCCGCCGCGCGATGCACGGTCCGGAAGGTCAGCTGATCTTCGCCCTGGCGCTCGGTGCCGGCGTGACGGCGCAGGTCGTGGCGCGTCACCTGCGACTGCCCAGCATAGTCCTGCTGCTGGGCGTGGGCGTCGTGCTCGGCCCGGACGGCGCCGGGCTGATCCGGCCGGATCGGCTGGGCGAGGGCCTGTTCGGCCTGGTGCAGATCGCGGTCGCCGTGATCCTCTTCGAAGGCGGGCTCAGCCTGGATCTGAGACGCCTGCGTCATCAGAGCTCCGCGATCCGCATGCTGGTGACGGCCGGCGCGATCGTCACGGCGGTGGGAGGCAGCCTCGCGGCCCGTTGGGTCATGGAGTGGCCGTGGACGCTGTCGGTGATCTTCGGAACGCTCGTCATCGTCACGGGTCCCACGGTGATCCGGCCCATCCTGCGCAACGTCCCGCTGCGCCGCCGGCTGGCCACCGTGCTGGAGGCCGAAGGCGTGCTGATCGACCCGATCGGGGCGATCGTGGCCGCCATCACGCTCCAGATCGTGCTGGCGCCCACCACCGAGGTGGCCAGCGGCCTCTGGGCGCTCGGGGTCCGCCTCGGCTTCGGGGCCTTCGCAGGCGCCGGGTTCGGCTTCCTCCTGGGCCGCTTGCTGTCCCTGGACCGGGTGGTGCCCGAGGGGCTCGAAAACCTGGTGACGCTGGGCGCGGTGCTGGTGCTCTCGGAGGTCTGCAACGCAGTGCTCTCCGAGAGCGGCATCCTCGCCGTGACGGTGGCCGGCGTGGTGGTGGGCAACCTCGACACGCGCGTGAGCCGCGAGCTGCGCGAGTTCCAGGACCTGCTCACCGTGGGGCTCTTGGGCATCCTGTTCGTCCTGCTCGCTGCGGACGTGCGGGTGAGCGAGGTGCTGGGGCTCGGCTGGCGCGGCGTGCTCACGGTGGCCGCACTGGCGTTCCTGGTGCGTCCGGCGAACGTCGTGGTGAGCACCGTGCGCTCCGATCTCGACCTGCGCGACAAGGCGTTCCTGTCGTGGATTGCGCCGCGCGGCATCGTCGCCGCCGCCGTGGCCTCGCTCTTCGCGGCGGTGCTCGACGCGGAGGGCATGGCCGGAGGCAGCGAGCTGCGTGCCCTGGTCTTCCTCACCATCGCGCTCACCGTGGTGGTGCAGGCCGGGTCGGCACCGCTGGCGGCCTGGCTGCTGGGGGTGCGCGCGCCGGGTCGCGACATGGTGGCGATCCTGGGCGCCGAGGAGTTCGGCCTGACCCTGGGCGAGATCCTGCGCCAGGGGAACACGCGCGTGCTCTTCCTGGACGCCAATCCCGGCCACTGCCGCGCGGCCGAGGAGCGCGACTTCCCCGTGGTGTACGGCAACGCGCTGGAGGAGCGCACCCTGGCCCGGGCGCGGCTGGAGCAGGCCCGCGTCGCGATCGGGCTCACCGCCAACGACGAGGTCAACGGCCTCTTCGCCCAGGAGGCGCGCGAGGAGTTCGGGGTGCGCGCCTGCTATGCCGCCTTGAACCGCGCGGACGCAGGCATCACGCCGGCGATGCTGGCCAAACGTGGCGTGCGCGTGCTCTTCGATGGGCCCAAGGAGGTGGAGCGCTGGAACGTGCGGGTCCGTCGCGGGCAGGCGCGGGTGGATCACTATCGCTTCGCGGGTAGGGGGGAACCCACGGGGGAGGGGGCGGGCCAGGTCGAGGCGCGCGGCATCGGCGGAGAGGGCCCGGACGCCTACGCCGTGCTGGCGGTGCAGCGAGGCTCCGAGTGGCTCCCCATGCACACGGACTTCGAGCCCCGGGCCGACGACGTGGCCGCGATCGCGGTCTACGTGTCCGAGGAGGAGGCCGCGCGCCAGGAGCTCGAGCGCCTGGGCTGGGTGCCGCTCGAGGCCGAGACGGAGCAGGCCTCGGAGGCCTGAGCGGGCGCCCGCGACGGCCGACGCATGCGCCAGTTCGGGGCCCGCGTCTCGGCCTCGCGGCGCGCTGCCAAAACCCGCTCGTGGAGCGGCGCCAGACGGCACGCCGGATCCGTGGCGGCCGCGTCGCCGGTCAGGCGGAAGGCCTGACAGCGGCAGCCGCCGAAGTCGCGACTCCGCTCGGGACACGAGCGACACGGCTCCCGCATCCAGGCCTCGCCCCGGAACGCGTTCATGCCGGGAGCCTCCGCCCAGCAGGCGCGCACCGAGCGTGACCGCACGCTCCAGAACTCGAGGCCCGGCAGATCGCCGGCGCCCTGGCAGGGCAGGACGAGGCCGTCGGGACGCACCACCAGGGTCCGCCGTCCCCAGCCCCCCATGCAGGGCTTGGGACGGTCGGCGAAGTAGTCGGGAAGGACGAAGACGATCTCCGGCCGCGGGCCGTTGCGCCGCGCCTCGCGCACGGTCCGTGCGGCCGACTCGAGCTGCTCCCGGGTGGGAAGCAGGGCCGCGCGGTTGAGCAGCGCCCAGCCTTCGAGCTGGACGTTCGCCAGCTCCAGGCGGTCCGCGTCCAGGGCGCGCGCCAGGGCCACGTGCTCCGCGATGCGTCCCAGATTCCGGCGATGCAGCACCACGTTGAGCGTGAGCGGGAGGCCGAGGCGCCGGACGGCGCGGGCGACGCCCAGCTTGCGCTCGAAGCAGGCGACCCCCGCCACGGCGTCCGAGTCGATCGCCGTGGCGTCCTGGATCGAGAGCTGCACGCTCCGCAGTCCCCTCCGGGCCAGGCCCTCGAGACGCTCCGGGTCCAGGGGGACGCCGCCGGTCACGAGATGGGGGTGCAGCTCCGCCCGGGCGGCGCCTCCCACGATCTCCTCCAGGTCGCGTCGCACGCAGGGCTCCCCTCCGGAGAGGCCCACATGCACGACGCCCAGGGCCGCGGCCTGCTCGAAGACGCGGCTCCACCCGGCCGCGTCCAGGGCATCGGGCACGCCTGCAAAGTCCACGGGGTTCGAGCAGTAGGGGCAGCGCAGGGGGCAGCGGTAGGTGAGCTCCGCGACCAGGTTCCAGGGTCGCGGGGAGCTCACGCCGCGCGCACCAGGACGCCGAGACGTTCCAGGCGAGAAAGGAAGCCGCGCACGTCGTCCAGGACCGCGCCCGCCTCCGGATGCGCGCGTCGCAGCTCCGCCACGATCTCGTCCACGCTGTGCCGTCCGTCGCAGAGCGCCAGGACCTCGAGGCCGCTGTCGTTGAGGCGGATGGCCCGCTCCGGCAGCACGCACAGCGGGCCGTCGTCACGAGGGTCCTGTCGCAGCGTCGCGGCGCGGGAGAGGCGCGGACGGGCGCAGGCCTCCTCCACCTCGTCCAGCAGTCGCCACAAGATCTTGCACTTCGTCTCCAGGGCGACCAGGCAGCGCTCCTGGTCCTCCGGCGTGGACGCCTGCTCGCAGACCCAGCGCAGCGCGAACTCGGCGTCGCGCGGCGCCTGCGCGGTGCGATTCCGGAAGTAGCGCAGCCCCTCCGGCTTCACCCAGGAGTAGTGGCGCTCGAAGGCCGCGATGCGCCCCTGCATCAGCTCTCCCGCGAAGAGCTCGGTCAACGAGGCGGCGACGCCCTCGAGCCGGGAGTGGCCTTCCACGAAGGCCACGTAGTCGTCGCAGGCGCGGCGCACGCCCGGCAGCACGTCCCGAAGCGCCGCCACCTCGTCACGGTCCAGCCCCACCGCCTGGGCGAGGCGCAGCCACAGCTCGAGTCCGCCCACCTCGTCCTCGCGCCCCTGGTGGTCGTCGAGACGACGTGCCCATTCGCTTCGAAAGTCGGGCTCGTCGGAGCGCTCCAGGATCAGCGTGTCCTTCACGGGGATGCGGGTCTGGTAGTAGTAGCGATTGCGCACCCAGGTGCGGATCTCGTCGGGACGAAGCCTGCCTTCGTGCATGCGCACGTTGAAGGGATGTCGGTGGTGGTAGTGCGTGCGCCCGATCGCGCGCAGGCGAGCTTCGAAGGTCGTCGCGCCCCGGCTCACACCTCGATCTCCCGCCCGTCCCGGGCGATCTCGATGCCGGCGCGTCGCACCGCCCCCGCCTCGGGCGACGCCGGGTCGTGGATCGGATTGGTGTTGTTCACGTGCACGTACAGGCGCCGCGCGGGCAGTCCGGCCAGGGCTTCGAGGCTTCCGCCTGGACCGTCGATCGGTACGTGGCCCATGCGGTGCGCGTCCGGCGCGCCGGGACGCACGCGCGAGAGCTCGTCGGCCCGGAAGAAGGTGCCGTCCACGAACACGCAGTCGGCGCCCTGGAGCTCGGCCAGCAGACCGGGATCCAGGGCCTGCACGCCGGGCGCGTATACCACCCGGCGCCCGGTCTCGCGGTCCGTGAGCCGAAGCGCCGCGGTGGCCTCCGGGTGGTTGGATGTGAGGCCGCTCAGCCAGTGGGGAACCTTGCCCGGCACCGGGAAGAGCCGCGCCTCCAGGCGACGCTGCCGGTCGAGCGGGACGGGCTGGTCCAGCTTCGCGATGCCCCACGCGGGCTCGAGCAGGCGCCAGGCCGCGTTGTGCTCCAGCAGGGCGTCCCGCACCCACGGCGTGGAGACGATCCGATGCGGCAGCGCCTCGCGCAGGACCAGCAGCCCCAGCACGTGATCCAGGTCGGCGTTGGTGAGGACGATCGTGTCCAGAGGCAGGTCGCGACTGCCGGGGCGGGGGTGCAGGCCTGGAAAGCGCGTCAGCTGATCCCGCACGTCCGGACTCGCGTTGACCAGGGACCAGCGCTGCCCGTCCGCCGACACGGCGATCGAGGGCTGCGTCTGGGGCGTGAGGGCGGGCTCTCGTCCCCGGGCCCGGACGCAGTTCGGACATCCGCAGTTCCACTGAGGCAGTCCGCCTCCCGCACTGGATCCCAGGACTCGGATGCGCACGCTGGCTCCGGACCGCAGCATACCCCATCGAGGCGCTGCACCGTTTACCGGACCCGCTCTGCGAGCTTCACCCCAGCGACAGGAAAGTCGCCGGAAATCCGACGGAATCCCCACCCGCGGGACGTGCGCCCTGGTTAAACTTTTCCAGGATCACGGCCGATCTCTTGCGCGGGGCACGCGTCCCGCCGGCTACCCCCCGACGGGGGGACGCGTGGAGGAAAACGCGCAGGCGCCGTCGCGGTCGTCGCATGCGACGACCGGTATCGCCCCATCTCCGTTCAGGGCGCCGCGCGAGGATGGGAAAGGCCGGCGTGTTCTCCTGGGGCAGGAAAGCTTCGCAACCCGAGACCACCGTGGGTGTCGCCTGGTCCGTGGACGGCTTCGCCCTGGCCAGTGTCGTGCACGGGTCGGACGGGCCGCGACTCGAGGTCTGCGACGAGCGCGCCAGCGGCGGGGACGGGCGGCGGGCGCTGCAGACCGCGGTCCGCGAGCACGGGCTCGTCGGCTCACGCTGCGTCTGGATCCTCCCCGAGGGCGCCTACAGCCTGCGCCTCATCGATGCGCCCGAGGTGCCGTCCGACGAGCTGCGGGAGGCGGCACGCTGGATCGTCAAGGACCTGATCGACTTCGAGGCCGACTCCGCGGCGATGGACGTGCTGGAGATGCCGCAGACGCCGTCGCCGGCGAGGCCCCGCAAGGTCTACGTGGCCGCAGCCCGGCCGGATGCCGTGCGTCGGGCGGTCGACTGGGCTCGCGAAGCGGGGCTCGAGCCGGCCGCGGTCTCGGTGCCGGAGAGCGTGCTGCTCAACCTGGAGCCGAGCTCGGAGACGCCGCGCAGCGTCGCACTGCTGCAGCTTCGCGCCAAGGACGGACTGCTCGTGATGGGAGAGGGAGGCTGCCTCTACGCGGCCCGTCATCTCTCGGTGAGTCTCGACGAGCTCGCGGCCCAGGCTGGCGGTGATCTGGAGGGCGCTGCTGCGGACGAGGCTCCCGCTTTGGAAAATCTGCTGCTCGAGATCCAGCGCTCCCTCGACTACTACGAGAGCGCGTTCGGGCGCAGCTCGGCCTCGCGGTTGCTGCTCGCACCCTCGGACGTCGAGGTGCCGGCGCTGCTCCCCTATCTCTCGCAAAACCTCTCGGTGAGCGTGCACGGCCTCGAAGTGGCCCAGCGGCTCTCGGTCCAGGGAACGCTTCCCTACGCGCTTCAGGCCCGGGCGCTCACCGCGGTCGCGGCCGCGCTCGAGTCGTCCGGGTCCCCTTCGATCGACCTGGGGCGTGGGGCGCTCCATCCCGTCGAGGCACCCCTCTCCGCCCGGCGCCTGGCCCAGGCTGCGGGGCTCGCGACGCTGCTGCTCGGCGCGGCGGGCGCCTGGGCGGCGTGGCAGAACGCACAGGCCAGCCGCGACCTCGCCGCGCTCGAGGCCCGGCGCGATGCGCTGGAGGCCCGGGTCTCGGAGCTCGCCAGCCAGCACGCCGCGCGGCCCGTGGACGCGGCGCTCCAGGAGCGGGTGCGGTCCCTGTCGCAAGAGCGCGACGCCAAGGTCCGTCTGCTGGAGAACCTGAGTCACCACGCACGCGCCGACGCGCGGCGCTTCCCGGACGTGCTCGAGGGCCTGGCCCGTCGCCCGGTCTCCGGACTCTGGCTCCGGGAGGTGCACGTGACGGAGGCCGGCGCCTCGGTGGCGCTGGTGGGCTCGAGCCTTCACGCCGATCTCGTGCCGCGCTTCCTGCAGGAGCTGGAGGGCGAGTGGGCCTTCGAGGGCACGGGCTTCCAGAAGCTCGAGCTCTCCCGACAAGCGGAAGACGCCACCCGTCTCGACTTCACGTTGAGCACCCGGGCGGAGGAGACGGCGCCGTGACGGCGTGGGTCCGGAGCATGACCACGTGGATCGACGCACGGACGCCCCGCGAGCGGTTCCTGGTGCTGCTGACGGGCGGCGCGCTGGTGTGGGCGCTCTGGAGCGGGCTCCTGATGGATCCGCTGCTGGCCAAACGGGACGCGCTGGCGGCGGGCCTGACCGAGACCGTGGAAGCGGTGCAGGAGCTCGAGAGCCGCTCCCGGGAGCTGACGCGCCGGCTGGCGGAGAGCCCGGATGCCGACAATCGACGCGCGGAGGCGCGGCTGCGCGCGGAGGTCGAGGACCTGGAGGCGCGCCTCGGCAACTTCGAGCTCGGCGTGGTCGCGGCGTCCGAGGCCGTGCGTGTGCTCGAGGAGCTGCTGGATCGGGAGCAGGATCTTGCCCTCGTGCGCTTGACCACCCGTCCCGCGGCTCCCGCCTTCCCAGACACGGGCGAGGTCGAGCGCGACTCCCCCACGGCCCTCTGGCGCCACGACCTCGAGCTGGAGCTGGAAGGAACCTACCTGGGCTCGCTCCGCTACCTGCGTGCCATCCAGGCCCAGCCCTGGCGCATCTACTGGGACGAGCTGCACCTGGAGGTGACGGAGCATCCCACCGCCCGCGTGACGCTCCGCCTCCACACGCTCAGTCACGGGGAGGCCTGGATCGGTGTCTGAACGCGCATGCCTCGTCCTGATGCTCGTGCTCCTCGTGGCGCCAGTGGCGACGGCGGAGCTGGTGGATCCCACCCGGCCGCCGGCGGTGCCCGGTGGGGCACCGGATCCGGCCGAGCCGCGCCGTGGGCTCACCTCGATCCTGGTGTCCCCGGAGCGCCGTCTGGCCACGATCGATGGCGAGACGGTGCGGGTCGGCGACCGCGTGCAGGGCGGGCGCGTGCTCGCGATCTCCCCCACCACCGTCCGCCTCGCCGGCCCGGACGGGCCGCTGGATCTGACGCTGGTTCCGCCGGTTCTCCGCAAGTGGAACCTTCCCGAGGAGTGACGACAGCATGAAGCCTCTCGATCGAAGTCGCGGTCTCCTCGTCGCTCTCCTCGCGCTGGCTCTCGCCAGCGGCTGCACGACGGTCCCGAGCGACCGGCCCGATGCTCCCGAGGCGGGGGCCACGAGCCCGAGCGCAGAGTCCACGCCCCGCGCCGAAGGCGCGCCGCCTTCGGAGGTGAGCGACGCCCTGCTGCCGCCGCTCGATCTGGAGCCGGCGGCGGACGAGCAGACGCGCGAGCCGCGCTTCGACATCGCGGTGAAGGACGCACCCGCGCGCGACTTCTTCATGGGGCTCGTGGAGGACACGCCCCACAGCATCGTGCTGGATCCCGCCGTCGAGGGGATGATCTCGCTCACGCTCAAGAACGCACGGGTGGTGGACGTGATGGACGCCGTCCGGGACGTCTACGGCTACGAGTACCGCCGCACCGACTACGGCTTCCACGTGCTCCCGCGCGGTCTCAAGAGCCAGATCTTCCGCATCGACTACCTCGACGTGGCGCGCCTGGGAAGCTCGCAGACGCGCGTCAGCTCGGGCCAGGTCTCCGAGGGCCAGCGGAGCCTGAAACGCCGGGACGGCCTGGTGGAGGGCGAGAAGGCCCCCGCCTCGATCTCCGGCACTCGCGTGGAGACCCGTTCCAAGGCGGACTTCTGGCGCGAGCTGGTGCAGGCGCTCGAGGCGATCGTGAGCGATGGCGAAGGTCGCGAGATCGTGGCGAGTCCGCACACCGGCGTCGTCGTGGTGCGTGCCAGCCCCGGCGAGCTGCGTGAGGTGAGCTCGTTCCTGGAGTCGGTCCGGGCCAGCCTCCAGCGGCAGGTGGTCCTGGAGGCGAAGATCCTCGAGGTCGAGCTGAGCGACGGCTACCAGACCGGCATCAACTGGGCCTACCTGGCCAACGAGGATCCGGACGTCCTGCTGGGCCAGACCGGTGGTGGCACCTCGATCGACGACGGCGTCTCCGAGATCGCCGGCAACACCGGAATCCTGGATCCGCTGATGGCGGCCCTGCCCGAGGGCACCGCGACCTCCGCCTTCGGAGGCGTCTTCACCGCGGCGATCGAAGGCACCGATTTCACGGCGTTCATCGAGCTGCTGGAGACCCAGGGCAACGTGCACACGCTCTCGAGCCCGCGCGTCTCCACGCTGAACAACCAGAAGGCCGTGATCAAGGTGGGGAGCGACGAGTTCTTCGTGACGGACATCTCCACGACGACCGTGACCGGCGCAGCCACCACCACCTCGCCGGACATCACCCTGACGCCCTTCTTCTCGGGGATCGCCCTGGACGTGACGCCGCAGGTGGGCGAGAGCGGCTGGATCACGCTCCACATCCATCCCTCCATCAGCGAGGTGCAGGACCAGCTCAAGAGCTTCTCGATCGGCGGTGAGGACGGCGACTTCAGCCTTCCGCTGGCGCTCAGCACGATCCGCGAGTCGGACAGCGTGGTGCGGGCCCGGAGCGGTCAGGTGGTGGTGATCGGGGGACTCATGCAGCGCGACGAAAGGTACGACGACGCGGGGATCCCGTATCTCGACCGCATCCCGGTGCTCGGGCGCCTGTTCCGGCACGAGCGCGAGGACACGCGCAAGGTGGAGCTCGTGATCCTGCTGCGTCCCACCGTGGTGGACGAGGAAACCTGGGGGACGGTGCTGGACGCCACGGGCGAACGGCTGCAGGAGCTGCGACCGGGCTCGGAGGAATCGCTCCACCTGGGATGGACGGACTGAGTGAGCCTCGTCGGCGACGTGCCCGAGGTTCTCGCGCGACGCGCGCTGCTCGGGGGCGCCGCGCTCGGCGTGGCGCTCGGCATCGCACTGCTCTCCGGCGTGGGCGCCGAGGAGGGAGCGCCGGAGCAGGCCGACGCGGAGCCCGTCCCGCCCCCCACGGCGGTGCTCGCTGCGCCCTCCCGGGAGACGATGCCACCCGTCGCCACCGCGCCCTCGACCCCGCCGCTACCCACGGGCGGGCTCGAGGCCGATGTCGCCGCGTGGGAGGCTCCGTGGCACCCGGAGCCGCCGCCGCTTGCCTCGCTGCACAAGCAGCCCCGGCCGCTCACGGCCAGCGAGCGGGCGGGCCGCATGCACCGGGAGGCCCTGGAGCGCGCCGCGCACGGCGACGCCTCCGGAGCGTCCGACCTGCTCCGCGCCGCGCTCCAGGTGGATCCCGCCCATGTGGCCGCTCGGCGCACGCTGGCCTCGCTTCTCGTCCGGGACGGCCAGGTGGACGAGGCGCTGTCGATCGCGGAGCAGGGACTCGAGCGCGACCCCAGCCAGTTTGCGCTGGCGAAGCTGGCGGCCCGCGTGCTGGTGGATCGGGGCGAGGTGGCCGCGGCGCTCGCGCGGCTCGAAGTGGCCCCGCCCCCGCTCCACGCGGATCCCGAGTACCACGCGTTTCGGGCCGCGCTGCACCAGCGAGCCGGTGACCACGAGCGCGCTTCCGGGCTGTACCGCCAGGTGCTGCGACGCCAGCCGCGCCAAGGCCTCTGGTGGCTGGGTCTCGGCATCTCCCTTGAGGCCCGGGGCCGGCCCGCCGACGCCGCGCGCGCCTACCGCAACGCGCTCGCGGTCCAGGCGCTCGACGCCGCGTCCCGAGGCTGGGTGGATGCACGGCTGCGCGCCCTGCAGGAGGCGCCGTGACGCCGCCGGCCGTCGCAAAGCGCGTGGGCCGCCAGAAGCTCAGGATCGGCCGCCTGCTCATCGCGAACGGGCTGATCAGCGACGAGCAGCTCGAGACCGCGCTCCAGGAGCAGAAGAAGCGCGGGCGCAAGCTCGGGCAGATGCTGGTGGAGCTGGGCTACCTGAGCGAGGAACGCCTGCTCGAGTTCCTGGCCGAGCAGCTCGGCATCCCCTTCGTCGACCTGCGCCACTATCACTTCAATCCGGACGTGGCGCAGCGGCTGCCCGAGACCCACGCGCGCCGCTTCCGCGCCGTGATCCTCGAGGACGCGGGGCGGGACTTCGTCGTGGGCATGGTGGACCCCACCGACGTCTTCGCCGCCGACGAGGTGGCCCGCATCCTGAAGCGACCGATCCGCCAGGCGCTGGTTCGCGAGTCCGACCTGCTGGCCACGATCGACCGCCTCTACCGGCGCACCGGCGAGATCACGAACCTGGCCGAGGAGCTCCAGGAGGAGCTGGCCGCCAACGACTTCGACCTGGGCGACCTCGAGGTGGGCGAGGAGTCCACCGACGCGCCGGTGTTCCGGCTGCTGCGCTCGCTGTTCGAGGACGCCGTGCAGGTGGGGGCCTCCGACATCCACATCGAGCCGGACGAGACCGCGCTGCGCGTCCGACAGCGCGTGGACGGCGTGCTCCAGGAGCAGCGGATCCAGGGGGGGCGCATCGCCTCCGCGCTGGTGCTGCGGCTCAAGCTGATGTCGGGCCTCGACATCTCCGAGAAGCGACTGCCCCAGGACGGTCGCTTCCACCTCAAGGTGAGGGGCCACGGCGTCGACGTGCGCCTCTCCACGATGCCGGTCCAGCACGGCGAGTCGGTGGTGATGCGGCTGCTGGACCAGTCCGCGGAGGCCCTGAGTCTCGACGACACCGGCATGCCCCCGGAGATGGTCGAGCGCATCCGCGGGCTCATTCGCATCCCGCACGGGCTGCTGCTGGTCACCGGACCCACCGGCAGCGGCAAGACCACCACGCTCTACGGTGCCCTTCGCGAGTTGAACTCGGCGGAGAAGAAGATCATCACCGTGGAAGACCCGGTGGAGTACCGCCTGCCTCGCGTGAACCAGGTGCAGGTCAACACGAAGATCGATCTGACCTTCGCCCGCGTGCTGCGAGCCGCGCTGCGCCAGGATCCGGACATCGTCATGGTGGGTGAGATGCGCGACCAGGAGACCGCCGTGATCGGCCTGCGCGCCGCCATGACCGGACACCTGGTGCTCTCGACGCTCCACACCAACGACGCCGTGAGCAGCGCGCTGCGCCTGGTGGACATGGGTGCGCCCGGCTACCTGGCCGGGGCCGCGCTGCGCGCGATCGTGGCCCAGCGTCTGGTGCGGCGCATCTGCGAGAGCTGTCGAGCGCCCTACGAGCTGGAGACCGGCGAGCGGGTCTGGCTGGAGGCGCGAGTGGGGCCCGACGCCGGCCGGCTCTCCTTCCAGCATGGTCCCGGCTGTACCCAGTGCAACGGCACCGGCTATCGCGGCCGGCTCGGCGTCTTCGAGCTGCTGCAGGTGGACGCGGCCATGGCCGATGCCCTGCGCCACGACGATCCCGGAGCCTACGCCGAGGCGGCGCGACGACGCCAGGACTTCCGTCCCCTGACGCTGTCGGCGCTGGACTACGCGGCCCGGGGCGTCACCACCCTGGCCGAGGTGCTCCGCGTGGCCGAGGACCGCGAGGACCGCATCGGGGCGCCGCGCCGGGCTCCGGCGGACGGCTCCGCCGCCGCATCCGCGGGGGCCTGAGCGTCTTGGCGGTCTTCGCCTACCGAGCGCGCAACGCCCAGGGCCTGCTGGTGGAGGCGGAGATGGAGGGCGCCACGCCCGAGGCGGTGGCCTCGCAGCTGCTCGCCACGGGGGTCGTGCCGGTGCGGATCGCTCCGGTGGAGGAGGACGGGGAGGAGGCGCCCAGCTTGCCCCTCGCCATCCTCACCGAGCGGGTGAGCGCCGAGGACCGCATCGTCTTCTGCCGCCACATGTACCGGCTCTCGAAGGCGGGCATCCCCATCGTGCGGGCCATGAACGGCCTGGCCGACAGCACCCGCAACCGCGCCTTCGCCCGTATCCTGCGTGCGGTGTGCGAGTCACTCCGCTCGGGTCACGAGCTGAGCGATGCCCTGGCGCTCCATCCTCGCGTCTTCTCCACGCTCTTCGTGGCCGTGATCCGCGTGGGCGAGAACACCGGGCGCCTGGAGGAGGCCTTCGGGCAGATCGGAAGCTACCTCGAGCTGGATCGCGAGACGCGCAAGCGCATCAAGGCCGCCACCCGCTATCCCAAGCTCGTGCTGCTGGCCATCGGGGCGGCCATGGTGCTGATCAATCTGTTCGTGATTCCGTCCTTCGTGAAGACCTTCGAAGGCCTCGGCGCGGAGCTGCCCTGGGCCACGCGCGTGCTCATCGCCACCTCCAACTTCACCGTGGCCCACTGGCACCACCTGCTCCTGCTCGGCCTGGGCGCCGCGGTCGCCGTGCGGCTCTGGCTGCGCACGTCCGACGGTCGGCTGCGCTGGCATCGGGCCAAGCTGCGCATCCCGATCGTGGGCAGCATCGTCGAGCGGGCCACGCTGGCCCGCTATGCGCGCTCCTTCGCCATGACCTTCACCGCGGGCGTGCCCGTGATCCAGACGCTCCAGATCGTGGCGCGGGCCGTGGACAACGACTGGATCGCGTCCGGCATCCGCGCCATGCAGAGCGGTATCGAGCGCGGCGAGACGTTGGCGCGCGCGGCGGCCGCGAGCGGCCTCTTCGACCCGCTGATGCTCCAGATGATCGCCGTGGGCGAAGAGAGCGGGGCGCTCGGGGACATGCACCGCGAGGTGGCCGAGACCTACGAGAGCGAGGTGGACTACGACCTGAAGCGTCTCAGCGACAACCTGGAGCCGTTGCTCATCGTGGGCATCGGGGCGGTGGTGCTGGTGCTGGCGCTGGGCGTCTATCTCCCCATGTGGGACCTGGCCACGGCGGTGAAGTCCGGATGAGGAGGGCAGGCTTCACGCTCCTCGAGCTGCTGGTCGTGATCTGCATCGTCGCCGTGTTGGCTCTGCACCTGAACCGTCGCCTCCAGCTGCTCCAGGTGGACGCGGAGCATGCCGCGGTGGAGCACGTGGTGGGCACGCTGCGCAGCGCGGTGGCGCTGGAGGTGGCAAGCCACGTGCTGCGCGGAGAGCCGGCGTCGCTGCGGGTTTTGCTGGACACGAACCCGATGGATCGCCTGGCGGAGCGCCCCGGCAACTACCTGGGGGAGCTGGACGCTCCCGATCCGACCACGGTCCCAGGCGGGCGGTGGTACTTCGACCGGGGCGAGCGCGTGCTCATCTACCGGGTGCGCCACGGGGAATTCGTCGAGACGCCTCTCCCGGGGCCATCCCGGATTCGGTTCAAGTACCGGCTGCTGACTGCCGATTCCACCCCCGACGGAGAATTCGAGCCCCATGGACAGGAGATCCGGGGGCTCACCTTGACGGCGGTCGAGCCCTACCGATGGCTCGATCCCCGCGGAGCGAAGAAGGACCAGACATCATGACTTCCCGAACCCGATCCGGCTTCACCATCATCGAGCTCGTGGTCGTCATTGCCCTGCTGGGGATCCTGGCGGCCGTGGCGCTCCCGAAGTTCGTGGACCTGACCAGCGAGGCCCGCACCGCGGCGCTGAACGGCGTGCGCGGCGGCTTCACGGCGGGCGTAC
>JBFGJV010000003.1:0-40528 GCA_041577015.1 Myxococcota bacterium
CTCGGCCTGCTTCACGGTGTCGATGCCGAGGTCGGCCTCGAGGTCGAGGTCGAGGTCGAGCATGTCGCGCGGGTAGCCGGTCTTGTCGCCCACGATCCCGAGCACGCGCTCGCGGACCGGGTCGCCGCCCTCGGGCGCCGGCTCCGGCCTCGGCTCCGCCGGCGCCGCCGCGCGGATGGGTGCCGCCGCCGCCGGGCGGACCTCGGGCGCAGGCTCGGACGCCGGCGCGCCGCGATCCTTCAGGCGCAGGGTCCGGTTCACGACCTCGAGCTCCGGGCTCGCGTCTCCGGAGAGCGTGCGCAGCCACGCGCTCCAGGCGCCCGCGTCCCGGATGCGCGCGGCGTAGCCGAGCTCGTCGGGGCTCGGACGCGCGCCGTCGGGGCCAGGGACCCAGCGCAGCAGCGAGAAGCTGATCTGCGAGCCGAAGCCCGCGCCCAGCCTGAGCGCGTAGCGGATCGGATAGGCGCCGCCCCGGGAGAGGTGCAGCCGTCCCAGGTCGGGATCCGGCTCCCGGTAGTTCGGGACCGGGGGCACGACGCCCGTCTCCAGCGCCTTGATGGCGACCACGTCTTCGATGCCCACACCCATCGGGTGTCCTGTGAAGCCCTTGGTGTTGGCCACCACCACGTGGTCCGCGTCCGGGCCGAACACCTGGCGCAGGGCATGCACCTCGGCGGCGGCGCTGCCGCCCCGCGCGGGCGTGTAGGTCTCGTGGGAGACGAACACCATCTCCCGGGCCATGGCGCGCCGGTCCAGACCGAAGCGGCGCTCCGCCTGCGCGACCAACTGCTCCATGGCGCGCTGGATGTGGTCCACGTCCAGGCGCGTGCCGTGGAAGGCGCTGTTGGCCGTCACGGTGGAGATCACCTCGCAGATCGGGCGCAGGCCGCGCTCCCGGGCGCAGGCCGGGCTCTCCACCACCGCCGCGGCGGCGCCCATGCCGAGGATCATGCCGTGCCGGCGGCGATCGAAGGGCAGCGCCGCCTCCTCCACCACGTCGTCGGTGGCGGCGGCGCCGGTGGCCAGGAAGCCGGAGGCGAACCACTCCAGCAGGTCGTCGGTGGTCACGTCGTCGGCCGCCACCACCACGACGCGGCGGCACCGTCCGGCGCGGATCCAGTCCTCGGCCAGGGCGAAGGCCTGGGTCGTGCTGGCGCAGGCGGAGTTCACGTGCGTGTTGGGACCACGCGCGCCGATCAGTTCGGCCAGCTGGGCGTGTGCCATGGGCAGCACGCGGAACAGGAAGCGTCGGTCGAAGACGTAGGGCTCGTGCTCCAGGCGCGCCCGCAGCTCGTGGAGGCGTCGCTCGATCTCGTCGCGCAGGACGTCGTGCCCGTCGGCCTCCTCCACCACTCGCGCCAGCAGGCTCTCCAGCGCCTCGATCTGCTGGTGGAGGCCGTGCTCGGTCTGCTGGCGGGTGAGCTCGCGGGCAAAGGCATCGAAGCCCGGGAAGGCGGAGGCGAAGATCACCCCCGTCTCGTCGCGCAGGCCTTCCGGAAGCACCCAGCGCTCGGGGATCCGGGTGCCCTTGTGCGTGGTGCGGTAGCGCATCACCAGCGGGATGCCGGCGTCGCGCAGCGCCTCCAGGCCCGCCGCCACCGCCAGCCGCGTCGTGACGTCGAAGGCGGCGATGCGCTCCCGGTCGACCCCGAACTCCCGCTCCAGGTCGAAGGCTCCCGCCCGGGCGGCGAGCTTGATCACCTCCGTGGGGTGCTCGATGGTCTCGAAGTGCGGTCCGTCCGCGCTCTTCACCAGCCGCGTGATGTGCTTCTCCACCATGGCGTTGCGGAAGCGGGCCGGGATCACGTCGATGCCCTGCTCGCCGTCGAGGATGCGCTGCACGTGGTCGTCGTCGAAGACGCGCGCGGCCCCGGGCAGGCCGAGCGCGGCGCCGGTCACGACCGGCGCCTCCGAGGCGGCGGGCGCCTCGCCGTCGCCCCGGTAGACGCGCCACCCCCGCTCCAGGAACTCGGCGAAGAGTCGGCCCAGCTCCTCCACGCGATCCGCCGGGAGCGCGCCCACCGCCGCGGGGGCAGCCGTGGGCGCCGCCGTCGCCGGGGAGACCTCGCGCGGGACGGGGGCCTGGCGGGTCGTCGCCTCGTCGCGCGCGACGCCGCGGCCCGCCGCATACAGGCCGCACAGCGCCTGATTGAAGCTGGCGAGGTCGCCCACCTTGGGATGGTTGGCGAAGAGCGGCAGCACCCCCTCGCGGGCACCGAGCACGTCCTCCACGAAGCCGTGCAGCGCCTTCTTGGGTCCCACCTCGACGAAGGCCCGCGCGCCGGATGCGTACAGCGTCTCGAGCCCCTTCACGAATTGCACCGGCGACGAGACCTGGGCCGCCAGCAGGTCCAGCATGCGCGGCACCGCGTTCGTGTCCATCGGATAGAAGTCGCCGTTCAGGTTCGCGACCAGCGGGATCCCCGGAGGCGCCAGGTGCAGCCGTTCCAGCGTGCGGCGCAGCGGCTCGCTGGCCGGAGCGACGATCGCGGTATGGAAGGCGTGGCTCACCGGCAGCGGAACCGCCTGGAGCCCGGCGTCCGCGCAGGCCTGCATGGCGCGCTCCACCGCCTCGCTGGCACCACCGATCACGGCCTGGCTCGTGCTGTTCAGGTTGGCGATCACCACGTAGCCGTCCACGCCTTCCAGCACGCGCTCGATCTGCTCCAGCGGGCCCAGCACCGCGGCCATGCGACCGTTGTCCTCGGTGGTGAGGCGGGCCATCTCCCCGCCCCGGGCGCTCACCGCCTCGAGCGCGTCCGCGAAGGGCAGCGCGCCCGACGCCACCAGGGCGCCGTACTCGCCCAGGCTGTGCCCCATCACCATGTCGGGCTCGATGCCGTGGGCGGCGAAGAGCCGCGTGAGCGCCACGTCCACCGTCAGGACGGCGGGCTGGGTGATCTCGGTGCGCTTGAGCGCCTCTTCCGCGCGGGCGCACGCCTCGGCATCGGTGGGATCGGCGAAGACGTAGTCGGTGAGCGGGCGATCCAGCAGGGGCCGCAGCACGCGGTCCGCCTCGTCGAAGGTGGCCGCCACCAGTGGCTCGTGCTCGCGCAGCTCCCGCAGCATGTTCACGTACTGCGAGCCCTGGCCCGTGTAGAGGAAGGCGACGGGCGTCGGGTGGCCGCTCCCGCGGAAGACGCCCTGGGCGCGCAGCGCCTTCCAGGCGGCCGGTTCGTCGCCGGCCAGGGCCCGCGCCGCACGCCCGGCGCGGGTTGCGAGCTCGGCCGCGTCGCCGTAGTCGATGGCCAGGCGTTCCGGGGCGCGGAGATCCGCCTGGGTGGGAGCCTGCGTTTCCGGCGCCCGACCGGCCCGCGCCTCGCGCTCCACCGCGGCCAGCCGCTCGCTCAGCGCCGCGACGTCGGGCGCCCCCAGGACGAGTGCTCCCCGGCGCGGAGCCCGGGCCTGGGCCACGTCTCGGGTCGCCGCCGCGACGCGGCCCGGAACGTCCGCCTGGGCCGTGCGTCGCGCCAGCCGGCCCGGCACGTATTCCTCCAGCACGGCGTGGAAGTTGGTGCCGCCGAAGCCGAACGCGCTCACGCCGGCGCGCCGCACGCCGTCCGCCGGCGGATCCCAGGGCTTGAGGTCGGTGTTCACGTAGAAGGGCGAGTGGGCGAAGTCGATGTTGGGATTGGGGCGTTCGAAGTTCAGGCTCGGCGGCAGCACCTTCTCGTGCAGCGCGAAGATCGTCTTGAGCAGACCCGCGGCGCCCGCGGCCCCCTTCAGATGGCCGATGTTCGACTTGACGGAGCCGAGCGGCACCGAGCCGGGAGCGAGGCCCGCACGCCCGAACACCTCGGTGAGGCTCTGCACCTCCACCACGTCGCCCACCCGCGTCGAGGTCCCGTGCCCCTCCACGAGGCCGACGCTGGCCGGCGAGAGGCCGGCGTTGCGCCAGGCGCGCTCGATGGCCAGGCGCTGTCCCACCGGGTTCGGCGCCGTGATGCCCTTGCCCTTGCCGTCGCTCGAGCCGCCCACTCCCCGCACCACGGCGTAGATGCGGTCGCCCGCCGCCTCGGCGTCCTCCAGGCGCTTGAGCAGGAAGAAGGCCGCCCCCTCGCCCATCACGAAGCCGTCGGCACCGTCCGCGTAGGGGCGCGTTCCGGTGGCGGAGAGCGCGCCGATCTTGCAGAACTTGACGAAGGCCGGTGCGCCCATGTTGCGGTCCACGCCGCCCACGAGCGCCGCGTCGTACTCCTGCTCCACCAGGCCTTCCACGGCCGCATCCAGGGCCGCCAGCGCCGCGGCGCAGGCGGCGTCGCAGACGAAGTTCGGTCCCCGAAAGTCGAACAGGTTGGCGATGCGGCCCGCCATGCAGTTGGCGAGCTCGCCGGGCATGGTGTCCTCGGTGCTCTCGGCGAAGCGCCCGGCGATCTGGTCGTGCATCTCGCGGGCGATGCGCTCGCGCGCCTGGGGATCCAGCGACGCGAAGCTCGGACTCGCGGACAGCGCGGCGGCGTACTCGGGCAGGAAGATGCGCAGGGCGGTCAGGTAGTGCTTCTCGCCGGCCAGGGCGTTGCCGATCACCACCGCGGTGCGCTCGCGGTCGAGCGGTCGATCCTCGCCGTAGTCGAGCAGGGCGGAGCGGGCGCATGCCACCGCCCATTTCTGCCCGTCGTCCATGGCGTCGGCCACCTTGGGCGGGATGGGGAGACGCCACTTCATGGGCTCCCAGTCCCACTGGCGCACCCAACCGCCGATCTTCGAGTAGGTCTTGTCCGGGACCGAGGGATCGGCGTCGTAGTAGAGCGCCGGATCCCAGCGTTCCGGCGGTACCTCGCCGATGCTGTAGCGGCCGTCCTTCACGTTGCGCCAGAAGCTCGCGGCGTCGGGCGCGTCGGGCAGGATGGCGCTCACCCCCACGATGGCGATGGCGCGGCCGGCGGTGTCTTGCATGGGTCGCTTCTCCGAGGCGCTCAGGCCGCGGGTGCTTCGGCCCGGGCCGGTTGACGTCCGTACAAGGCGTTGGCGGCGGCATCCATGTCGGCGACCAGGTGCGCCTGGGCGCGGTGGATGGCGTCCAGGTCCAGCGCCCGGGTGAAGGCCGCCAGCTCGGCATCCGGGACGCCGTCGGCGCCGACGACCCAGCGCAGGCCCTCCTCGGCCACGCGCAGCGCCGCCTCGCGAGCGTAGACGCGCGCCAGCGTCGCCAGGGCGTCGGGTCCGAAGCGCGCGTCCGCCTTCTCCGGCAGCTCGCGGCGCGCCGACGCCGCGGCGCGTCGCGCCAGGCTGGCCGCGCCCTCCGCGCACGCGCAGAGCTCTCCCAGGCGGAACAGCACGTGCTGATTGCGGGTCAGACGCGCCACCCGGGCGCGCTCCATCACCGCGCCGAGCGCACGCAGCGCCAGGCCCGCGACGTCGGCTCCGCAGGCTGGGTCGGCGGAGGCCAGGGAGGCCAGCGCCTCCGCCTGGCGGACGTAGTGCTGGCCCCGGGTCTTCAGGTGCAGCTGCCACCGGTCCCGCGCGATGGTCATCTCCATGATCTCCGAGGTTCCCTCGTAGATCGTGGTGATGCGGACGTCGCGCTTGATCTTCTCCACCAGGTACTCGCGGACGTAGCCGTAGCCGCCCAGCGCCTGGATGCTGGCGTCCGCGGCCTGGTTGCCGGCCTCGCTGGCCAGGTACTTTGCGATGGCCCCCTCGGTGTTGAGGGAGCTCTCCTCCGCGTCGAGACGAAGCGCGGTCTCTTCGATGTAGGCGCGGGCCGCCTCGAGCCGGGCCGCGTGGGGGACGATCAGCTTGTGCGTGTAGCCCTGCTTCTCGGCGAGGGGCGAGCCCGCCTGGATGCGCTCGCGGGAGTAGGGGATGGCGCGATCCAGTGCCGCCCAGCCCGCGCCCAGCCCGAAGGCGGCCACCATGAGCCGGGTGTAGCCGAACACCTGCTGCGCCTGGGCCAGACCCAGCCCCTCGGCGCCTCCCACCAGCCCCTCCGGCTCGACCGAAATGCCATCCAGGACCAGGGCCGCGGTGTTGCTGCTGCGAATGCCGTGCTTGTCCTCCGGCCGCTCCGCCTGGAGACCCGGCGCTCCCTTCCCCACCACGAACCAGCTCGGACCCCCGGGCGCCAGGGCCAGGATCGTGTAGGCATCCGCGACGCCGCCGTTGCTGATCCACTGCTTGCGCCCATGGAGCTCGTAGCCCACCACGCGTCCGTCTCGCTCGATCGGCGTCGCGGTGGTGCGCAGCGCCGCAAGGTCGCTGCCGGCCTCGGGCTCCGTGGCGCAGTACGCCATCAGGAGGCCCTCTTCCGCGATGCGCGAGAGCCAGCGCTCGCGCTGCTCGGGGGTTCCTCCCACGCGGATCGGATCGCTGCCCAGGAAGGTGGCCAGCAGGCCGGTGGCGACGCCGAGGTCGATGCGGGCCAGCTCCTCGCATACCCGGTAGACGTCGAAGGCGCCCGCCCCCATGCCGCCGAACTCCTCGGGCACGAAGAAGAGCTGGATGCCCAGCTGGGGACCGCACATCTCGCGCACGACCTCGAGCGGCATCTCGTCGCGGGCGTCGAGCTCGAGCAGCTGCTCGGGCCCGAGCCGGAGCTTCGCGAACTCCCGCAGGGACTCGAGCGTGAGCTCGAGGCTCTCGCGATCCAGACCTTCCGGCATGGGTCCTCGGGTGACTTGCGCGCCCGGGAGGGTACCTCAACCGGATCGCAAGGCTGGCTCCCATCCTGACTCCAAACGGAGGACGCGCGAGTGTCGGCTGGCCGACACCTCCGCCCGGCGCGAGGCCGCGAGCGGGTGGGAAATCCCTTGCCAGCCGACCGTCCGCCTGCTGCAATCCCCAGGGCGCGATGTGCGCGCTGGGGTTGCCGTGACACACCTGGACGAGATCCGAGTCGGGGTCCGACGCGTGGAGAACTTCGCCGCGGTGATGGGCGAGGCTCCCACGCGGGCGGCGCTGCGCACGGCCGCTTCCTTGAAGCGGCGGCTGGACGGAAGAGTGCTGTGGAACGTCAACTCCACGGCCGTCGGCGGCGGCGTCGCGGAGATGCTGCGCCCGCTGCTGGCCTTCTCGCGCGGCGCCGGCATCGACACGCGTTGGATGGTGCTGCGGGGCAACCCCGCCTTCTTCCGCGTCACGAAGCGGCTGCACCACGCCCTGCATGGCTCGGCGGGAGACGGGAGCCCACTCGGGGAGCAGGCCCGGGCCATCTACGAGAAGACGCTCTCCGGGGCCGCCCTGGAGCTGGTCGCGCGCGTGAAGCGCGGTGACGTCGTGCTGCTGCACGATCCCCAGACCGCCGGCCTGGCGCCCGCGCTCCAGCGCGCCGGGGCGCACGTCATCTGGCGCTGCCACGTGGGCGACCACGCTCGCAACGACCAGGTGGAGAGGGGCTGGACCTTCCTGTTTCCCTACCTGAAGGAGGTTCCAGCCTTCGTCTTCTCCCGGGAGAGCTACGTCCCCAGCTACTGCGACCACGGCAAGTCGCACGTGATCCAGCCCAGCATCGACGCCTTCTCGCCCAAGAACCAGGAGCTCGATCTGGACACGGTCCGCTGCATCCTGGCCGACGTCGGCCTGGTGGAGGGGCCGCCGCCGCCGGGTGCGGCGTGCACGTTCCGACGCGAGGACGACACGCCCGGGCGCGTCGAGCGTCGGGCGGACGTGGTGCGGCACGGTCGCGCTCCCAGCTGGGAGACACCCCTCGTGGTGCAGGTGTCGCGTTGGGACCTGCTCAAGGATCCGATCGGTGTGATGCTGGGCTTCGCGACGTTGCTGGAGTCCGGCAACGCCCACGGGGCGGAGCTGGTGCTGGCGGGTCCCGACGTGCTCGCCGTGGCGGACGATCCCGAGGGCGCGGAGGTCTACGATCGTGTCGTGGCGGCGTGGCGCACGCTGCCCGAGATGGTGCGCGCGCGCGTGCATCTGGCCTGCCTGCCCACGGCGGACGTGGAGGAGAACGCGGCCATCGTGAATGCCCTCCAGCGGCACGCCACGGTGGTGGTGCAGAAGAGCCTCCAGGAGGGCTTCGGACTCACGGTCACCGAGGCGATGTGGAAGGGCAGGCCGGTCGTGGCCAGCGCCGTGGGCGGCATCCAGGACCAGATCGAAGACGGGGTCCACGGCCTGCTGCTCGCCGACCCGGGTGACCGCCGCGCCTTCGCGTCGGCGCTGCAACGGCTGCTGGAGGACGGGGAGCTGGCGCGGCGCATCGGCGCCGCGGCGCGCGAGCGCGTGCGCGAGCGCTTCCTGGGCATGCGGCACCTGCTCCAGTACGCCCGCCTGTTCGAGATCTTGCAGCTCTGAGCGCGTCGGGCTCAGGCCGCCTCGTCGCCCCCCGGGCTCGGGAAGCGGGCGCGGAGCAGCTCGCCGAAGCACCGGCACGCGTCCGTCACCGTGAAGATGCCGGCGAGCTTGCCGTTCTTCGTGACCAGCGCCGATCCGATGTGGCGACGTGCCATCTCCAGGAGCACGTCGTCGAGGGGCGCGTCCACGTCCACCACGTAGGCGTCCCGCACGCAGGCTTCTCCCACGCTCAATGCCCGTGGCTCCCGAACCGCGGCGTCCCGCAGCAGGCCGATGTCGCGCTGGGTGACGACACCGACGAGCCTGCCGCCCTCGGTCACCGGGAGGTGCCGGATGTCGTGCTCCTCCATGACTTCGAGGGCGTGGGCGAGCTCGTCCTCGACGTGGATGTACCAGGGGAACGGCGTCATCACCGTCTTGATGGTGGGGATGCGGTCGAGCTTCACGAAGTCCATGCGCGCATCATAACGGAGCCCGCGCGGGCATTGACACCACCGGGAAACCGGGAACCCTGAGCGCCATGGCGGAGCGGGTGGCGTTCCTCGGGCTGGGCACCATGGGCTTCCCGATGGCGGGGCACCTGGCCCGCGCCGGCCACGAGGTGGCGGTGTACAACCGCACCGCCGCCAGGGCCGAGCGCTGGATGGCGCGTCACCCGGGACGAAGCGCCCGGACGCCGGCGGAGGCGGCGGCGGGAGCCTCCTTCGTGTTCTGCTGCGTGGGCGCCGACGAGGACGTACGGGCGGTGGCGACGGGGCCGGACGGTGCCCTCGACGCCATGGGGGAGGGAGCGGTCTTCGTGGACCACACCACCGCCTCGGCGGGGCTGGCACGCGAGCTGGAGGCGCGGGCGCGCGCCCGGGGCACGGCATACCTGGATGCTCCGGTCTCGGGTGGGCAGTCGGGTGCGGAGGGCGGGACTCTCACGGTGATGGTGGGCGGGGATCCGGACGCCTTCGAGCGCGTGCGTCCGCTGCTGGCGGCCTACGCGCGTCACGCCCGCCTCCTCGGGCCCTCGGGAAGCGGCCAGCTCGCCAAGATGGTCAACCAGATCTGCCTGGCGGGCCTGATCCAGGCCCTGGCCGAGGGCCTTCATTTCGCGCGAGCCGTCGGGCTCGACCCACACGCCGTGGTGGAGGTGATCGCCCAGGGTGCCGCCCGGTCCTGGCAGATGGAGCACCGTCACGAGACCATGCTGGCCGGAGAGTTCGAGCACGGCTTCGCGGTGGACTGGATGCGCAAGGACCTGGGCATGGCGCTGGCGGAGGCGCGAGGGAGCGGAGCGTCCCTGCCCGTGACGGCGCTGGTGGATCAGCTCTACGCCGAGGTGCAGGCGCTGGGCGGCGGACGCTGGGACACCTCGAGTCTGATCGTCCGGCTCGGGGCGCCGAGTCGCGGCGGCGTGCGGCGGACGCCCGCGTGAGGCGAGCCCGGGCGACGCTGGCGCTGGCTGGGGCCGCCGTGGCGGCGGCGGGCTTCGCGGCCTGTCGGCCCGAGGGGGGTCTCCCCGCGCCGGACGCGCCGGCGGACGCCGCGGCGCGCATGGTGGCGGAGCAGCTCGAGCCGCGTGGCATTCGCGACGCGCGCGTGCTCGCCGCCATGCGCCGGGTGCCGCGTCACGAGTTCGTGCCGCCCGCGCAGCGCGCCCGCGCCTACCAGGACCGGGCCCTGCCGATCGGCCACGATCAGACCATCAGCCAGCCCTACGTGGTGGCCGCCATGAGCGAGGCGGCGCGGGTCGAGCCGGGAGACCGGGTGCTCGAGGTGGGGACCGGCTCCGGCTACCAGGCGGCCGTGCTCGCGGAGCTGGGCGCCGAGGTCTACAGCATCGAGATCGTGGAGCCGCTCGCCCGAAGGGCGACGGGGACCCTCCGGCGTCTGGGCTACGAGCGCGTGCGCGTGCGCCACGGCGACGGCTACCGCGGCTGGCCCGAGGCGGCTCCCTTCGACGCCGTGGTGGTGACCGCCGCCCCGCCCCGCGTGCCGCCGCCGCTGCTGGCGCAGCTCGCCCCGGGCGGCCGCCTCGTGATCCCGGTGGGCGACGCGCTGCAGGAGCTCGAGGTGCACACGCGCACGCCGGCTGGGTACGAGGTAGAGCGGCTGTTTCCGGTGCGTTTCGTCCCCATGACGGGGGAGGCCGAGGGGCCGGGCTGAGCTACGCCGCCGGCTTCGCCTTCACGGTCAGGACCGGGCACGGGGCGAGGCGCAGCGTCCGCTCGGCCACGCTCCCGAGCAGCACGTGGGCGAGCCCGGTGCGCCCGCGCGTTCCCATCACGACCACATCGGCGCCGAGCTCCCGGACGGTCTCCGCGATGGTCTCGGCGGGGGAGCCCTCGCGCAGCGACGCGCGCACCGGGACGCCGGCCCGGCGCACCCGCTCGGCCTCCTCCTCCAGGCGCCGATTGGCGCGGGCCCGGGCCTCCTGGGCGACGGACGCCGGCAGCGGAACCTCGTAGGGAGACAGGATCTCCACCGGTCGCTGCCAGACGTGGAGCAGGTGCAGGCTCGCCGAGAGGGAGCGGGCCAGCTCGAGGGCGAGATCCAGGGCCGCGGTGGAGTCTTCCGAGAAGTCGTGGCACACCAGGATCTCGCGGAAGCCCACGCTTCACACCTCCACGATCTCGCCGCTGATGCGGCTCACGCGAAAGACGCCCCGGTCCGTGCGGACGTAGTAGAGGTTCGAGATCCGCTCCCGGCGCACGCCGCTCTCGGGCTCGATCCAGACCAGGGAGCCGCCCTTCTTGACGTAGCGCTTGCGCTCGAGCTCCTCGCGCTCCTCCGGCGTGAGGCCCTCCAGGATCTCCCCGCCTCGCCCCGACGTCGCGACCTCGTCCGCCATGCCCGCTCCGGCCTCCCGTCAGCACAGGATAGGGATCCCGCCGCTCCCTGCCGCCTCTGCCCCGTGGCTCGTCCCCGGGGTATCCTGACGGCCGGAAGGAGTCTCCATGCGCATCGCCATCCTCTCCCGCGGCCGCCGACTCTACAGCACGCGACGCATCAAGGAGGCCTGCGAGATGCGCGGGCACGAGGCGCGCGTGCTCGACACGATGGGCTTTTCCATCGAGGTGGAGCAGGGGAATCCGCGCCTCTACTACCGGGAGAAGCCGCTCGGCCGCTACGACGCGGTGATCCCGCGGATCGGGGCGTCCATCACGTTCTTCGGGACGGCGGTGGTGCGCCAGTTCGAGCAGATGGGCGTGTTCTGCCTCAACTCGTCGCAGGCGATCACCGTCTCGCGGGACAAGCTGCGCTCGATCCAGATCCTGAGCCGTCACCGCGTGGGGATTCCCAAGACTTCGTTCGTCAAGCGGCGGGAGGCGGTGCTCGCGGCCATCGAGCGCATGGGGGGCCCGCCGGTGGTGATCAAGCTGCTGGAGGGGACCCAGGGCATCGGGGTGATCCTGGCGGACACCAGCAAGGTGGCCGAGGCCATCATCGAGACGCTCCAGAGCGCCGCGCGTCAGAACGTGCTGATCCAGCAGTTCGTGAAGGAGAGCAAGGGTCGCGACATCCGCGCCTTCGTGGTGGGCAACCGCGTGGTGGCGGCCATGCGTCGCGTGGCGCAGGGGGACGAGTTCCGCAGCAACGTCCACCGCGGGGGTCGCGCCGAGCCCGTCGAGCTCGACGAGGAGTATTCGCGCACGGCGGTCCACGCCGCCCAGATCATGGGCCTGCGCGTGGCCGGCGTGGACATGCTGGAGGGCGCCGAGGGGCCCGGCATCATGGAGGTCAACTCCTCGCCGGGCCTGGAGGGCATCGAGGGCGCCACGGAGGTGGACGTGGCCGGCGAGATCGTGAAGCACATCGAGGAGGAGGTGCTCTTCCCCGAGATCGACATCCGCCAGCGCATGACGCTCCAGCACGGCTACGGCGTGATGGAGATTCCCATCGAGGAGCGCTCCGAGCTGGCCCACAAGACCGTGCGGGACAGCAAGCTGCGGGAGCGCGACGTCCTCGTGCTGACGATCAACCGCGGCAGCGTGACGATTCCGAATCCGCGCCAGGACCGGGAGATCCTGCCCGGCGACACGCTGCTGCTCTTCGGCAAGTCCCTCACGCTCAAGAGCCTGGCTCCGCGGCCCAAGGCGCGCGGGCGGCGCAAGAAGGCCACGAGTGAGGAGGTCGCCGCAGCCCCGGCGAGCACCCCGAAGCCGGATGCCTGAGGCGCTGCGGATCGCCGACGTCGAGATCCCGCCCGGCCGCGCGGTCTCGCTGCGCATTCCCGTGGCGCGGCCCTACGGCCAGGCGGAGGTGTTCCTGCCCGCGCGCGTGGTGCGGGGACGCAAGCCCGGCGCGCACCTCTTCGTCTCTGCGGCCATCCACGGCGACGAGATCAACGGCGTCGAGATCATCCGCCGCCTGCTGCGAAACCCGGCGCTGCGGCGCCTGCACGGCATGCTGATCGCGGTGCCGGTGGTGAACGTCTACGGCTTCCAGATCCAGAGCCGCTACCTGCCGGACCGGCGCGATCTGAATCGCTCCTTCCCGGGCTCCGCCACCGGCTCCCTCACCGCGCGTCTCGCCCACCAGTTCATGCGCCACGTGGTGGCCCACGCCAGCCACGGGATCGACCTGCACACGGGCGCCATCCACCGGGCCAACCTGCCCCAGATCCGCGCCTGCCTGGACGACGCGGAGACGGAGCGACTCGCGCGGGCCTTCGGCGCGCCCGTGATCCTGAACGCAAACCTGCGTGACGGCTCGTTGCGTCAGGCGGTGCTGGAGCGCGACATCCCCATGCTGGTCTACGAGGCGGGCGAGGCGCTGCGCTTCGACGAGCTGGCCATCAGCGCCGGCGTGCGCGGCGTGCTCTCGGTGATGCGCGCCATCGGCATGCTGCCCGCCGGCAAGGTGCCCAAGAAGGCCGTCGAGCCCTTCGTGGCGCGCTCGAGCGCCTGGGTGCGCGCCCCGGACAGCGGCATCTTCCGAGCCGCTCCGCGCCTGGGCGCCAAGGTCTCGAAGGACGCGGTGGTGGGGGTGATCGCGAATCCCCTGGGCGAGAACGAGGTGGAGGTACGCGCGCCGGTGGCGGGGGTGGTGATCGGACGCACCAACATCCCGCTGGTGAACGAGGGCGACGCGCTGCTGCACGTGGCCAGCTTCGAGCGGCCGGCCACCGTCGCCCAGCAAGTGGAGGTCTTCCAGGAGGCGCTGGCTCCCGGGCCGACGGCCGAGCCCCTGGAGCGTCCGCCCGCCTGAGCGGCTCAGCGGGCCGCGCGCTTCTTGCGCCGCCGCGGCTTGCCCAGGAGCTGGCCGTGGCCCACGTCGATCAGGAAGTTCCCGGCCAGCACCGAGCGCCCGAGCAGCATGCGGAAGATCATCCGTTCGCGGTCCACCAGGCTCATCTCGATCTCCTTCCGGACCGGTCCGATCTCCACCTCCGTGGCGACGAAGATGCGCTCGGTCCGGTGGCCGGTGCTGGAGCGCACGCGCCCGCGTCGGCGGATGCGCGTCTCCACGCGTACGCGTCGGTCCCGCTTCTGGCGATGCAACACCACCTCGAAACGAACCCGGTCGTGGGGCAGCTCCCGGATGTTCTCCACGTGTAGAGCGCTCGAGCGAGCGCCCGTGTCCACCTTGGCACGCAGGCCCCGGATGCCCCACTCCGGCAGGTCCACGTACTCGTTCCAGCCGATCAAGACGACCGTGCGCTGACCGCGTCGGTCCGACAAGGCTTCGTCCTCCGCCCGGCCCGGCGCAGGATAGGATCGGGAACGGGGGAACGCGAGCTGGCGTTCAGTAGTCGATGCTCCAGATCACGTCCGCCCCGGCGCTGCCGGTGCTTCCGATCTCGCTCTCGACGCTCCAGCGGGGTCGGAAGCGCCACTCGATGCGGACGTGGTCGGCCACGTCTCCGCCGAAGCTCCGCCCATAGCGGACGAAGACGTCCTCGCGCAGATACTTGCCGATCTCCACCGTGGCGCCGGTCCCCCCCTCGGCCAGGCTCACGTCGATCAGATCCAGGGGAAGCGCGGGCGTGAGTGCGGACGTGACCGTGCCCGCGGCGAGCTGGCCCGCGATCTGGGCGGCGGTGGCTTCGAGGCGCATGGACTGCCCCTCGCCCAGCTCGCGCGCCGGGCGCCCGAACGCCAGATAGGAGAGCAGGTCCGTGGCGTCCAGCGGCGGCTCGCTCTCCAGCACCAGGTTCGGCGCGGACGCCCGGCCGGTGACCAGCGCGCGGAGCTTCACGTCGCGCACCCGGTGGGTCGCCACGAAGTCGAGCTCCGGGTCGAGCTCGTGGGTCCCGGTGAAGGTCGCGACGCCGCGCTCCACCTGGAAGGTGCGTCCCTGGAAGCGATAGCGGCCCCGCACCACCTGCACGGTCCCCAGATGGACGGGATCCTCACCTGGCTTCTTGGTGAGGCGCAGCGCACCCTCGATCTCCACGTCTGCGCCGCGTCCCCGCACCCAGGTGTTGCGCGGGATGTCGAGGGAGAGCTCGACCTCCGCCTGCTCGAGGATCCCGGGGGACGGCGCCGAGGTCTCCAGGATGCTCGTCGGCTCCTCCACGTCCGGGAGCCCCCGCACGCGGACCTCCTTCAGCAGGGGGTCGGAGAGCTCCGGCAGGCCGATCTGCGCGTCGCGCAGCGTGAAGGCGCCCTGCACGCGAAGTTCGGGGTGGCGGCCGGCGACGCGGAGCGTCCCGTCGAGATCCGCCTGCAGGGTCGGTGTCCGCGAGAAGGCGAAGCGCTCGAAGCGCGCGTCGAGGCGGAGTGCGCCGAGCCCCTGCGGGCTCCAGCCGAGCTCGCCCTCCAGCTCCGCCACGCCCTCTCCCGACGCCACGCGCAGCGACTCGAGGATGGCGTGCGCGCCCTCCACGCGGGCCGTGCCCTCGGAGGGGCCGAAGGTCACGCCGAGCGGTGTGGCGGCGAGCTTCCCCTCGGCGAGGCGCACGCTCCCGGAGAGCGCGGGCCGCGGCGTTCCGCCCTGCACCGAGAGGTCGAGATCCAGGCGGCCTCCGAGCTTCGCGAGCTCGCTGGGAACCGCACGGGCGAGCCACGCCACATCGAGCCGGTCGCTCCGAAGCCGTAGCGTGGCTTGCGGGTGGGTGAGGAGACGGCGCCCGTTCGCGCGCAGGGCCGCCCACGGCAGGAGCCCGTCGGCGCGCAGACGCTCCTGCCCCTCGTCGAAGAGCCGTGCGGTTCCGACCAGCGCACCGGCTTCCGTGTGCATCTCGAGCGTGATGCGCTCCGCCACCGCGGCTCCCAGGCGCGGCTCGCGCCACAGCGCAGCGCCCTCCAGCTGCGGGCGGCGCAGCGGTCCGGTGGCCCGCAGCTGGGCGGTGAGTGCGCCGCCGAGCTCGACGTCCGCGCCGGCCAGCGTCCCCACGCGGGCCACGTCCAGCGACGTCACGTCGACGTGCATCGGCGCGAGACGGCCGTCCCGCACACGACCCGCCAGGGCGAGGGCGCCTCCTGGCCAGACCAGACGCAACGACTCCACGTGGACGCCGCCCGGCTCGAGGGCGATCACGCCCGGGCCCTCGCTCGCCACGGCCAGGTCGGGTGCGCGTAGCGTCAAGGCGTCGATGCGCAGCCGGCGCTCGCCCAGGGCGGTGGCCCGGAGCTCGAGCGTGTCGGCTGCGAGCTCTCCGCTGCGGAGCGCTACCGCATCGAGCGCGAGCGTTCCGCGAGGATCGTCCCAGGGACCCTCGAGCACGGCGCGCAGGTCGGCCCGCCCGGCGACGACGGGCGGCCGCCACGCCTCGGGCAGGCGCGCCAGCCGGAGGTCCTGGCCCACCAGCTCCAGGCGCTCCGCGCCACCAAGCCCGCCTCGTCCGGAGGCGCTCACCCGGCCGAGCTCGCTCTCGATGGCCGCCTCCTCGAGCACCCAGTGCCGCCGGGCCGTGCTGGCGCTCCCCCGTGCCGACGCCCGCGCGATGTCCAGTCCCGCGAGCCTCGAGGGCTCCAGCCCCAGGGTTCCCTTCACCTCCACGCCGCCGCCCTCCGGCACGCCGGTCAGCACCACGCGACCGTTCAGCGCGGACGCCCAGCGCGGGTCGCCGGTGACGGGCGCGAGGTCGAGCCCGGAGACGCGGGCCTCGAGGCGTCCGTTCCGGGGCGCCGGCCACCCCTCGCCCTTGCCGAGCTCGACTTCGCCTTCCGCGTGGAGCGTCCCGAACGCGCTCTGCAGCGACGAGGGCTCGAGCCGGAGCTCCGCTCCGTCGAGCGCCAACTCGAGGACCCCGCTCTCGATGGAGCGCCCGCGCAGAAGCGACGGGGCCAGGGCGAGGCGGGCGCGGGCGGCGCTCGGTCGCGGTGCAACGCCTCGCCAGGGCCAGACGAGATCGCGGGCCTCGAGCTCCAGCCCGGCCGCGAGCCGGCTCGCCGCGCCCGCCTCGTCCCAGGCCAGCTGGAGCGTCGCGTCGCGCAACGCGAGGGTCCGGATCTCGAGCGAGACGGACGGCGGCTCCGCCGTCTCCTCCTCCGCCTGGGGAGCAGGCTCGGGGAGCCCCGCCACGCGCCAGCGTCCCTCCGCGTCGCGCGCCGCGTGCAGCGCCACGCCCGAGATCAGGAGCCTCTCCACGACGATGCGACGCTCCGACCACAGCCGCGAGAGCTCGAGATCGGCGTCCAGGGACCCGATCCGCAGCAGGCTTCCCTCCGCGCCGCGCAGCGTCACGTCCCGCAGCTGGACGTGATCGTGCAGCACGCCTTCGAGCGCGCCGATGCGCACGGGTGCTTCGAGGGCGGCGCCGAGACCGGCCTCCGCCAGCCGACGCACGCGCTCCCGCTGCCAGCCCCGATCGACCGCGAGCACCACGAGCAGCGCGAGCAGGGCGAGCGTTGCCACGGCCACGGTGAGCCACCCGAGGGCCCGCAGGCCGATGCGCAGCACGCCCATCAGAACGCCTGGCCCACCGAGAGGTGCAGGCGGGCGCGCTGCACCCCATCGGGCGGGTTCAGCAGGTAGCCCACGTCGAGGCGCAGCGGCCCGACCGGCGTCCGGTAGCGCAGTCCCAGGCCGGTGGCGTAGAAGACGTCGTCCAGCCGCCAGGTGTAGGGCGAGAGGTCGACCTGGCCGGCGTCCACGAAGCCCACCCCGCCGAGCTGGCGCCAGATCGGGAAGCGCCACTCGAGGCTCGCCTCCACCAGGCTCGTGCCGCCGACGGGGTCGTCGTCCACGTCGAGGGGTCCGAGCTTCTGGTACTCGAAGCCCCGCACCGTGGTGCTCCCCCCAGAGAAGAAGCGCTTCACGATCGGAACCTCGTCGGCGGCGGTGGCGCCGAAAGGGTCGATGGTGCCGATGCGGAGCCGGCTGGCGAGAACGCCCGGACCGAGCGGCCGGAACAGACGCCCTTCGGCCACGAGCTTCAGGTACCCGAACCCCGAGCCGAGCGCCGGGACCGAGGGCTCTACCGAGAAGTCGAGCCAGGAGCCCTCGCGCGGATCGAGGGAGGCGTCCAGCGTGGAGCGGCGCAGGCCCAGCTCGAAGAAGCTCAGCACGAAGCTGTCTTCGGGATCCTCGAGGAGGAGACGCTCGTCGTCCGAGCTGCTCCCGACGTCGTTCCACTCGAACTGGTGCGCCACTCGCGAGCTCCAACGCCGCCCGAGCGGCCGCGAGAGCTCGACGCGGGTCAGCAGCCGATCCGCCTCGTAGGCGGGAAGCCGCTCCCGGCGCAGGGAGAGGTCGGTGCCGAGCAGCAGCTCCCGGTCCAGGAAGCGCGGCTGCTCGAAGTCGAAGTCGAGGCTGGCCAGCAGCGAGGAGGCGCGGAGCGCGATCTCGAGCCGGCGCGCGCCGCCCAGGAAGTTGCGATGCAGCCACGAGACCTGCCCGCGCAGCAGGTCCTCGGTGCCGTAGCCGATCCCCACCCGAAGGCTCTGGAAGGGTCGCTCCGTGACGCGCACGTCCACGGGCCACGACTCGGCGGTGCGGGGCTCGTCGTCCGTCTCGGCCTGCTCGTCGGGGCGGGGCTGGACCACCGCCGAGCGGAAGAGGCGGAGCCGGTAGATCCGCTCGCGCGTCCGGCGCAGCGCCTCCAGGGAGAAGCGATCGCCCGGCTCGATCTCGATCTCACGCCGGACGAGATCCTCCTTCACCCGCTCGAGGCCAGAGAGGCGGACGGGTCCGAAGGAGATGGGCGGTCCCGGATCCACGGTCCAGTCGATGCGGGCCTCCCGCGTGGCGACGTCCACGTCGGCGCCCCCGGAGATCCGGGCCCGGGGGCGGCCTGCCTCGGCGAGGCGGGTCAGGACTTCCTGCTTCGCGGCGCCGTAGCCACGCAGCGAGAAGACGTCGCCGACTGCGAGGGGCAGCGCCTCCGCCAGGCTCTCCCGCAGCTCCGGCTCGTCGAGCGCGCTGCGGTCCAGCCGGAGCTCCACCAGACGCACGGGCGGCCCCTCCTCCACCACGAAGGCGAGCCGCACCTTGCGGTGTTGGCGGCCCCACTCGACCTCCGGCGTCACCCTCGTCTCGTAGTACCCGTGCCGGCGGTAGAGGGCGACCACCCGGGCGACGTCGCGCTCGAGGACGGACTCGTTGAACTCGGGCCGCGACACCCAGGGCTTCCAGCTCGGGGCCCGCGTAAAGATGTGCGCCTCGAGCTCACGCTCCGGGATGGCGTGCACGCCCCGCCAATCGAGTGCACGGATCACCACGGCCGACGCCTCTCGAGGACGATCCTCGGCCGCGGGGGTCCCGGGCAGGAGCGCGAGGAGCAGCGCGATCGTGGAGTTGCGGAGCCGCATGGTGAAGGAGGCTCACGGTGGGACGCCTCGGGCGCCCCCGAGGTTCACGGAGGGGCGAACGTCGGAGTGGGGTAGGTTATCGGTCCGGCGGGGCGCCGGCCCCACCGAGGCAAGGAGGCGTCCATGTCCAGCGCCATCTCGAAGGCGGTGCTCGTCACCGGCTGCTCCACCGGCATCGGTCGCGCCACCGCGGAGCGCCTGGCGCGCGGCGGCCACACCGTCTACGCGACCGCCCGACGGCTGGAGTCCATCGAGGATCTGGCGGCGAAGGGCTGCAAGACCCTGGCCCTCGACGTGTGCGATGAGGCCTCCATGCGGGCGGGCGTCGAGGCCGTGGAGAAGGCCGAGGGTGCCGTGGGCGTGCTGGTGAACAACGCCGGCTACGGCTCCGAAGGGGCGATCGAAGAAGTCCCTATGGAGGAGGTGCGGCGTCAGTTCGAGACCAACGTGTTCGGCCTGGCGCGGATGTGCCAGCTGGTGCTGCCCGGCATGCGCCGCCAGGGCTGGGGCCGGATCGTGAACCTCTCCTCCATGGGCGGGCGCATGACGCTGCCCGGCGGCGGCTTCTACCACGCCACCAAGTACGCGGTCGAGGCGCTCTCCGACGCGCTCCGCTTCGAAGTGGCGAGCTTCGGCGTCCACGTGGTGGTGATCGAGCCCGGGGCGATCAAGACGGAGTTCGGTGACACGGCCATCGCCAGGATCCGGGCCCTCGGCGGCGCCGCCGAGTCGCCCTACGCGAAGTTCAACGAGTCGCTGGTCTCGAACATCCGGGGCGCCTACGAGGGGCCCATGGCGGCGCTGGCGGGCGAGGCGGACGACGTGGCCAGGGCGATCGAGAAGGCCGTGACGGCGAAGCGGCCCAGGACCCGCTACCCGGTCACGCTCGGGGCGCGGCTCCTGATGGGCATGCGCCGCTGGCTGCCGGACCGTGGCTTCGACGCCTTCCTGCGCAGCCAGTTCGAGTCGCCGGGGCGCTAGCGCCTCAGCTGCCTCCGTGTTGCCGGTCGGCTGCGCGCGCCCGAGCACGCCCGGCTCAAACGCTCGCTCGGCCCGACCGAAGACGCTTCGATGGCGAGCGAGGCGGCGGGCGAGGGGGCCCCGGAGGACCGGCTCGGGGCCGGGCGGGCGGCGGAGCGGGCGGCGCGCGTGCGCGCCAACGTGGAGCGGGCCCTGCGCGGCAAATCCGAGGTGGTGCGCCGCGCGGTGGAGTGTCTGGTGGCCGGCGGCCACCTGCTGCTCGAGGACGTGCCGGGCGTCGGAAAGACCACGCTGGCGCAGGCGCTCGCTCGCTCGGTGGACGCCAGCTTCCGGCGCATCCAGTTCACCAGCGATCTCCTTCCCGGCGACGTGCTGGGCGTCTCCTTGCCCGAGACCGTGGAGGGGCGGCCCACGGGGCGCTTCACCTTCCAGCCGGGGCCGATCTTCGCGAACGTCGTCCTCGCGGACGAGATCAATCGCGCCAGCCCCAAGACCCAATCCGCCATGCTCGAGGCCATGAGCGAGGGCTCCGTCAGCATCGACGGCGTCTCGCATGCGCTTCCGGCGCCCTTCTTCGTGGCGGCCACGCAGAATCCGCTCGAGCAGCACGGGACGCATCCCCTGCCCGAGTCCCAGCTCGACCGCTTCCTGATGCGGCTCACGCTGGGCTATCCGGAGCGCGAGGACGAGGCGGCGGTACTGCGCGACGACCCCGCCACCAACGAGCTGCCGCGCCTGGAGCCGGCCATCGCGCTGAGCGAGCTGGCCTCCATGCAGGGTCTCGCCGCGGCGGTGAAGTTCGAGGATTCCCTGGTCGGCTACCTGCTGGGTCTCGTGGAGGAGACACGCCGTCACCCGGCTCTCGAGCTCGGCGTCTCCACGCGAGGAGCCGTGGCGCTGCGTCGTGCGGCCCAGGCCCGCGCCCTCGTCGCCGGACGCGACTACTGCATTCCCGAGGACGTGCAGGAGCTCGCCGTGGACGTCTGGGCGCACCGCGTCGTGGCCGGCGGCCCGGGCGGCGCGCGGCCGGGCTCCGAGGAGAGCGCGTGGACCCTGCGCGAGATCCTGGACCGGGCTCCCGTCCCGCTCTGATCCGGCGCGTCGTCCGCTGGCTGCGCCCTCCGCGCACGCTGCGACCGACGCGAGCCGGCTGGATCTTCTTCGCCCTGACCTTCGGGGTGGGCTTCGCGGCGCTCAACACCGGCAACAACCTGCTCTACCTGGTGCTCTCGCTGATGCTGGCCTTCCTGATCCTCTCGGGCGTCCTCTCGGAGTCCGCGCTTCGAGGCGTGCGCGTGACCCGGCGCCTCCCGCAGGAGATCTTCGCCGGGGCGCCCGCACCGGTGATGCTCGCCGTCGCCAATCGCAAGCGCCGGGTGCCCGCCTATGCGCTGGTGGTGGAGGACCATGCCCGCACGCCCGGGGGATCCGAGCGCGGCGTGGGCCGCGTGTTCGTGCTGCGCGTCGGCCCGCGCCGGAGCGACGAGGCCATCTACCGACTGTGCGAGCCACGACGGGGATCGCTCCACTTCACGCGTCTGCGCGTCTCGACGCGCTTCCCCTTCGGTCTGTTCAGCAAGTCGCGGATCCTGGAGGCGCCCGAAGACGCGTTGATCTATCCGGCCCTGGAGCCGGCTCCAGCCGCGGACGCGCGACCTGCCGCCGCGCCGGAGGACGCGAGCCGCGCCGAGCGGGGCGCCGCGGATGCCTCGGTCGCGGGCCTGCGCGACTTCGTCCCCGGCGATCCGGTGCGCCGCATCCAGTGGCGCGCGTCCCTGCGACGCGCGGCGCTGGTGGTGCGCGAGAGCGAGACCGCCTGCCGGGGCGAGGTGGAGGTGCGGCTGGCCACGGGAGACGCACGTCCCGGCCCGGCGTTCGAGCGCCGCGTGGCACGCGCGGCGCACCAGGTGGTGGAGGCGCTCCAAGCCGGCGCCCGCGTGGCGCTGCGCACCCACGGCACGCGGCTCGCGGCGGGGAGCGGCCGCGCCCAGCGTTCGCGCCTGCTTACCTTCCTGGCCGAAGTGGAGCCCGCCCCGGCCGCCCGCCGCCCGCCGCAGGGCTCGCCGTGACTCGCCGAGCCTTCCGGGCGGAGCTGGACGCGCCGCGGCCCACGGCCGCCTGGGTGATGGCCACGGTGGCCGCGTCGACGCTCTGGCTGACGCGTCAGCTCGAGCCGCTGGCCCTGCTGGCGCAGGCGGCGGCTCTGGCGATCTCCTTCACCTACCGGCGCCAGCCGTGCGCCTGGCAGCGCAACCCCTGGGTGCTGAACCTCGGCATGTTCGTGGTCTCGGGCGTCACCATCGCTACGACCCTGCGCGGCGCGTCGTCCACGGTCGCGCTGGCGCACTTCGCCGTGCTGGCCCAGGGCCTGCAGCTGTTGGATGCTCGACCGCGGCGCTCGGAGTTCCTGCTGGTGGCGCTGGCCCTGTTCCAGGTGCTGCTGGCGGCCAACCTGACCGACAGCATCTTCTTCGTGCCACTGCTCGGTGCCTTCGTGGTCTCCACGACGTGGACGCTGATCGTGCACACGCTGCGCGCCGAGGCTCTCGAGGCCGGGGTTGCTCACGCCCTTCCCGGCGTCCTCACGGCGGGTCTGCTGCGCACGGCCTTCCTCGCGTCCGGCGCGTCCTTCTTGCTCGGCTTCCTGCTCTTCGTGATGCTGCCGCGCCTTCAGGGAAGCGTGGTGCAGGGAGGCGGCCCGGGGGCGCCGGCGGCGGGGTTCTCGGACCGCGTGGAGCTGGGCGAGCTCGGTCGCATCCGGCGGGATGCCACCGTGGCGCTGCGCGTGGAGACGCTGGAGGGGGAGCCGCCGCCTCCCGAGGCCGCCTACTGGCGGGGCCTCGCCTTCGACCGCTTCGACGGCCGCGGCTGGTCGGTGACGCCGGCCCGGCGCTGGAACGTGCCGGGCACCGCCGAGGTGGGACTGACGCTCGAGCCGGGAGCGGGGCAGGCGAACCTCGTGCAGCGCATCGTGCGCGAGCCGGTGGCGTCGGGGGTGATCTTCGCGCCGGGGGAGCCGCGCGCCCTCCAGGGAACCCTGCGCCGTCTGGAGCGCGACGCGAACGCGGGCTTCTACGCCCCGACCCAGGGTCACGAGCGCGTCCGCTACACGGTGCGAAGCCACGCACCCAGCTGGAGCGACGCCGAGCTGGCCCGGGACGAGGCCCGGCCGCCGCACGCAGACGGCGTGCGCTTCCTGCAGCTCCCGCCGTTCCCGGCCACCGTGGCGCAGCTGGCCGCGCGCCTGGTGGCGGGGAAGGGCAGCGATGCGGAGCGGGCCCGCGCCATCGAGGCCTGGCTGCGCCGCACCGGGCGCTACACGGACGATCCGCCCGCGCGCTCCGCTGCGCGCTCGCCGGTGGAGGCCTTCCTGTTCGAGGAGATGGCCGGCCACTGCGAGTACTTCGCCACGGCGATGGTGGTGCTGGCGCGCTCGGTGGGGCTTCCGGCGCGCCTCGTGAACGGATTCGCCGGTGGGCGGGAGAACGCCATCGGGGGCTTCGTCGAGCTCACGCGCTCGGACGCCCATGCCTGGGTGGAGATCCACTTCGCCGACGCCGGCTGGGTGCGCTACGACCCGACGCCGCCCGATCGGCGCCTTCGCGCGGCGGTTCCCGCACCCCTGCTGGAGCGCATCCGCCAGCTGGGGAGTGCCGTGGAGCTGTGGTGGTTCCAGCGCGTGGTGGGATTCGATCGCTCCGACCAGCTCCACGCCATGAAGTCCGCCTGGCTGGCCTGGCGTCGCGTGCGACGCCCGGACGTGGCAACGCCGGGAGACATGTTCGAGCCGGGCGAGGGCCTGCGCAGCGCGGGCGCGCAGCTCCCGCGACTGGTGGCGGGCCTCACGGGCGCTCTCGCGCTGGCAGCCGGGCTGGTGTGGTGGACGCGGCGCAGGCACCCGGCCGCGCGACCCGCGGCGTACGGCGAGGCCCTGCGCATCCTGGCGCGCCGCGGACTGGTGCGCGCGCCGAGCGCGACGGCCAGTGCGTTCGCGCGGCGCGTGCGACCCGAGCTTCCCGACGCCGCGGCCCACGCCTTTGACGCGCTCACCGCGGCGCACCTGGCCGTGCGCTTCGGGGGGCACCGCGCGCCTGCTTCGGGCGAGCTGCTGGCGCAGCTGCGCCGAGGCCTGCGCGGCATCCGGGCCTCACGCGCCGGCAAGTCCAACGTGTAAACGCGCGACGGAGTGACCGCCCCGGGCGGCCGGGCCGACGACGCTCGCCGCTGCGTTCAATCCCGCCGACCGGTGCGCCGATCCGCAGCCTTGAGGGGGCTTCCATGAGCGCAGAAAAGAACATCCTGCTCCTCGACTCCGAGACCCGGCGCAGCCAGGCGCTGGCCGACCGGCTGTACCGGATGGGGTTCGTCGTGCGGCGGGCGAAGACGGCCGAGGACGCCTTCCAGCTGGCCGCGGAGCGGGGCCTCCAGTTCGGCGCCGCCCTGGTGCCTCCGGATCTCCCGGTGGCGAATCTGGCCGGTGCACTGACCGCGTGCGGTCGGCGCCTGGACGACGGCTCCCTGGTCTGGCTCGTGGTGGGGCGTTCGCCCGAGCCCGAACGGATGCAGGCGCTGCGCGACGCGGGCGTGCGTCTGGCGCTCTGGGAGCCCTTCGACGATGGAGCGTTGCGCTTCCAGGTGAACCGTGCTCTCGCGGGCCTTTGTGAGATCGCGCCGCGCCGGGAGCTCCGGGTTCCGGTGGGCCTGGCCACGGAGATCCGGGCCGGCGCACGCAGGAAGGTGGCCGGCGTCTACACCCTCTCGGCCGCAGGCGCCTTCCTGGAGACTCCGCGTCCCTCGCTGAAGGGCGCCCCGGTCTCGTTGGACCTACCGATCGGCGCCGGCATCACCGCGGAGGGGCGCGTGGTCTACACCAACGTGCCCGGGAATCTGCGCAAGCGCACCCTGCCCGTGGGCATGGCGATCGCGTTCACCGGCCTGCCGGACGAGGCGGAGCAGGTGATCCGTCGCCGCGTGGCGGAGAAGGCGCTCTCCCTGGTGCTCTGAGCCCGCCCCCCGGCCCGGCCTCGCGATCGGCGTCTCCGCGGCGCGAGCGCTGGGCGTGCGCCCCTCGCTCCCCGACCCATGCTTCGTCGGAGTCCGCGCCAGGCAAGATGGGGCTTGATCCCCTCGCGCCAACGGCAGTAGAGTCTCCCGGGGGCGAGGTGGACGGCCATGGGAGGCGCTGAACGTGAGGCAGAAGCTGGAAGCCCTGGAGCGGACGCAGCCCGCCGTTCCTGCTGCAGAGGTCCCGCCGAGCCAGGACGGACTCGGGGGTGAGCTGGCCAAGGTGCGCGACATCCTGTTCGGGAGCCACCTCCTCGACTGCGACGGGCGCTTTGCACAGCTGCAGCAGCAGCAGGCTCGGGTTGCCGAGCTGTGCGGGGACCTGCAGCGGCAGGTGGGGCTGCTCGAGCGGGAGCTCAAGAACGAGGTGAGCGTCCTCACCGAGCAGATGCGAGGCGAGCGGGAGCAGCGCCGGGCCAGCGTCGAGGAGGCGCTCGACAAGCTGTCCCAGCTGCGCAGCGAGCTGGACGAGCGCATCCAGCGGACCGACGCACTGGGGGAACAGGGACGTCGGGATCTCCACGACCAGATCCTCTCCCAGACCAACGCCCTGGGCGCGGCGCTGGAGAAGCGCCACGAGGAGGCGACGGAGATGATCGCGCAGGGGTTGCGGGAGCTGCGCTCCGCCAAGACGGACCGCGCCACGCTCTCCGGCCTGCTCGCCGACCTGGCGAAACGCCTGCAGGAATCCAAACAGTCGGATTGACCGCGACGCCGAGCCTGCCGCCGCTTCTGGCATTCCGGAGGTGCCGTGTACGAATCCTTCTTCGGCTTCACCCGGGAGCCCTTCACGATGGCTCCGGATCCCCGCTTCCTGTGGCTGTCCGAGACCCATCACGAGGGCCTCGCAGTGCTCTACTACGGCCTCACCCAGCGCAAGCCGTTCGTGCTGCTGACCGGGGAGCCGGGCAGCGGCAAGACCACGCTTCTGCGCAGCCTGCTGGCCCAGATCCCCCAGGAGCTGGAAAGCGCCGTGATCCTGAATACGTCCGAGGCCACGCCCTTCTCGCTGCTCAAGATGATCGCCGAGCAGTTCGGACTCCCGGTGAGCTCGAATGCGAAGGTGGACTACGTGGTGGCGATCACGCGACACCTGCACGAGGGCGTCCGCAGTGGCCGGCGCTCGGTCCTGATCGTGGACGAGGCGCAGAACCTCGACACGCCGGCTCTCGAAGAGCTGCGGCTGCTCTCCAATCTGACCACCGACACGGAGAACCTGCTGCCCATCGTCCTGACCGGGCAGCCGGAGCTACGCCGGAAGCTGGCACAGAGCCCCTTGCGCTCGCTCCGACAGCGCATCGTGGTCGAGCACCACGTCGAGCCGCTGAGCCCGCTCGAGATCGAGCCCTACCTCGCCCACCGCATCCGCGTGGTGGGAGGCTCCTACGAGGAGACCTTCGTGCCCGGAGCCGAGGACGTGTTCTTCTCGTTCTCGTCCGGCTCTCCTCGTCTGCTGAACCTGCTCGGCGACCGGTCGTTGCTGGCGGGCTTCGTTGACCACGTGCGCCCGATCCCGCGCGCGATGCTGGAGCAGAAGGCCAAGGAGCTCGATGCGGCGCGTGGCGACGAGCTCCCCGCCCGCGACGACGGGGAGTCCTGACTTGGGCGAGTTCGCCGACGCGCTGCGGCGAGCCAGGGTCGATCTCGAGACCCGGACCGAGGCAGGAGCGGCCAGGGAGCCCGACCTCGAGCTCGAGGAGGAGCCTTCCGGGGCGTTCGAGGATCCCGAGGCGTACCCGGCGGCGAGCGTCCCGCTCGCGCCGGGGCTCGGGGAGCGGGCGCGGGTGCTGGTCGATCGGTTCCGGGGGCGCGAGCTCGGCATGGGCCTGGCGTTCCTGGCCACGCTGGTGCTCGCCGCACCGTTGCTCTGGGTGTCGGCGCCGCACGGCGCGTCCGCGACCAGCGTCTGGCTGCCCTCGGAAGGGAAGGAGGGCGCGGCGCCTTCCTTCGAGCAGATCGAGCGGGCGGTGAGCGAGATCCTGGCACCAGGCCGCCTGGCCCGAATCGCCGAGCGGCATGGTCTGGCCGCCACGCCAGGCGAAGCCGCGCCGGGCGGGGCCGGGGCGCGGATCCGGGCCGACCTCCGGGTGGAGCCGCGCTGGGGTCCCGACCCCGCCACCGGGGGCGAGACCTGGTGGCTCCAGATCGCATTCCGGGCCGACCGTCCCGATCGGGCCCGGGCGGTGGAGCGGGACGTCGCAGACCTCTTCGTGGGGCCGGGGCTTCGCTTTCGCCACGCACCCCCCGCAGCCGGGCCGGCGCGCTGGCCCCGCCTGGGGCTCGCCTTCCTGATCGCGCTGGCGGTGGCCGCGGCGGTGGGGCTGCGCCCCAGGCGGGGGCCAGCGGGCGTGCTCCGCGCGTCCGGCAGCGCGGGCTGAGCCCGGCTAGCACTCCGCGGGCCTACAGCGTGGCCACGAAGGCCTCGGCCTCCTGGATCGCGTTCTGCATCTCCGCGATCAGCGCCGCCACGTCGTCCTCGATGGACTCGAGATCCCCCCGCAGCGAGGCGATCGCGCGGGCGTTCAGGTTGTGCTTCAGGAACAGCACCTGGTCCCGGAAGGCGACCAGCACGGGGTCCATGCGCGTCTCCGCGCGCTGCATGGCAGCGATCAGGTCGCCGTAGCGTGCCCGGGTCTCGCGCAGGCTCGCCTGGCTGCGCCCTCGCAGACCCGGGTTCTGGATCTCCTCGATCTCACGCTCCCACTCCGTGAAGAGATCACCTGCCACCTCCTCGATGGAGCGGATGCGATCACGGACGGCCTGCGCCTTCTCCTCACTGTCGGCGTACGCTCCCTCGAGACGACGGTAGAGCCGCTCCAGGTCGCCGCCGTCGAACTGCGTGACCTGCTGGAACAGCTCGAAGGTGGTCTGGAACTGCTCCTGGGCTGCCCGCTGGTCCTCCTGGCTGGCCTCCACGCGCTTCGTCAAGATGTGCCGCTTTTCCCGCCCAAACGCCTCCCAGACGTCGTAGTAGACCGTGCGACACGCGAACGTGGAGCCGAGCAGGAGAACCGCGACCACGAGACTTCGAAGCGAGACGACACGTTGCATGCGAAGCTCCTGTGCCGGCGGACGCACAGGCTAGCAGTCGGCGTACAGGGCAGCGCGTCACGCGGCGACTTGTTATCTTCGACGACGCGTCCTCGCGGCAATTCGCGGGCCTTGCGCACGGGCGAGCGATTGGGGGAAGCGTGACGCATACGGAATCCATCTCGGCGCGCATCGTGACCGGGCTCGGTGCCGGCTGGAGCTCCGCGCGCGAGCGGGCGGACTCGGAGTTCCATGCGCTGGCGGAGGGGCTCCCGGTGGGTCGCCAGGGGCCGGTGCGCTTCCGCAAGTGGCTCGGCTGGGCCCTGTTCCGGCTCGCCGCGTGGGTGAATCCCGAGGTGGCGGACTCCTAGGGGCTGCTCCACAGCCCGCGCGCGGCGTCCCGCGCCTCGCGCTCCGCCCGGGTGAACTGCCGGGCGAAGCGTCCTCGGCCGTAGCGCGTGTAGTACGGCGACCACCCCGAACGCACCATCTCGACGTTCAGGTTCGTCCCGTCCGCGTAGACGTACGCCAGCAGGCGTCCGTGGTCACCGCGCTCGGGCCGCTTCGGCGATTCGAAGACCAGATATACCTCGCGTCCCTGGAGCATCTCGCGCAGGGCGCGGGTCGCCTGCGCGTGGCCGGGCTCGTTGCGCTCGGGCGTGTCCACGCGCAGCATCCGCACGCGTTCGCGCTCGGAGCCACACTGGACGTCGAGCGTGTCCCCGTCGATCACGTGGCGCACGCGGCAGGGGCCCAGGTTCGCCTGGTCGCCCTGCCCCTCCGCGGTGAAGCTGGGCGGGGGCGGTCCCAGCAGCTCTCGCAGCCAGTCACCCAGCGGCTCCCCGCCGCGGGCCAGGACCAGGGCGGCCAGGGCGAGCACGGCGATCGACGCGGTCCGGCGCATCGAGCGCATCTAGCCTCCGGAGACCGCGACCTCGGCGGCGACCGGGGGCGGGGCGGCGTCCTCGCGCTGCTCGAGCCAGCCTTCGGGCAGCAGCACGCGCTGCCTTCCGCCGGACTTTCCTCGCGGCACGCGCAAGGCATGCCGGGGGAAGGGTTGCTCCGGGTCCAGCCGGTCCAGGATCGCCGCGAGCTCGGCGAGGGTCTCGACCCGGAACAGCCGGGCCCGCAGCGCGGCGCTGCCCCGGAAGCCCTTGGTGTACCAGCCGGCGTGCTTGCGGAAGGCGCGCATGGCCTCGCGCTCGCCGGTCCAGCCGGCCAGCCGCTCCGCATGCTCGCGCATCACGTCGGCGATCTCGCCGAGACGCGGAGGTTCGGGAGGCTCCCGCCCCTGGAACATGTCCGCCAGGTCGCGGAACAGCCACGGGCGTCCCAGGCAGCCGCGCCCCACCACCACACCGTCGCAGCCCGTGAGCCTCATCATGCGCAGGGCGTCGTGCGCCTCCCAGACGTCCCCGTTGCCGAAGACCGGCAGCGCGCCCAGCGCCCGCTTCAGCTCGGCGATCGCCTCCCACCGGGCCTCGCCGTCGTAGAGCTGCGCTGCGGTGCGCGCGTGGAGAGCCACCGCCGCGCAGCCTTCGTCCGCGGCGACCCGGCCCGCGTCGAGGAACGTGGGATGCGCCTCGTCGAGCCCCAGGCGGAACTTGATCGTGACGGGCACGTGACCCGCGTGACGCACGGCCGAGCGCACGATGTTGCGCAGCAGGCGACGCTTCCAGGGCAGGGCGGCCCCGCCTCCCCGACGCGTGACCTTGCGCACCGGACAGCCGAAGTTCAGGTCCACGTGATCCACGCGGCCTTCCCCCACCAGCCAGGCGACCGCCCTGCCCACGATGTCGGGATCGACGCCGTAGAGCTGGAGGCTGCGCGGCGCCTCGTCCGGGGCGAAGCCGGCCAGACGGTGGGTCTTGGCGTCGCCCTCCACGAGCCCCCGGGCGGTGATCATCTCGCTCACGTAGAGGGCGGCGCCGAAGCGCCGACACAGGGCGCGGAACGGCGCGTTGGTGACGCCGGCCATGGGGGCCAGCACCACGGGGGGCCAGACGCGCAGGCCGCCCAGCTGCACGGGCGCGAACTCACCCGGGCGCGCAGGCGGCACGCGGCGGTTGGACTGGTCGTCGTCGCAGGGGTCCACGGTCTGGGAGGGTAGGGCGCCCAGCGATTCCCATCAGCCCGCGGCGGTGCGCCGCGGGTTCTCGTGCGTCGCGCAGCGCTCGTCGCAGCCCACGCGTCCGGTCAGCCGCAGGCGGTTACGGGCGAACCAGCGGTAGCCGGCCTCCGCCACCCGCCGCAGGCCCGGCCAGCGGGTGGGCGCCAGCAGCCAGCCCAGACCCACGGCGGCATAGGCGCGCCGGAAGACCTCGAGGCCCTCGATCACCCTTCCGTCGGGAAGGCGCCCGTGGATGCGCGCCATCAGGTCGGCCCGGGAGCGCCGATAGGGCGCCGGGTCGAAGGCGGGGGCCGCGATGTCGGTGAAGACGATGCGCCCGCGCTTGCGGTCGAGCCGTCGCAGCCCGCGGATCTCCCGCGCGCAGAGCGGGCAGTCGCCATCGAAGAGAATCTCGATCTCCCAATTCGCCATAGGGTGAATATAGACGAAAAATCCCTGTAATGACCAGTGAGAGGCAGAAATACGATCTAAGCTACTGTTTTTGCTAATTTCTTGTTGTCTAAATATTTTATAGACAACAGCCCGCCAGCCGGGTACACTCTCGATCGCGCCCGGAGGAGCTTCCATGTATGCCACGGCAGCTGCGCTCGGCCACGCCAACGAGCCCGGTGCTGCGCGTTCGCCCGGGCGTCGCCCGGCCGCCAGCCCGGACATCCTCGACTGCTACCTCGCCGACATCCGGGACATTCCCCTGCTGTCTGGAGAGCAGGAGCTGGCGCTCTCGCGGCGCATGCGGAGGGCGGAGGCCGAGCTGCGGCGGTCCCTGCTGGAGACGCCGGCGGCGGCCCGGCTCCTGGCACGGCGCTGGCGGCGGCTGCGGCGCGCGGGGCGCGTGACGGGAGGCCTGAGCGTCCTGCACCGCGGGGGCGGCGACGGTGACGCGAGCCAGCACGTGAACGGCTGCATGGCGCAGGTGGAGAGGGTGCTCGGGCGACTCGACGAGGTAGCTCACGGCCGTCGCCGCGGGGCCGCCTCCGCGCGTCGAGCCCTGCGCGCCCGCTTGACCAGGATCTTGGAGCGCCTCGATCCGACTCCGGAGGTCCTCGCCGAGATCCACCGCGCGCTCAAGGCGGAGTCGGAGGACCCGGCGCTCACGGCTCGGGAGTGGGCGCGGGAGCGCGCGCGCGCACGACGCGCCTGTCGGAGCCTCACCGAGGCCAAGAACACCTTCATGCGCCGCAACCTGCGCCTGGTGGTGTCCGTGGCCAAGGGCTTTCGCGGCATGGGTGTCGAGTTCGAGGATCTGATCGAGGAGGGCAACCTGAGTCTGATGCGGGCCGTGGAGAAGTTCGACCCGGAACGGGGCTTCCGCTTCTCCACCTATGCCGTGTGGTGGATCCGTCAGGCCTGTATTCGAGCGGTGCAGAACACGTCGCGGACGATCCGGCTGCCAACCCACCTCTACGACCGCCTGCTCAAGTACCGCCGCATCCTTGCAAACTGGCATCGAGACCACGCGGAGGATCCCAGCCTCGCCGACGTGGCGCGGGAGATGGGCGTCTCCGAGGACGAGCTCGCGGAGCTGGTGCAGGCAGACCGCCGGCCGCTCGGTCTCGACGAGCCGGTCAGCGGAAGCGATGACGTGGTGGTCGCCGATCGCATTCGTCACGACGAAGATGCCGATGCCGTCCTGGACGGGCTGCGCCTGCAGGGCGAGATCCCCTCCCTTCTGGCCCGCCTGTCTCCACGCGAGCGGCGTGTCCTCGAGTGGCGCTTCGGTCTCGGCGAGGGGCCCGAGCAGACGCTTCAGGCGGTGGGCGACACGCTGGGCCTCTCTCGCGAGCGCGTGCGACAGATCGAGCGTGAAGCCCTGGTGAAGCTGCGCGGCGAGGCGGAGGTGCGCGGCCTGCGCAGTCTACTGGATGGGGAGGTCGCGCCGACCTGAGCGGCGCTCAGGCCTCCAACCGTGAGCCGACCTCCGCGGCGGGGAAGAGCTCCCGGATGCGCCGGAAGCGGTAGTCGAAGATCGCGGCCAGCGCGGCGCGGACGGCCAGCTCGTGAGCCAGCGTTCCGAGCGGGCCCAGCGGCAGTCGGTAGTGCACGCGGTCGGTCATGAGCACGCCGCCTCCCAGCGTCGCGAAGCGATGCTCGTGCTCCCAAAGGGCGTACGGGCCGCGCTGTTGGACGTCGAGGAACCCATCGGGCGGCTTCCAGCGCGCGATGCGCGTCCGCCAGCGCACCGGGAGGCCGGCGAGCCGGATCCGATAGGAGATGAGTGCTCCCTCGCGCATCGCGATGGGCAGGGGCGTAAGGATGCGGAAGCCCAGCCAGGGCGGCGTGAGGGTCTCCAGATTGGCCGCGTCCGAGAAGAAGGAGAATACCCGCTCCCGGGGAGCGGGAATCCACTGCTCCCGCTCCAGCAGGTACGGCTTCAAGCGGCGCTCGGGAGCGTTTCCGCCCGATGCGCCTCGATCCAGGCGTCCAGGCGACTCCACTGGTTGTAGAGCCACGCCACCCGCTCCTCGCGGCCACGGGGAATCTCCGTCGCCGGCGCGCGCCCGAAGGCGACACGGATGCGTCGCCCGATCAGGGCGCCGCGCCAGAGCTGCCTGAAGCTGGCGGTGCCCTCGAAGCCCACGTGGGCGAGGAAGAGCACGTCGGCCTCGGGGCTGGCCTCCAGCAACGCCAGCGGGCCGCCGAGCCGCGGTGGAAGCACGTGGTGGAGCTGGCGCGCCCGTGCCACCAGGCCGGGGTCGTGGGCGCGCTCCAGCCGCGCCAGCACGCGCTCGCGCTTGGCGGGGCTGAAGCGTGTGCCCTCGGGAAAGATCAGCACGCCCTCGTCGTCGGCCAGGTGCTCCGCGAGGCGCCGCACCGCGTCGAGTTCGCGCTCGCTGTCCGCCGAGTCGCGTCTCACGAAGACGTTCGGCACGCGCTGCCCCACCACGTCGAGACAGGGATCCCACAGCAGCTCGCGCTTGATCACGTAGCGCAGGCGAACGTCGTGCTGCGCCGAGATCAAGACGGCCGGCAGGATGGTGTCGCCCACGCTCGCGTGCCGGCAGAACACGAGCAGCGGTCCGCGCCCGATGGCCCCCGCCCCGCTCACCTCGAGCTCGACGTCGTAGATGCGCCGCACGCCCCACAGCAGCAGCCGCGCCCACAGGCCCTGGAGCCGGTGGTTCCAGCGCGCGTAACGCTCCGGCGCCGCGCCTGCCCAGCTTCCGCTCGCGAGCCAGGCCGTGCCCGCAGCCACGAGGCCCAGGCTCTCGCACCCCAGGTAGAAGGCCAGGAACAGCACGAGGCGTGCGATGGGAAACGGCCGTCGCCGCAGGGCGTCCACCAGGAGGGCCGCGGGCAACACGATGGGCAGCAACGTCCACAGCGCGACGGTCATGGCCAGATAGCCGGGAATCGTGAGCGCACGGCGGCCCCAGCGCGCCGCGAGCGTCTCGTCCCCGGGAAGCGGTCCTCTCACGGTTCGAAGCGGACGCGCGCTCAATCGCTTCCCAGCGCCGGCCCCGCCCGAGCACGGAGCTCCAGGAAGCCAGCCATCACACCCGCGGCCAGCAGGTTCGCGACGGCCACCGACCCGGCGCCCAGCTCGCCGAGCGCGCCCGGCATGAAGAGACCACCGATTCCCAGGAAGATCGCCTGGCACGCCACGAAGAGCGCCAGCCACACCAGAAGAGCGTGCAGGAAGCTGCGAGCCCCGGAGCGCCGACGGCTCAGCGCGGCGAACGCCGCCGTCAGACCCAGGAATACGAAGATCGTGCCGTGCATCACCGTGTAGCCGGCGACCAGCGCGCCCTGCACGACGCCGGGCTCGGGAAGCTTTCCCAGGAAGAAGGCGGACCCGAGCGCGTGGGGCGTGGCGAACGGCCGGCCCTCGCCAAGATCGAGCACGAAGAAGAAAGCGGCGATCGCGAATGCACCGAGCACGCCCGCGAGGATCCCGTGGGCCACCCACGGGACGGAGCTCACGTCCACCGCGTCGACGTCGACCTCGCTCGCCGTGGTCTCGACGGATTTCGTGGTCATGGGGTCACGTCCTCTCTGCGTATCCGACGACCACACTACATGAGATGCCGGCAGCGGGTACACGGCTTGCCCCGTGGGGTCGGGCGTGTGGAGGTCCCCGCGCCCTCAGGCGGGCGGGGCGGGGGCCGCGCCCACCCCCCGCCGCGGTGCGCGCCGGCGCGGCGCGCTCTCCAGGCCGGCGAGCCGGGTGCAGAGATCCCAGAGCGCACGGCGGTCGTCCGCCGTCTCGCGGGTGAAGGGCAGCAGGTGCTCGCGGGCCGGTGCCCGGTCGAACCAGAAGCCCCCGCTCGAGCGCGCGGGCTCGGCGGCCACCGCCAGCCAGATGGCCGTGTCCGCGCCCTCCTCGGCTGTGCGGAGGATGGCGCGCGTTGCGCGCCAGAAGCGCGGCAGAGACGTGCGCACCCCGGCGGTCGCGGCCCATCCCGGATGCATGGCGTGCACCACCACGCCATCCTCGCGCAGCCGCTCGGCCAGGAGCCCGGTCAGGACCACCTGCATCCGCTTGGCCTGCGCATAGGCGACGGTGCCGTCGAAGGCCCGGCGCCGCCAGGTGAGATCGTCCAGGGAGAGGCGCTGGGTGTACATGCCGCCCGAGGACACGAACACGATCCGCGCGTGTCGGGCCGCCCGGAGCTTCCCCTCGAGCAGACGCGTGAGCAGGAAGGGACCCACCACGTGGGTTGCGAGCGTCCGCTCGATGCCCTCTTCGGTGAGCTCGCGCTCCGCCAGCAGGGCTCCGGCGTTGTGGACCAGCAGGTCCACGCGAGCCTCGGAGAAGTGCTCGGCGAAGCGCCGCACGGAGCCCAGGTCCGAGACGTCCAGCACGGCCAGGCGTATCCGGGGGTTGCCGCTCTCGGCCCGCAGTCCCGCCTCGGCCTCGCGGCCGCGCGCCTCGCTCCGACACAGCAGCCACACCGTGGCGCCCCGACGCGCCAGGGCCAGCGCCGTCGCGCGACCGATGCCCGCGTTGGCCCCCGTCACCAGGCAGATGCGGCCGGACAGATTTGCGTCCAGATCCTCGGGCCGGAAGCCTCGCGCATGCCGCCGGAAGCCGTTGCGGTCGAAAGAGAAGACGATCGAGGCGTCGAGCAGGCGCCCGATCACGACGCGCGCCGGGCCCGGGCGCCGAGCAGACCCACCTTGTGCTCGAGCGCCTCGGCCGACTCGATGCGCTGAGCGCCGGACGGAAGCTCGACCGCGTCGGAGCCCGGGCCTCCCAACCAGAGCTCCACCTGGGGCGGAAGTCCGGCGCGCAGGCTGCGCAGCGTGCGCTCGGCCTCGCGCGCGGGAAGCCGGGCGATGCCCAGCGCGACCGCCCGCGCATCGAGCTGCTCGGTGGCGGCCAGCACCTCCTCAACCGGGAGGTCCGGTCCCAGGAAGACCGCGTTGGCGCCCGCCTCCGCGGCGGCTACGGCGGCGACGAGCGCGCCGATCTCGTGGCGCTCGTTCGGGGGCGTCGTGAAGAGCACCGTCGGGGCCTGGGCCAGCGCGCGTCGGCGCAGGGAGGAGCCGAGCAGGCTGCGTATGGCTGCGCTCGCCAGGTGCTCCGCGGCCACGCACAGCTCGCCGGCCTTCCAGCGCTCGCCCACCTCGCGCAGCAGGGGCGAGACCACCAGGCTGCCGAAGCGCCGGGGGCCGAGCGCCGCGAGCTGCAGGGCCAGCTGGCGCTCCACCTCGTCCACGTCCAGTCGATGGAGCGCCGAGAGCAGCGCCTGCAGCGGACCCTGCGCGGGCGCCTCGCGCGTCTCCACGCGTCGCTCCAGCTCGGCGTCCCCGAGCGCCGCGACCTCCGAGATCGGATGACCGGCCTCCACCGCCGCGCGGAGTAGACGCAGGCGCATCACCTCCGACTCGCGGTAGCGCCGCGTGCCCCCCGGCGTGCGCAGCGGTCGGACCGCCCCGTAACGCCGCTCCCAGGCCCGCAAGACGTGCGGGGAGAGGCCGGTCAGTCGGGATACGGCGCCGAGGGAGTAGGTCGCTTCGAGGGATCGGGTCCTGGGCACTGAGGAAGGGTCGCGAGTGAGGGCAGCGCTGTCAAGAAAGGATCTAGACAGGATTTGACAGCCCGGGAGCCTCGTGCGAGCTTCCGGGCGATTCGCATGCGTGCCCTCCACTGGTTTCGCAGCGACCTGCGTCTGCGCGACAACGCCGCCCTGGCCGCCGCGGCGTCCGCCGCGGACGAGCTGGTGGTCGCCTTCGTGCTGGACGACCGCCTGCTGGCCGGCGAGTCCACGGGCGCACCCCGGGTGCGCTTCCTGCTCGGTTGCCTGGAACGTCTGGCCGCGGATCTGGAGCGGCGCGGTCAGCGCCTGGTGGTGCGACGCGGCGACCCCCGCCGTGAGCTGCCCCGCCTGCTGCGGGAGACGGGAGCCGAGCGGCTCACCTTCGCACGCGACTACGGCCCCTATGCCCGCGCTCGGGACGAGGCCGTGCGGGTGGGCGCCGAGAAGCTCGGCGTCGTGGTTCGCGACCTGAAGGACCGGGTGGTCTTCGAGAGCTCCGAGGTGCGCACCCGAGCCGGCGAACCCTTCCGCGTCTACACGCCCTTCCGGCGCGCGTGGGTGGCGCGCTTCCGCGAGGACCCGCAGGAGCCGCTGGGGCCGGTGCGCCTGCCGCCGCCTCCGTCCGACCTGCGTGCCGGCAGGCTTCCGGAGGCCCGCAGCGTCGGCGCCGCGGACGACGCCACCCAGATCCCCCCGCCCGGCGAGGCGGCCGCGCGTCGCCGGCTCCATGCCTTCCTGGAGCAGGGTCTCGCCGCGTACGCGAAGCGCCGCGACCTGCCGGGCGTAGACGGCACCTCCCGTCTCTCGCCCTACCTGCGTCTCGGCGCGATCTCCGTGCGCTGCTGCATCCAGGCCGCTCGCGAGCGCGTCCGCGACGAGCCGGCGGCCCGGGACGGGGCTCGTACCTGGATCGACGAGCTGGTCTGGCGCGAGTTCTACCACGCGATCCTGGCCGAGCATCCGCACGTGCTCGAGCGCGCCTTCCGTCCCGAGTTCGAGGCGATGCGCTGGAACGACGACGAGCCCGGCTTCCGAGCCTGGTGCCAGGGACGCACGGGCTATCCCTTCGTGGACGCCGCCATGCGGCAGCTGGCGGCCACGGGCTGGATGCACAACCGTGCGCGCATGGTGGTGGCCAGCTTCCTGACCAAGGACCTGCTGGTGGACTGGCGCCTGGGCGAGCGCTTCTTCATGCAGCACCTCGTGGACGGGGACCCCGCCTCGAACAACGGGGGCTGGCAGTGGGCGGCCTCCACCGGGACCGACGCACAGCCGTACTTCCGCATCTTCAACCCCGTCTCCCAGGGCGAGCGCTTCGATCCGGACGGGAGCTACGTGCGGCGCTGGGTGCCCGAGCTCGCGCAGGTTCCCGACCGCTTCCTGCACAAGCCGTGGCTCTCACCGAGCCCTCCGCGCGACTATCCGGCGCCCATCGTCGATCACGCCGAGCGCCGGGCGCTGGCCCTGCGCCGCTACGAGGCCGCACGCGGCGCGCACTCCGGGCGATGAGCCCGTCCCGACCCGGACCGGTCGAGCCGCTCTGGAAGGATCGCGCGCCCATCCGCGTCGGCGTCTCCAGCTGTCTGCTGGGTCGGAAGGTGCGCTGGGACGCCGGGCACAAGCGCGACCGTTTCGTCACCGACGTGCTGGGCGCGTACGTCGAGTGGGTGCCGGTCTGCCCCGAGGTGGAACTCGGCATGGGGATCCCGCGTGAGCCGGTGCGGCTCGTGCGCGACGAGGGCGGCGTGCGCATGATCGCCGACCGCAGCGGGCGCGATCACACCGGGGCCATGCGCCGCTGGGCGAAGCGTCGCGTCCGTGAGCTGGAGAAGCTCGAGCTGTGCGGCTATGTGCTGAAGAAGGATTCCCCCAGCTGCGGGATGGAGCGCGTGAGGGTCTACGCCGCGAGCGGCATGCCGCAGAAGAACGGGCGCGGACTGTTCGCGGATGCCCTGCTGCAGCACTTCGAGAGCCTGCCGGTGGAGGAAGAGGGGCGTCTCCACGACCCCCGGCTGCGCGAGAACTTCGTGGAGCGCGTCTTCGCGTATCGGAGGTTGCGCTCGCTGTTCGCCTCGCGCTGGAGCCTCCGAGACCTGGTTGCCTTCCACACCGCCGAGAAGCTCCAGCTGATGGCGCACTCACCGGGGGGCTATCGGGAGCTCGGGCGCCTGGTGGCCAATGCGAAGCAGCACACGCGGACCCATCTCCGCGAGCATTACGTTCGCGGCTTCATGCGCGCACTCGGCCACCCGGCCACGGTGCGACGCAACGTGAACGTGCTCCAGCACGTGCTCGGCCACTTCAAGAAGCGCCTGGAGGCTGCGGACCGCGCCGAGTTGCTCCACCTGATCCAGGACTACCGGGCCGGGCTCGTGCCGCTGGTGGTTCCGATCACCTTGATCCGTCACCACGTACGACGGCTCGGACTGGACTACCTGGCGGGCCAGGTCTATCTGGAGCCCCATCCCAAGGAGATGATGCTCCGCAACCACGTCTAGCCGGCGGGGCCCCGGAGCAAGCGCTCGATGGCCCGGATCAGCTCCGGGTCTTCGGGCTGCTGCGATGGCGCGAACTTCGCCACCACGCGTCCGCTTCGGTCCAGCAGGTACTTCTGGAAGTTCCAGGCCACCTCGCCGCCCAGCGGCTCAGGCAGACCGGTGAGCCGGGCATAGAGCTCGTGCTTATGCTCGCCGCGCACGTGGATCTTCTCGAACATCGGGAAGCGCACGCCGTACGTCGAGCGGCAGAACTCCGCGATCTCGCGGTTCGTGCCCGGCTCCTGGCCCGCGAAGTCGTTGGAGGGGAAGCCGAGCACGACGAGGCCTCGCTCGCCGTAGCGCTCGTAGAGCTTCTCGAGCCCGGCGTACTGCCTGGTGAAGCCGCAGCGGCTCGCGACGTTCACGATCAGGACCACCTTGCCCCGGTAGGCGAGCAGATCCTGCGGCGTCCCGTCGATGCGCTTCATGGTGAGCTCGAGGACCGGCGGTGAGGCGGCGTCCGGCTCGGCACCCGCCGCAAGGACCGCCAGCCCCGCGATCGCCGCCGCCAGACCTCGTCGGAGCAAGGCGTTCATCACGTGCTCTCCCTCCGACCCCGGCCGCGTTCTTTGACAAGCCGCGGACGAACCCTATCCCCCAAGGTTAGCCAACGGGGGAAGGAAGTCGGATGAACGCCACGAGGCAGCACCCGGTGGCGGTGGTGGGCGCCGGCATGGCGGGCCTCACCTGCGCGCTGACGTTGGTCCGGGAGCACCTCTCCGTGCGCCTGTTCGAAGCGGACGATGCGGTGGGAGGTCGGGTGCGCACCGACCAGGTGGGCCGCTTCCGGCTCGACCGGGGCTTCCAGGTGCTCCAGACCGCGTATCCCGAGGTGCAACGCTTGCTCGACCTCCAGGCGCTGCGCCTGGGTCGCTTCCTGCCGGGCGCCCTGGTGCGGGTGCACGGGCGCCTCGAGCGCGTGGTGGACCCGTTCCGGCGCCCCGGCGAGGCTCTGGTGGCCCTCCGGGCCCGCGTGGGCTCCACCGCCGACAAGCTGCGCCTGGCGCGCCTGCGCTGGCGACTCACCCGCGGCTCCCTGGCCTCCCTGAGCGAGCGTCCGGAGCGCACGACCGAGGCGGCGCTTCGCGACGAGGGCTTCGGTCGGGAGATCGTCGAGCGCTTCTTCCGTCCCTTCCTGGCGGGGGTCTTCCTGGAGCGGGAGCTCGCCACGTCGAGCCGGATGTTCGACTTCGTGTTCCGCATGTTCGCGCTGGGCGACGCCGCGCTGCCGGCCGGCGCCATGGAGGCGATCCCGCGCCAGCTGGCCTCGCGACTTCCGATCGGAGCGCTGCACCTGCACTCCCGGGTGCAAGCCCTCGGCAGCGACGAGGTCGAGCTCGCCAGCGGGGAGACGTTCCCGGCCTCGGCGATCGTGGTGGCCACCGACGCGGACGAAGCCCGTCGCCTGGTGGGGGACGGGGACCCCCTGGAGTGGAACCCGGCCACCACGCTCTACTACGACGCTCCGGAAGCTCCGGTCCGCGCGCCCATGCTGGTGCTGGACGGCGAGGGTTGCGGCCCGATCAACCATCTCTGCGTCCCGAGCCAGGTGGCCGCGGAGTACGCGCCTCCCGGGCGCGCGCTGGTGTCCGCCAGCGCGATCGGCGTGCACTCCGAGACGGATGCCGCGCTGGACGCCGCCGCTCGGGAGCAGCTGGCGCCGTGGTTCGGCCCGGCCGTGGGGGACTGGCGCCTGCTGCGCGTGGACCGCATCCCGCACGCGCTTCCCCGCCAGGGGCCGCCCCTCGCCCGCGCCGGGGCCGAGGCCCGGCAGGTGGCAGCGGGCCTCTTCGTCTGCGGCGACCACCTGGCCCTGGCCTCCCTGAACGGCGCCATGGCGTCCGGGCGTCGCGCCGCCGAGGCGGTGGC
>JBFGJV010000004.1:0-34591 GCA_041577015.1 Myxococcota bacterium
ATCAAGACCAAGCGTCGCACGGTGGACATCATGCTGGACCGCGTGCGGCGTGAAGACGACGGCACGCCGATCTGGAAGATCTCGGACGCCACCGTGGCCCGCGTTCCGCAGCTCTACGAGGAGTTCGGCTACGGACCGCTCGGCGAGTGGCTGCCCTCGCTCTTCTTCGAGTGGCGACTGCTCGAGGTCCAGCTGTGGCAGTGGATCGGTCTCGCGACCTTCGTGGTCCTGGCCTATGCGGTGGGACTCGGGGTGGGCCTGCTGTTCATCCGCGTGGGCATGACGGTCGCGCGGCGTACGCCCACCGACTTCGACGAGGCGCTCCTCAAGCAGGCGCGGGCTCCGCTCTGGCTGCTCTTCGCGACGCTCGTCTTCGCCGCGACGCGGCCGCTGCTGGGCCTGATCCAGCCCGTGGACGAGCTCTTCGACGGGATCGAGAAGGCGTTCCTCATCGTCGCCATCACCTGGCTGATCTTCCGCGCCGTGGACGTGCTGAGCGAATGGATGTCCCAGCGCCTGACCGCGCGCAGCCAGGCGGCGGCGGCCACCATGCTGCCGCTGGGGCGGCGCATCGTGAAGGCCTTTCTCGCCGCCATCGCCTTCCTGTTCATGCTCCAGAGCTTCGGCGTGAACGTGACTACGCTCCTGGCCGGCCTCGGGGTGGGCGGCCTCGCCGTGGCGCTCGCCGCCCAGCGGACGATCGAGAACCTCTTCGGGGGCGTCACGGTGATCGCCGACGAGCCAGTGCGGGTGGGGGACTTCTGCCGCTTCGGCGACAAGACCGGGATCGTGGAGGACATCGGGCTGCGCTCCACGCGCCTGCGCACCCTGGAGCGCACGCTGGTCTCGGTGCCCAACAGCGAGTTCTCCCAGCTCCAGCTGGAGAACTACGCCAAGCGCGACAAGTTCTGGTACCACCCGCGCCTCGGGCTCCGCTACGAGACGACCCCAGACCAGATCCGCTGGGTGCTGGTGCAGATCCGCGCGATGCTCTACGCCCACCCGAAGGTGGATCCGGACGGGGCGCGCATCCGCTTCGTGGGCTTCGGGGCCTTCTCCCTCGACCTGGACGTCTTCGCGTACGTGAGGGTGGCCGACTACGCCGAATTCCTCGAGGTGCAGGAGGACCTGAACCTGCGGGTGATGGACCTCGTCGAGGCGGCTGGCACCGGGTTCGCCTTCCCGTCGCAGACCCTCTACGTGGGCCGCGACGAGGGTCTGCCTGCGGACAAGGTGCGCGAAGCCGAGCAGCAGGTGGCGACCTGGCGACAGAAACGGGAGCTGCACCTGCCGCGCTTCCCGGAGCAGGAGGTCAAGCGTCTGGGCGGAACGCTCGACTACCCGCCGGAGGGCTCGAGCGTGCGCCCGGAGCAGGCGGCGCGCTAGTGGATGCCCGGGGTCGGCACGACGGTGGCGGGGTTGATGCCCAGCTGCCGCCACACCCGGTCCCACATCTCGTCGGCGTCCACCTCGAAGGAGAACTCCGCGGAGGCGGGCGCGACGATCCAGGAGCCGCGCGCGATCTCCTCCTCCAGCTGCCCGGCCCCCCAGCCGGCATAGCCGAGGAAGAGGCGCACCTGCTCGGGGGGATCGCTGGCCACGGTGCGTAGCGCCTCCAGCGAGCCGGCCCAGTGCACGCCCTCCAGCACGCTCCGCGCCTCGGCCTGTCCCTCGAGGACGCCCGCCCCGGCGAGCACCCACCCGGTGTTCGGCTGCACGGGGCCGCCCCAGTGGACGGAGAGGTCGGCGTCGCCGTGCCAGGAGATGCCGAGGGTATCGCAGAGGTCGTCGGCTTGGATCTCGGTGGGCCGGTTCAACACCAGACCGAAGCTCCCCTCTTCGTCGTTGTGCACCAGCAGCACCACGGTCCGCTTGAAGTTGGGGTCCGCCAGGTCGGGCATGGCGAGCAGGAGCGAGGGGGCCAGCGGGGAGTCGCTCACCCCGTGAGCCTAGCAGAGCGAGGTACCCTGCCCCTCGTGCTCCAAGGACGCATCGCCCGGGCGACGGCGCTGGCCGCGGCGGCGCTCACCCTCGTGCCCGCGACGGCGATCGTGCTGAACGGATGGCCCTGGAGCGACGCCCAGATTCTGGCGCTGGAGGCGTTCGCGAGCGCGGCGCTGCTGGGGCTCCTGGCGTGGGCGGGAGCCGAGCTCTCCGGGGACTCCGTTTCGGCCCGCCTGGGCCTCGCCCCGGGACGGCTCTCTTGGGGGACGCTCCTCGCCCTGGCGGTGGGCCTCGTGGCGGTGAGTCACGGCCTGGACGGCGCGCTCCGGCTGCTCGGCGTGCGCGAGACGGGCGCCCTCGCGGAGCTGGATCGAACCCTGGCAGGGCTTCGCCCGGGCGAGCTGGCCCTGACGCTACTGGGGCTCGGGCTGCTGGCACCACTGGGCGAGGAGCTGCTGTTCCGAGGGCTGCTCCTGCGAGCGCTCCAGCCCCGTCTCGGGCCGCTGCTCGCCGTGTTGCTCTCCGCGGTGGCGTTCGGCGCGCTGCACGTGGATCCCGTCCACACGTCGGCGGCCTTCGTGCTGGGGCTCTACCTCGGGGCCGTGGCGCTCTGGTCCGGCGGCGTGAGGGCAGCCATCGCCGTCCACGCCGTGAACAACGTGATCGCGGTGCTGGAGTCCGCGCTGGGGCCCGGGCCTTTCCCCTCACCGCTCTTGGCACTCCTCGTCGGCATCGGGGTGGGGCTCCCGCCCCTCGGGCTTGCCCGTCGAGAGTCGGTGCAATCGACACGCCGGGCATTTTCAGCGTCGGATTCCCGGGGGGATCTTCAGGACGGGCGAGGTTCGGCCGACCTCTAGGGGCGGAGACCGGGGCTCCGGAGGGGAGATGGAAGCCGAGATCCGCGTCCTGCTGATCGACGATGGCGAGCTCGACGACGTGCGCGACATCCTGAACGCGCTCGACGTGGACTTCGCCCATCTGCGCGGCGGCGCGGTCCCCGACGAGGTGGCGCCGCCGCGGGACCTCTTCGTCACCACGTCCCGGCGCGCGCTGCTGGCTCGCGGCTGGCACGCCGCCGGCAAGGGGCCCGCCAAGATCGCGGTGGTGGAGGAGGACAGCCAGACGCTGCGTGGGATGCTGCGCCGCATCGGCTTCGACTACCTGGTGCGACGCCCCGTCCATCCGGTGGCGCTGCGCCTGCTCCTCGCCCGCGCGCTCTACCAGGGCCACGACAAGCGTGGGGAGGAGCGCGTGACGGTCGGCTATCCGGTGACGGTCCGTTCGCGGCTGCGACGCCGCTCCGCGGTGCTCGCGGAGCTCTCCATGCAGAGCTGCAGCCTCATCACCGAGCACACCTTTCCGGACCGGGCCTCGGTGACGATCCTGCTGCCCGCGGAGATCGCCGGTGGCAAGAACCTCTCCCTCAAGGGCAAGGTGGTGCGCTCCAAGCAGCAGCCCGGCCCGGACGTGGACACCACGCAGCGCAGCGTGGCCGTCCACTTCGGCGCGCTGGACGTCAAGACCCAGCGTCGCATGCACGAGATCCTGAAGGCGCGCGCCGAGGGGCCCGCCATGGTGGCCGCGAGCGACGCGGGCGGCAAGCGCCCCTCGCGCAAGCAGGCGGCCCAGGAGGACCGGGGTCGGGACCGACGCAAGCATCCGCGCGCACAGTTCGAGCGCGAGATCGTCGCCCTGGCGGGCGACGCACGCCGCGTGCTGCTGGGGCGCGACCTCTCCGTCGGCGGCATGCGCATCGACTCCCATCCGGAGCTTCGCCTGGGCGCGCGCGTGCGGCTGGCGGTCTACGGGTCGCCGCGAGAAGAGCCCTTCCTGGTCGAGGCCGAGGTGGTGCGGGACGACGGGGACGGCGGGCTCGGCCTGCGCTTCAACGGCATCGAGGCACCCCTCGCCGCCCGTCTCGAGCGCATGGTGGCGGGGCTTCCCGCCGTGGAGACGTTGCGGGACGGCGAGACCGACAACGTCGGCACCGTCCTGACCGAGCTTCGCTCCACGTAGGAGCGCGACTCAGCCGAGCCAGCGAGTCACGGCATCGGGTGAGCAGACCCCGCTGGGGCAGAAGAGCGTCTTCAGCACCTCCGCCGCGAGCTGCGAGGAGCTGATCAGCCAGAGATCGCTCTGCACCACCAACGTCGCCACGGCGACGCGGGGCCGGTCGGCAGGGGCCACGCCGATGAACCATTCGTAGCGACCGTTGGGGTCGCGCCCGCTCACGCTGCCGGTCTTGCCCGCCACCCGCACGGGCCCGAGCAGCGGCCCGCGGCGGGTGCGGAAGGCGCGCCGGGCGGTGCCGTTGACGGTGGTGTCCACCAGCATCTCGCGGAGCTCCGCCGCCAGCCCGGGCTCCAGCACGCGGCGGGAAGGCGGCGGATCGGGCAGCAGGATCTCGCGTCCGGCCGCATCGGTCACGCGCTCGACCCAACGCGGTGCCACGGCGCGGCCTTCGGCGAGCGCCGCGGCCAGGCGGGCAGCGGCCAGCGGCGTGATGCGACAGCCCGCCAGCCCGCAGCCGAGCTTGCCCACGGCCAGCGGATTGCGCTCGCGCTCCAGACGCCCGGCGTCGTGCCCCGGGGCGGGCGGCTGAAGCAGCCCGAGCCGCTCGATCTCGGCGAACAGGGCGTCCGCCCCGAGCACGTTCACGGCGAGGCGCGCGAAGCACTGGTTGTTCGAGGTGGCGAGGGCTCGGCGCAGCGAGACGCTGCGACCCGCCGCCGGCGCATCTAGCCGGGCGAGCGTCAGCCGCCACGGGCTGCCCCGGTAACGACACGGCCGGCGCGCCCGTTCCGGCCTGCGATCCAGCGCGGCCGCGGCCGTCACCACCTTCATGAGCGACGCGGCGGGATAGACCCGCGTGGCCGGGAGCCGTTCCGGAGCGGTGGATACGTAGGCGAGCAGACGTCCGCTGGCCGGATCCATCACGATCACGTGCCCGAGCCCCACCCGGCCCCGGCGCAGGATTCGGCGCACCTCGCGGCTGAGCGCCGGGTCGAGCGTGTACTCGACGTGCAGCGGCCCGGCGAGGCCCCCCTCGCCGGCCGACGCCGGAACGGGCTCGATCCAGCGCTCCACCTCGGGCCCGGGCGCCGGCCCGCCTCGCGCCGTGGGCGGCAGGGGCCAGGGCGGAGCCTCGCCCTGGAGCGCCGTCTGGAGGGCGCGCCGGGCCGGCGACGGCGCCTCCCGCTCCGGGGCGGCGGGCGCCGCGGCCACGACGGGCGGGGCCGACGGATGGCTGGTGGCCCAGGTCAGGCGGCCCGCCGGAAGCAGCACCAGAGCTGCGAGTGCAGCCACCGTGAGCCGCCCGCGCAGCGTCATCGAGCGCTGCCGCGAGCGCGGCCGGCGCGCCTCCCACTCGAGGCGACCGCGCGGCTGACGCAGCCGCCGTCGACGCCGACGGCCGTCGAATTCCCGAATCAGGCGCTCTCCCATCGCGGGTGCGCGCGGGCTCCTGTTCGGGGGGAGATCGGGGTCGCCAGGGGCAGTCGAGAGGGTAAGGCCCAGCGCCGTCCGTGCAAGACGAAATCAGCGACTCGGCGCGAACAGCTGCGCCTCGGCGTCGTCGAGTGTGCAGATCAGATGGCCATGCCTACGGGCCAGGACGTGCTCGCGCGGCCCGTTGTAGCCCCAGGCCGCCAGCGCGCAGCGCACGCCGAGGGCGGCGACCGCGTCCAGGTGGTTCACCTTGTCGTCCACGAAGGTGAGCTCCGGGAAGTCGACTCCCAGCTCGTCGCGCAGATGCTCCAGGTGGGCGACCTTGGTGACTCCGGTCTCCTTGTCGAGCACCCGATGCTCGTCGAAGAGGTCCTCCACGCCGTACTCGCGTAGCAGCACGGCGACCGAGCGACGGTCCTTGGCGGTGGCGATGGCGTAGGGCACCTGGCCCGCGCGACGGCGTAGCAGGTCCAGGAGGCGGGGATAGGGCGCCAGCAGGCGTCGCCAGCCCTCCGGATCCTGCCGGGCGAAGTCGTCGCGCACTGCATAGAAGCGGCGGTGGAAGAGGCGCAGCCACGCGGCGTCCTGGCCGGCTCGGAAGGCGTCGTAGGCCTCCTGGTCGGGGAGCGCGAGGTCGGCCTCGATCGCCGCCAGCGCGGTGGCGTAGTCCTCGGCGCGGTTGCCGAGGGGCATCAGCTCCAGGAAGCGGACGTACAGGGCATCGGGGTCGCGGCCGGCCAGCCCGGAGCCCGGGCGCAGGGCATCCCAGGTGCGGCGCGCCACCACGAAGGCCTCGCGGGCGCTGTCGGAGATCACGCCGTCGAAGTCGAGAACCAGCGCCTTCACGAGGGCCGGCAGTCTAGCCCGCCTCCTCCCCCGCTCCCCCGGCCACGTCCAGCACGGCCGCCCCGCGAATGCGGTCCCGCTTCAGGTCCAACAGTGCCCGGTTCGCCTCTTCCAGCGGGTAGAGGTGGGTGTGGGTGCGAATCGGGATCTCGGCCGCGAGTCGGAGCAGCGTCTCGCCGTCTTGGCGCGTGTTGGCGGTGACGCTCTGGAGCGTCCGTTCCTGGAACAGGTGCCGCTGGTAGTCGAGGGGCGGGATCTCCGAGAGGTGGATCCCCGCCACCGCCAGGGTCCCGCCGCGGTCCAGGCGCTCCAGCGCCGCCGGCACCAGCTCCCCCGCCGGCGCGAACAGGATCGCCGCGTCCAGCGGCGACGGGGGCGCCTCGAAGCTGCCACCCACCCAGGCGGCACCCAGCTCGCGGGCGAGGTCCCGGTGCCGGTCCTCCCGGCTGAAGACGAACACCTCGTTGCCCGCATGACGCGCGATCTGGATCACGATGTGCGCCGAGCCGCCGAAACCCCACAGCCCGAGCCGCCCCCCCGGACGCACGCGGGAACGCACGAAGGCGCGGGATCCGATGATGCCGGCACAGAGCAGCGGCGCCGCGTCCCGCGCCGGAAGGCGCTCCGGAAGGCGGTAGACGAACGCCTCACGGGCGAGGACGAAGTCGGCGTAGCCGCCGTCGGCGTCCCAGCCCGTGAAGCGTGGCTCGAGGCACAGGTTCTCCCGGTCGCCCTTGCAGAAGCGGCAGCGCCCGCAGCTGGCGTGGAGCCAGGCCACGCCCACCCGCTCGCCCGGTCGAAGCTGCGCGCTGCCCGGACCGCCGCGCACGACCCGGCCCACCACCTCGTGGCCCGGCACGAGCGAGCGCCGACGCGGCGGCAGCTCGCCCTCCACCACGTGGAGGTCGGTGCGGCACACGCCGCAGGCCTCCACGCGCACCAGCACCTCGCCGGGCCCCGGCTCGGGAACGGCGCGCTCCGTGAGCGCCAGGGGCTTCTCCTCCGCCGGAGCGGGTCGGGTGAGGACGAGGGCGCGTCCCGTCTGACGCCCCAAGGTTCGCTCTCCTCCGGGCTCTAGGTGCGCCGCACCGCGGCCTCGGGCCGAGGCCTCACACCCAGCTCGCGCCCGAGCCGGTCGAGCAGCTCTCGCACGTCCCGGTGCATCTCGTCCGCGCGCATGGCACGAGCCACGCGGCCCACCCCCACGGCACTCCCCAGCGCGCGCGCCAGCGGACCGTGACGGGCGAAGACCCGCTTGGCGTCGAGCTGCGCCAAGGCCTCCTCGTCGGCCAGGTCCGGCATCGAGGTGCGGAAGAAGCGCTCGATGCGCACGTCCTGACTCGAGAGCCGCAGGCTCCTGCGGATGGCCTGGGGCACGAGCAGGTAGCTCTCGATGTGACGCCGCCGCCAGGTGAAGAAGTCGAGCCCCGGCTCGCCGTGCGCCGGCGACTCGGCCGAACCTCCGTCGCTGTCGAGCACGCACAAGGCCCGCTCCGCCGCGCCGCGCTGGCGCAGGACCCGAAAGTGCTCGATGGCGCGCGCCGGGCGGCAGCCGCCCAGGATCACGGCCACCTCCGCCAGGGCGCGGGCCAGGGGCGGCGCGAGCCGCCGCGCCCAACCTTCCAGGACGTCCCGGTCGCGCGGCCCTTCCACGTAGAGCACGAAGGGCGGGGCCGCCGAACCGGCCGCCACGCGGCCGTTCCTGCGCGCCGAGGGCATGGCGTCGCCTACGGAGTCTCGAGGGCCCGTTTCACCATCTCGGCGAGCTCTCCGCTCTCGAACAGCTCGCCGACGATGTCGCAACCTCCCACGAACTTCCCCTGGATGTAGACCTGGGGGATCGTGGGCCAGCTGGAGAAGCGCTTGATGCCCTCGCGCAGCTCCGGATCCTCCAGCACGTTGCGCGACTCGAAGGGCGCGCCGAGCCGCTCGAACATCCGGACCACGGCACCGGAGAACCCGCACTGAGGGAAGGTCGGATCCCCCTTCATGAACACCAGGATCGGATGGGTCTCCACGTCCTGCCGAATGCGCTCGAAGATCTCCTCCGCCATGGCTTCCTCCCTGTGGGGTCGAGCAAGAGGGTAGCGCGATTGTTCGGCCTCGGCCGCGAGGGGTAACTTGTGTGGGTCATGATCTCCGTGCTGGTGGCCGACGACCACGGCATCGTCCGCGAGGGGCTGCGCCGCGTGCTCGACGACGAGCCGGACATGCAGGTGTGCGGCGAGGCGGCGGACGGGTGCGAGGTGCTCGAACAGGTCGAGCGCCAACGGCCGGACGTGCTGGTGCTCGACATCTCGATGCCGCGGCTGGGCGGGCTCGAGGCCCTGGAGAAGCTTCGGAGCCGGCGCCAGGCTCCCAAGGTCGTGCTGCTCTCGGTGCACGGCGACCCGCCCTTCGTGCAGAGCGCGCTCTCGCTCGGGGCCGACGGCTACGTGCTCAAGAACTCCAGGGTGAGCGAGATCGTGGCGGCGATCCGCGCCGTGGTGCGGGGCGGGAGCTACTTCAGCCCCCCCGTCGCCCGCCAGCTCCTGGAGCAGCTGCGCACCACGGACCGCCCCGTCCAGGCTTCCGCGCGTCTCTCCGCCCGCGAGCGGCAGGTGTTGCGCCTGATCGCGGACGGGCTGTCCGCCAAGGAGATCGCGGTGAAGCTCGACGTCAGCACGAAGACGGTCGACGCACACCGGCGCAACCTGATGCGCAAGCTGGGCGTGCGAAAGGCCACCGAGCTGGTGCGCTACGCGTTCCGGCACGGCCTGATCCAGGCCTGACGGCCCACGGGCGCTAGCGCTCCAGGACCGCCAGGGCCTCCACGTGCGGAGTCTGCGGAAACAGGTCGAAGCCGCGCACCCGGCCCAGCGTGAAGCCGGTCCGGACCAGAGCCGCCAGGTCGCGGGCCAGCGTGGCGGGATCGCACGAGACGTAGACGATGCGCTCGGGGGCCAGCGCGGCCAGGGCCTCGGCGCACTCGCGCGGGAGACCGGTACGCGGCGGATCCAGCACCACCACGGAGGCTCGCGCCCCACGTGCCGAGGGGCCTCGCAGCGCCTGCTCCACGCTCAGGTTCACCACGCGCACGTGCTCGAGCCCCGCCGACTCGGCGTTGCGCCGCAGGTCGCGTGCCGCGCCGGCATGCGCCTCGACCGCGACCACCCGTCGCCAGCGCCGGGCCAGGGGAATCGTGAAGAATCCGGCCCCCGCGAAGAGCTCGAGCAGCGCCTGCCCCGCGCCTGCCGCGTCCAGCACGGCGGCGGCCAGCTCCTGGCGCAGGGGCGCGTTGGCCTGGACGAAGCTTCCCGGCGAGAGCTCGATGCGCTCGCCGGCCACCTCCACGGCGACGCGCCTGCGGGCACCGCCCCGGGAGGCGAGCGGTGAAGCGCGCACGATGCCCCCGTCGCCGGCCGTGAGCTCCCACGCGCCCGCCTCGGCGGGAGGCCGCACGGCCAGGGCTCCGAGCGCCCGGTCGAGCTCCGGAACCAGCAGCGGGCAGCCTTGGACCGGGCACAGGGCGTGGGAGCGGCGTCGCGTGTAGCCCACCCGGCCGCCCTCGACGCGCACCCGGGTGCGCGCCCGGTAGCCGTAGGGCTCGGGACAGGGCCTCACCACGATCTCCTCCGGCGGCGCGAGGCCACCGATGCGCACCAGGGCGTCGTGCAGGATGCGCGCCTTGGCCCGGAGCTGCGTCTCGTAGGCCACGTGCTGCCAGGTGCACCCCCCGCATGCCCCGAACACGGGGCATCTCGGCTCGACACGCCCAGGCCCGGGCTCGAGGATCTCCACGAGCCGGCCCCGTGCGAAGCGCTTGTGGACCTCCACCACGAGCACGCGCACGCGATCGCCGGGGACCGTGAAGGGAACGAAGAGCGTGCGACCTTCGGCGTCGTGCGCCACGCCGTCCCCGCTCCCGGCGAGCGATTCGATGCGCACCTCGGCAAGCGGCTCGGGCTCCACGGGGAGGCGTCGAACGCTACCCGCCCACGTAGGGCTCGGGATGCGCCACCTTCACGCGGACGCCCGAAGCGAGGCTGGCGTTGGTCGCGAGGCCGTTCACGATCGCCACCATGGCCGGCTTCCAGACCGTTCCGGTGCGCGAGGCGAGCGCGGCCAGGCTCTCGCCGGGGCGCGCGGCGACGACCCGCAGGCGCAGCTCGCGAATCCCCGCGCGCTCCGCGCGCGTGAGCGGCCGGAAGCTGCGGGCCACCGCGGCGAAGGTTCCGGCGTAGCTGCGGGCCTTCGAGACCAGGGTCACCCCGGTCAGCCGATAGACGAAACCCTGCCAGGCAATCCAGGTGAGATCCACGGCCAGCTGCCCCTGCTGCGAGCTGACGGTGGTGAGCGCACGCCAGGCCGGAAGCGCGGTCCCGCTCGCCGGCCCCGACTCGACGTAGGTGAGGTTCTGGGCGCGGGCGAGGGCGTCGGCCGCGGCACGCGGATCGTCGCCCGGCCCCTGGAGCTCGAGCTTCCAGAGCGCGTCGCCGGCGGAGGGCGCGGCAGCCAGGGCGCGCTTCTGGTTCTGCACGCGCCAGCCGTCCGGAACCCGCAGGGTGAAGCCGAGATCCGGGTGCAGGAAGCGGCCGTCCTCGAGCACGCCCTCCGCGGGGCTCGTGCCCACCAGCATGCCCTCCACGCGACGCAGCAGGCGCTCGCGTCCGCCCGGGTCGGCGGGTCCGCCACCCGGCGCCAGGGTCACGGCCAGGGCCGAGGTGCTGGAGATGCGCTCGGACGTACCGGGATGCGTGTCGAAGAAGCTCGGCAGGCGCTGGCCACCCGGCTGCTGTCGCGTCCAGGCCTCGAGCGTGCGCAGGAACTCGGTCATCGCCGCCGGGTCGTAGCCGGCGGCGAGCGCCATGCGCTGGCCGATGTCGTCCGACTCCCGCTCCTGGTCCCGGGTGTAGGAGGCGATCAGGCCGGCTCCCGCGACCTGCCCGATCTGCATGGCCGCCTCTGCGGCCTCGGCACCACCCAGGATCGCCGCCGCCGCGGTCCCCAGCACGGTCAGGATGCCGACGCTCGTGGCGCGGCCCTGACGTCCGGCGTGATGGCGCGCGGACACGTGGGCGATCTCGTGCCCGATCACGTTGGCGAGCTCGGCCTCGGAGTTGGCGAGCGTCAGCAGTCCGCGCGACACGTAGACGTAGCCACCCGGAAGCGCAAAGGCGTTCGGCTCGGCCATGTCGGCCACGTGGAAGCGGTAGGAGACGTCCTGGCGCGGCGCGTGCGCGGCCACGCGCCGGCCCACGGCCTCCACGTAGGCGACGAGCTCGGGCTCCTCCACCAGCCCGATCTCCTGGGCGACTTTGGCCGCCTCGCGCTGCCCGATGGCCGCCTCCTGCTGCGGGGTGTAGGTCCCCAGGCCGGCGCACGAGAGGGCGGTCGTGGCGCACAGGGCGAGTGCCGCGAGACGGCTACGGACCCGAGTCATCGCTTCCTCCCTGTCTATACTGATCAGCATGGGCCATCGCCGCTCGTCGCGCCCGCTTCGCTGCGCGTGTGCCCTGGGCACCGCTCTGCTGGCGTCGGGAGCGCTCGCCCAGGCGCCGTTCCATCCGCTCCCGTCGGGTGCTCCGCACCCCCACGAAAGCCTGGCGCGCGCGGACGCCGCCTGCGTCGCCACGGTGGACGCGCTGGAGCGCGACCGGATTCACGTGCGCGAAGCCGAGGCGCTGGCAGGGGCGCTGCCACCCCGCTTCGCGGTGAAGCGCTCGCCGTCGGACCCGCCCGAGATCGCCGCCGGGAGCCGTGCGCTGCTGCTGCTGCGCGGCGCACGCACGCCCTACGTGCTCGTGGAGGGATCCCACGGCGCCGTGGCGCTCCCGGACGCGGACGAGGAACGCAGCTGGCGGGAGGCCGTGCGCGCGCTGCTGGCCGCGGACGGCAACGAGGTTCGGCTCACCGCGGCCTACCTGGAGCATCTCGACGACCCGAGCCCCACCCTGCGCGCCCGGGCACAGCGAGCGCTGCTGGACCCCCGCGCGCAGCTGGCTCCGCTCTCCGCTGCGCAGGCGACGGCGCGGGCCCGCGCGGCCTTCGACGGGGACCTCCACGAGAGCGCGCGTCTGGCCTCCGCAGAGCTCGCCACGCGGACGCCCGAGGCCATGACGATCCTGGCGCGGAATCTGCTCGCCCAGGGCGGCGAGGCCGACGCGCGCTTCCTCGAGGTGGCCGTGCGCGGCGCGGCGCGCACGGGCCACGCGTCCCTGGCTTCCCTCGTGGAGCGGAGCCTGGGCCACCCGGCATCCTGGCTGCGCCGTCGCGCGCTGCGCATGGCGCCTCTCGCCTGGAACCCGACGCTGGCGCGGCGCGTCGCGCGGCTCGCCGAGGGCGATCCGAGCGAGCGCGTGCGCACCGAAGCCCAGCGGCTCCTGGACCGGGTGGCTCAGGAGAAGCCGCGCGCGCGGTGATCCGAGGCGGCGGGGCTTCCCGGACCTCCGACGGGGCTGGTCCGGCGATTGCCGTCATCCGGAGTCGCGTCGCCCCGGTCGGCGGTCCGTGCCCACGCGGCCCGCGCATGGAGGCAAGGCGTCTTCCCGACCGGGCTTGCTGCGGCGCTCTCGGGAGCATCCTGCGACGTCGCCGCACCGGTGTACCGAAGCGCGCGGGCTCGCGGCTCCGGGATCGGGCCCTATGCGACGGCGCCGTCGAACGACGCTCCCTCGGTCTCCGGCGTGTTGTTGGAAGCTCCCGGGTCCGGGAAGGCTCCCGCGCCGAATTCCGCGAGTCGTTCGCGAAACCGCCCTCCCCCGCCGCTACGAGAGCCTGACCGCGCGCTTCCGGCGTCGGTGCTGGTCGACGGGAGTGGGACCTCGTTCTTCCCCCTGACGCCAGACGCCACGGTCCGCGTTCAATCTATGCCCGCGGCGTTCGCGATTCAAGAACTTCCTGCACGACTTCGTGCGAGGGAAGCCGACGCGTCCCCGGAGGACTTCCCGAAGGGCCAGTAGCGTCGGTGGGCCCGTACGCGCAGGAAGTGAGCGTCGGGGACGTCGAAGGGACGCGCGGCGTCGGGATCCGGCACCCAGGCCGTGAGATACCCGTCGCGACCCCTGGCGTGATGCACGCAGCCGGTGTCGAGGCCACGCAGGCGCGGCGCCACGTGGAGACCCTGGAGCGACCAGTGGCCGTAGACCACCCCGTAGTCGTGCGCGCGGGCGCTCCACCGGCGATGCCAGGCATCCGCGGGATCCTGCGGCTCCTGCTCGGACCAGGCGCCGCGGGCGTCCACGCTCCGGCACGACGTCACCAGGTCGAGGAAGTCCCGATCCGCGTCCTCGCGGGGCGAGGCCGCGAGCAGCCGTCGCGCCTCCTCCCGACCCGAGGACAGGCGCGCCTCGACCCGGTGCGCGCGCTCGGCGATCGTGGCCAGCTCCCAGTCGGGCGCGAGCCCCGCGTGTACCAGGACGAACGGCGTCTCGCCGAGGTGGTCCACGATCGCCACCGGACGGCGCAGGAGCCACTCCACCCATGCGTCGGCGTCGGGCGCCTCCAGGACGTCCAGGAAGCTGTCGTTCGGACGCGGCTCGCGCTGTCCGAAGGCCACCCGGAGCAGGGAGAGCTCGTGGTTGCCGAGCACGCTGCGAGCGCACCCGGCCTCCTCCAGGCTGCGCACGCGCTCGAGGACACGCAGGCTGGCGGGCCCGCGGTTCACCAGGTCTCCCACCAGCCACGTCTCGAAGGCGTCGCCGAAGGCGCTCCGACAGCATGCGAGAAGCTCGTCGAGCTCGTCGGCGCAGCCCTGGACGTCTCCCACGAATACGCGCTGCACGCGGGGAGCCTAGCGCGGCTCCGATCCCCGCAGGGGGAGCCGCCGGGCCAGCCTCGGCTAGAATGCGCCCTCGCCACGGGGACCCGCCTGCCTGGGCAGCCGGGTCCAGCGCACGGGGGCATCGGTGTCACGCCGGATCATCTTGTGCGACGGGGCCGAGCTGGCGCGCCTGTGGAGTCGCATCGGCGCGGGCGAGAACGAGGAGCTCACCTGGCTCCCCCGCGAGGAGGAGTCCCGCGCCCGTCCGCCCGGCTTCCGCGCCCTGCAGGGGGGCCTCTCCGTCGAAGCCATCGCGAAGCTGAATCCGAAGGAGGGGGACGGCTTCGCCATCGTGTCCGAGGACGCTTCGTTCGTCCGGGCGGCCGTCCCCGTGGTCCAGGAAGCGGCCGCCCACGCCCCGATCCTCGTGCTCTCGGACAAGCTCTCCCAGGAGGAGATGCCCCAGCACCCGTGTCTGCGCCGGGCGGCGCTGCGCTCGCTGATCCGCGACGACGTCAACCAGGAGTTCTCGCTGCTCTGGAACCTGCGCCGGGTGGCCGACATCCGTGCGCTGCTCGACGGCCGCGACAAGATCGCGATCCTGCTCCAGCCGGATCCGGACCCGGACGGGATCGCGTGCGGCTACGCGCTGCGCGCGCTGCTCGGACGCAAGCGCACCACGGCCCCGCTGGTGTCCTTCGGCGAGGTGAAGCGGCCCGAGAACCGTGCCATGGTCGCGGCCCTCGGGATCGACGTGCAGACCATCAAGCCCGAGGAGCTCGACGCCTTCCAGGGCCTCGCCCTGGTGGACGTCCAACCAAACGTCTTCGGCGACAACATGCCGGCGCGGGTGCGCTCGGTGGACGTCGTGATCGACCACCACCCCGAACGCACCGGGTACGACGCCGTGTTTCGCGACGTCCGTCCCGCCTATGGCGCCACGGGCACCATCCTCACCGAATACCTGCGAGCCATCAATCTGGAGATCAAGGCGAAGCTCGCCACCGCCCTGCTCTACGCGATCAAGAGCGACACCCAGCTGCTGGGCCGCGAGACGAGCCGCGAGGACATCGCCGCCTTCGCCTTCCTCCACGCCTCCCACAGCCCCGCGCTGCTGCGGCGCATCGAGCGCCCCGCGCTCCCCATCGACGGCCTGCGCGCCCTGGGACGCGCGCTCTCCCAGACCTCCGTGGAGGAGACGCTGCACATCCTGGTGCTGGGGCGCGTGCGCGAGGACGTGATCCCGCAGGTGGCCGATCTGGCGCTCCAGGCCGAGGGCGCCGACTGGGCCGTAGCGGCGGGCATCGTGAACTCGGATCTGGTCTTCTCGGTGCGCAACGTGGGCTACGTGCGCGCGGCGGGCGAGGTGACCCGGGCCGTGGTGGAGGGCCTCGGCGTGGGCGGCGGACACCGCACCATGGCCAAGGGCATCATTCCCCTGAAGGCGTTTCGTCACAAGTACGGCCGCGCCGATCGCAAGACGATCGGCAACGCGTTGCGCCAGGCCTTCGTGCGCGCGATCCGGCGCGAGGCCGAGTAGGAGCGTACGGCGAAGGCGCTCGAGATCGGCCCGCTCGATCCCCGCGAACGCGACGAGGCCGCGGCGCTGCTGGCGCGCGCCATGAACGAGAGCCCGCTGGAGGTGGCCGCGGGATGTGCCCACCCGGAGCGCCGCCGCCGCGCGCTGGCGCGCTGGTTCCGACACCTGCTGCGCGCCCGATCCGACGCACCGCTGGCCGCCCGGGCGCAGGGTAGGCTCGTCGGCCTGGCGGGTGCCGCAGCGCCGGGCGCCTGCCTGCTGCCCCCCGCGAGGCTCCTGGGTCTCCTGCCGGTGCTGCTGGGCTTCGGGCCGCGCGCGTGCGCGCGCCGGGTCGCCTGGCTGGCGCGCTGGGGCGAGCGAGACCCGGAGGTCCCCCACTGGCACGTGGGACCGGTGGGCGTCGAGCCGGCGCTACAGGGCCGCGGCATCGGCACACGACTGCTCGACAGCCTGTGTGCGCGCTTCGACGCCGCCCGCGGCGCTGCCTGGCTGGAGACCGACCGCGCCGACAACGTGCGCTTCTATCGTCGCTTCGGCTTCGAGGTGGCGGACGTGGTGGAGGTGCTCGGCGTGCGCAGCTGGCTGATGCAGCGTGAAGCCGGAGCGTCCACCCGCTCCTAGAGCGGATCGATCCGCCAGGCCACGCCCGCCTCGGCGAGCGCGTCGAGGAAGGCGCGAGGGTCGAAGGCCTGGGCCGTCGTGGTGACGCCGGTGCGCTTGGCGCGTCCCTCCAGCAGCCACTGCGCGCCGCGCGCCGCGATCACCGCCGAGATGCCGTAGGCGTCGTAGCCGGAGACGGTGACGCGCGTGCCACGGCCGCCCGGCGCCCGCACGCGCGCCAGCACCCACCAGGGCTGGTCGCGGCGCTCGGGACCCGGCCCCGCCCGGCCGGAGGCCAGGCGACGCGAGAGCCAGCCGCGCAGGCGGCTGCGCAGGAGCGGCGCCGAGGCGCGCAGCACCAGGGGAGCCACGGCCGCCAGGGACGGCGGCACCACGAGGTGCGTGCGCACGGTGCGCACGGTGGAGGCGTAGGCGGGCGCGGAGAGCACCTCGCCGCCGCCGAAGGCGAGGCCCACCCGGTCCTCGTCCTCGTCCGGGAAGCGCACCGTGGCCCGGTGCGAGGCCGGCGCCTCCGTCCGCCGCCGTCCGTTCACGAGCGCCAGGTGGCGCCCAGCCAGGGCCTCCAGGGCCGAGCGCCGGGTGCCGGGCGTGGCCTCGAACCCTTCCACGCGGTTGAAGACCTCGACCGTGGTGGCGCCGGGCGTCTCCTCCACGGCGATGCGCGTGGCGCAGTCCCCGATGGCGTACTCGAAGGCGTGCGCGACGACGGCGGTGACGCCGTGGCGCTGGGCCTCCGCCGAGAGGCCGTCGATCACGCGCGCCATGTACTCCTGCTCGCCGGTCGTGTCGAGGTAGTGCGCACCGGCCTCGATGGCCGCCCGCAGCACGGGCTCGCCCAGCCTCACGAAGGGCCCGGCGCAGCTCACCACGACGCCCATGCCCTCGCAGAGACCGTCCACCGTCGCGGGCCGGGCGGCGTCCGCCACCCGGACCTCGGCCGCGCCCACCGTGTCGCGCAATCGCTCCAGCGCCGCGGCAGTGCGGCCGCCGAGGACCGGCTCCAGGCCGAGGCGGCGCACCTCGTCCACCACCAGGCGTCCGGTGAAGCCGGTGGCGCCGTAGACCAGGGCGCGGCGGCGCTCGCCCTCGCTCACGACAGCGACAGCAGCTCGTGGGCCTCGCTCATGCGCTCCTGGATCGGGATGCCCACCGGGCAGCTGCCCAGGCAGGGCGCCGAGCAGCCCGCGCACACCGCCGCGCTCTTCTCGAGCTTCGCGTAGAGCTCCATGCCGTGCTTCTCCCAGCCGTAGTCCTCGAAGTACATGCGGTAGCGGAGCACGTCGTGGATGGGGAGCTGCTCGGGGCAATGCTGCAGGCAGGCGCCGCAGTGTGGCGCGCAGTAGGTGCCCTGGATGGCGCGGTCGTAGCGGTCGAGCACGGCCACGTCGCGCGCGGTGAGCTCGCCTCCGGAGGCGTACAGGTACTCGTCCAGGTGCTGCGGCTCGAAGAAGGAGACCACCAGGCACGAGACCTCCGCGTTGGCCAGGACCCACTTGAAGGCAGCCTGGGAGAAGGCGTCCGCGTCCTCCCGGAAGCCGGCGAGGCCGTGGTGCTTGGCGCCCTTCAGGGTCTTCATGGCCACGACGCCCATGTCCTGCTCCCGGCGTCCGCGCTCGATCACGTCGGCCAGCTTGGGCCAGATGCCATGGTGGTAGGCCAGCATCATCACGTCGAAGCGCCCGGACTCGATGCCGCGATCCACGACCTGCACCAGGTTGGGCGTGTGCGTGGAGAAGCCCAGGAAGCGCACCTTGCCCTCCTCCTTGAGGCGGTCGAAGGCCTCGTGGAGGTTCGGGTCCATCAGGCGCTCGATCTCGTCGCAGGAGTGGACGTGGGCGAGGTCCACGTGGTCGGTGCGGAGCCGACGCAGGCTGCCCTCGATCACCTCCTTGTAGCCCGCCACCGGCGTGCCCGGGGGCAGATGGCCTTCGGGCGTGCAGAACTTGGTGGCGAGAAACAGCTGGTCCCGCCGGCCCTGGATCGCCGCTCCGATGGCCTGCTCGCTGCCAGAACCCGAGTAGTCGGGGGAGGTGTCGATGTAGTTCACGCCGCGGTCGATCGCCTCGCGCACGAGGCGCTCGCCGTTCTCGCCGCGGATGCGGCCGGTCCCGAGACAGATGTCCGAGGCGTTCCAGCCGGTGCGACCCAGGCGACGGTAGTTGCGCACGCGCGCGCCGCGCCAGGCGTCCAGGTGCTCGGCGTGGGTGCGCAGGCCCTCGTTCGAGAAGATCTCGCTTCCCACCTTGGCCCAGCCGCGTCCCTCGTTGCCGAGGCCGAAGAAGGCGCGCCCCGCGGCCGCGGCGCCGCCTGCCGCCACGGCGCCGAGAGCGGCGAGCCCTCCGCCCAGGGAGCCGGTCAGGAAGCCGCGTCGCCCCGGGTCCGTGGCGGCCACGCGCGAGCGCACCGCGGCGCGCACCAGCAGGAAGCTGGCGACGCCGAGGGCGAGCACGGTCAGGATGCACAGCATCACGCCGGCCACGCTCAGCTGGAGGCTCGGAAAGATCACCTGGCCGAGACGGGTCATCAGGCCGCCCGCCGGGAAGGCGGAGGGGTCGAGGCCGATGGCGGCACGGTAGAGGAAGCCTCCGGCGATCCAGAAGCCGAGGGCCGCCGATACCACCAGACATCCGAGGGCGACGAAACGTGCTCGCATGGAATCCTCCCGCCGTCCCGGGACACCTCCGCGGGAGCGGCCGCTGGAGGGCGAGTATACGCCGCTGGGCGTCCGGCGCCGGGTATCCTGGTCCGGATGGGCCCGATCCGGCCGGTGACCGCCGTCTTCCTGGGAGCCACACCGCAACGCGACGGCGAGCGGTGCGGGCTGGCGCTCTCCTTCCGTCCCCTGCGGGCCCGCCTGGGAGTGGACCGCATCGAGGACTTCGCCGATCTGGGACCCGATCACACCGTGGAGTCCGTGCACGGCCTCGGCAAGGTGCTGCGCCTGCTCCGGGCCGCGCGCCTGGCGCGTCCGCCCGACCCCGTGTCCCTGCTGGGGGAAGAGGTGGAGGCGGCGGCCCGACTCGACCGGGCGCGCGGCGTGCAGCTTCGGCTGCAGGTGCGAGCGCGGAGCCGACTTCGCTTCCGGGCCTGGACCGAGTCGGGCGTCCGCACGGTGAACGACGTCGTGGATGTGGTGGAGGGCCCGTTCGCCTGGCTGGTGATGCGACGCCACGGCCGCTTCCCGGTGAACGTTCCGCGCGATGCGGTGGTACGCCAGCGCACGGAGACCGAGCGTTGGTACGAGGTGGTCCAGATCGAGCGTGCGTGAGAAACCTGGTGCTCGGCGCAGGAGCATCGTGCGTACCGTAGACGTGGCTGCGTCCCGCGCGCGCGTCTGGGAGATCGTCTCCGACTACGAGGGAGCACCGGCGTGGATGCCGGTGCGCGAGGTGGTGCGCCGGCGGCGCGGCGCGCCGCATCCCGATGGCGTGGGTGCGCTGCGCACCGTGCGCGGAGGCGGACTGGTCGTGGAGGAGGAGATCGTGGCCTTCGAGGCCGGGCGACGCCTGGCGTGGCGCTTGATGCGCGGAGCGCCGGTCCGCGACCACGAGGGCGAGATCGCGCTGGAGGGCGTCCCGTGCGGAACCCGCGTTCACTGGCGGGTGCGCTTTCGCGCGCGCATCCCCGGCACCGGCCCGCTGCTGGCCGTCGCGCTGAGCCGTGCCGTCGATGCCTCCCTCAGCGGTCTGCGCGCCCTCGCCGAGACCGGCGCGCCGGCGACGGGGCGTGGTAAGCTCCGCCGCGCCGGATCGGACCCGAGCGTGAGGGAGAGCATGGCGGAGCCCACCGTCGTTCCCGACATCCCGTCGCTCAAGAACTTCGTGGGCCAGCAGCTGGGCACCTCCGACTGGGTCGAGGTGACGCAGGAACAGATCGACGCCTTCGCCGGGGCCACCGGCGACCGGCAGTGGATCCACGTGGACGTGGAGCGGGCTCGGCGCGAGTCGCCGTTCGGATCCACGATCGCCCACGGCTACCTGACGCTCTCCTTGGCGCCGGTGCTGCTCCCCCAGATCGTGCGCGTGAACGGCGTGCGCCTCGGCGTGAACTACGGCGTGGAGAAGATGCGGCTGCCGGCCCCGGTTCCGGCGGGCTCGCGCGTGCGCGTGAAGGCCGAGCTGAAGGACGTGCGCGACATGCCCGGGGGCGGAGCGCGCGCCACCTACGCGCTGGCCTTCGAGGTGGAGGGCGGGTCGAAGCCCGCCTGCGTGGCGGACGTGATCTTCGTCTACTACCCCTGAAGCTCCGGCGCGCGCGTCTTGACGCCCCCGGCGGCGACGCCGATCCTGCTCTCGTGCGCGTCGCGATCGCCCAGGTGAACCCCACGGTGGGCGCGCTCGCCGCCAACCGACGCCTCGTGGAGGAGGCGGCGGCCAAGGCCGCGGCCGCGGGCGCCGACCTGGTCGTGCTCCCGGAGCTGGTCCTCACGGGCTATCCCCCCATGGACCTGCTCGAGCGCCGCGGCTTCGTGCTGGACCAGGAACGGGAGCTCGAGGCGCTCGAGCCCGCCTCGCGGCGCATCGCGATCGCCCTGGGCGCGACGCTGCCCGGTCCCCGGCGCGGTCCCCGGCACCTGGTGAACGCGGCGGTCCTGCTGGCGCAGGGCCGCCGCGTGGCGGTCCAGCCCAAGACGCTGCTGCCCACCTACGACGTCTTCGACGAGAACCGCTATTTCGTGCCGGCGGAGACGCAGACACCGGTGCGCACCCCGGGGCTGGCGACGCCGCTCGGTCTCACCGTGTGCGAGGACGCCTGGGCGGGTGAGATCCGGTACGAACGCGATCCGGCGGCGGAGCTGGCGCGCGCGGGCGCCGGACTGGTGCTGAACCTCTCCGCTTCGCCCTGGCACGTGGGCAAACCTCGCGAGCGTCGGCGGCTCTTTGCGGAGCTGGCGCGCCGCAACGGCGCGCCGATCGTCTTCGCCAACCAGGTGGGTGGCAACGACGAGCTGGTCTTCGACGGCGGGAGCTTCGTCGTGGACGCACGCGGTCGGGTGCGTGCGGCCCTCCCGCTGTTCGAGCCGGCGCTGGAGGTGGTGGACCTCGAGGCGCCTCCGCTTGACCTCGAACCCGACGCCGTCGAGGAGCCGCAGGGCGCCGCCCAGCTCGAAGCCGGCCTCGTGGTGGGCATCCGCGACTACTTCCGCAAGCAGGACCTCCCGCCCGGCGCGGTGATCGGCCTCTCGGGAGGCGTGGACTCCGCGGTGACGGCGCACCTGGCCGTGGAGGCCCTGGGCGCGGACCGCGTGCTCGGCCTGGTGATGCCCGGCCCCTTCTCCTCCGACCACAGCGTGGGCGACGCCGAGGCGCTGGCCCGCGCGATCGGCATCGAAGCCCGGCGCGTGGACATCCGTCCGATCTACGAGCGCTATCTGGCCGTCTTCCGGCAGCTCTTCGGCGAGCGGGACGACTACGGCATCGCCCAGCAGAACATCCAGGCGCGCATCCGCGGCGCCCTGCTCATGGCGGTCTCCAACGCCGAGGGACGCCTGGTGCTGGCCACCGGGAACAAGAGCGAGCTCTCCATCGGCTACTGCACGCTGTACGGGGACACCGTGGGCGGCATCGCCGTGCTGGGCGACGTCTACAAGCGCGACGTCTACGCGCTGGCTCGGCACGCGAACCGCGCCGGCGAGCGCATCCCCGCCCACACCATCGAGAAGCCGCCCTCGGCGGAGCTGGCGCCGAACCAGCGCGACGAGGACGACCTGCCCCCCTACGCGATCCTGGACGCGGTGCTGGCCCAGGCGATCGAGGGCGGTCGCGGGGCGGACGCGATCGAGCCGCCGTCGGGTGCGAGCCGGGACCTGGTGCGGCGCATCGTGCGGCGCCTCGACCGCAACGAGTACAAGCGCCGCCAGACCCCCCTGGTGCTGCGCACCTCACCGAAGGCGTTCGGAACCGGACGCCGTCTCCCCATCGTCCATCGCTATCACGGCGACGGCAGCTAGGCGTCCCGAGGCCTGCGTTCAGGCGGTGGCGTTGGCGTCTGCGGGCGCTTCGGCGATGGAGCGCACGTGCTCGGCGCGCGGGCCGCGCGGGCCCTCCTGGATCACGTACTCGACGACGTCGCCCTCGGAGAGGGCATCGTAGTCGGAGGCCGCCAGCCCCGAGCGGTGGAAGAACACCTCCTTGCCGTCGTCGCCGCGGATGAAGCCGAAGCCGCGGTCGCGCACCATCTTCTTGATGCGCCCCTTGGCCTTGGGACCCGACGGCGCCCGGGCGGCGCCGCCGCGGCGCGAGCGCGAGCGGGAGCGGGAGCGGGGGCTGCTGTAGCGGTCGCCCGCCACGAACTCCTGGCAGAAGAGGTCCGTCGGCACCAGCAGGTCCTGGAACTCGTCCTTCTCGGGCGAGAGCAGCACCTCGTCCTCCCCCACGTCCGAGACCGTGTAGCGGAGGCCGGTGTTCTTGTGCGTGACCCGGATGCCGGGCTCGATCTCTTCCAGGACCAGCATGGAACCTCGTTTCCTTGCTGCGAGCCATCCCGCGGGGAGACCGCGTGGCAGGGCCTAGTCGCCCACGGCGCCGCAAGGAGCGGGAGAACATACAGAAATCCCGCCTCAGGTCAAAGCGGGGGAGAGGTGTGACGGACGATGAGGCGAGTCAACAGACCCGCCAGGACGGGCAGCGCCAGGGAAACGCCCCAGCGCAGCAGCGCGAAGCGCGCGCCCAGGATCGGAACCTCCCAGGCCACGAGCCGGTGCAGCGCCAGGAGCGCCCATCCGGTCACATAGGCCACGAGCGACGCCGCGCCGGCCCCGCTGCGCGCGAGCACCGCCGCGATGGGGAAGGCGACGAAGGGCCCGGAGGGGGTGAGCATGCCCGCGCCCGTCGCCAGCAGGATGCCGCGTACCCCGGTCTCGCCGCCGAGCCATCCCCGGATCGCGTCGCGCGGGATCAGGACCTCCGCGAGGCCCGCCGCCAGGAACGAGACCACCAGCACCAGCCCGAAGCGCGTCAGCAGACCGACGCCCCCCACGAGCCCCGCCCGCACCAGCTCGCCGCCGCCGCGCCACCAGGCCAGCGCGGCCAGCACCATGACGAGCGCCGACACGACCAGAAGCGTGCCATCCACGATCGATCCCCGGGCCACGTTCTAGTAGTACACGGTCCGCGTCCGGTGACGCGGCCGTGCCTTGTGCTCCGGGCGCTGTCCCCGCAGCCAGAGCCGGTTGTCCAGCTCCCAGGCCGTCGCCGCGTGCCCGCGACGCCGCAGGCTCTCCACGAGGAGCTCCACGCCGTGGACGGCGGCCGCCCGGATCTCCACCTCCTCCGCCGAGCCCGCGGCGAGGAGCAGGCCGGATTCGATGCGTCGCCGGAGTCCCGGGTCGTAGACCAGCACCCCCTCCATGCGCAGCACGTGGGGGACCAGGTTGTCGGCGAACGCGGTGAGCCGTGGCAGGTCCCGGAAGCGACCCGGGCCGCAGCCCTGGAAGGCCAGCGCCAGGTCGGAGGCGGTGAGTTGGGCCCGCTTGTAGAACGGGACCTCGAGCTCCTGGTAGTGCGCCACGTCCCGGAAGAACGGCATGTGCGCCAGCTCGCCCACGAGCGCCTCGGCCCGGCCTCCGGCGGCCTCGACCGGGCCCTCCCAGCGTCCGGCGTGCCGTTCGATCAGGAACTGGCCGAGTGCCCCGAGGGCCTCCGCCATCAGCGCGAGCAGCTCGCCCACGTCCGGGTCCAACGGGTCCTGGCCGAGGACCCCTGCCAGCTCGCCGGGCTCGATCCCGACGAGCTCCCGCGGCGTCCAGGGACCACGGGCGTCGAAGCGATCCTTGAGCGCCAGGGCCAGCGTGAAGTAGCCGGAGCGCCCCGGGCGTTTGCGAAGCCGGGGAAACCAGCCCGAGCCGAAGTTCGTGGCGCCGAGCGTCAGCACGTAGGCCAGCGTCGAGGCGTCCGAGCCGCGGTGGTGCGTCTCGGCGTCCCAGGCGGGAGGCGTGGCCTCGTCCGTGCCCAGCCGCTCGGCCAGGGCGGCCACGCCCTCCGCATCGACGCGAAGCCAACGCGCCCGCTTCACGACCTCCGCGCAGCGGGCCCGGATCGTCGCGAACAGGTCCCTCACGCCGCGACACCGAACAGCGTGATGGCGCCGGGCATCACCTCGAAGCGCGCCGGCAGCGAGCCGAGCGGCTCCCCGTCCACGTCGATGCGGACCGTCTCGGAGGAGCGGGCCTCGAGCACGCGACCCCGGTGCAGAGCGACCTCCGGCGCGGCCAGATGCGTGCCACGATACAGACGCGGCAGATTGCGCAGCATGCGCAGCTTGGGCGTGCCGGGAACCACCACCACGTCGAAGCGGCCGTCGTCCGGCTTCGCGTCGGGCGTCACGAACATGCCCCCGCCGAAGTAACGGCCGTTGGACGCCGTGGCGAAGACCAGCGGTCCGTCGTGCACGATCTGGCCGTCGAGCGTGAGTGTCACGTCCACGTCGCGCCAGGCAACGAGGCCACGCAGGGTTCCGGCCAGGTAGGAGAAGCCGGGGCCCAGGTGCTTGGGCGCACGGTTCACCAGCGAGACGACCGCGCCCGACAGACCCAGGCTGGCCACGTTCAGAAAGTAGGAGACCGCGTCGCGTCCGCCCGGCTCGCGGTAGCAGGCGCGGCCGGCGTCGATGCGGCGCTCCCTGCCGGTCTTGATCTGCTCGATGGCCGCATCGAGGGCGCGGGGAACGCCGAGGGTGCGGGCGAGGTCCGAGCCGGTTCCGAGCGGCAGGAGCCCAAGCTGCACGTACCCGCCCAGCTCGGCCGCCAGCAGGCCGGTCACCACCTCGCTGGTGGTGCCGTCTCCGCCGGCCACGAGGATGCGCTCCACGCCCGCGCGCGCGCCCTCGCGCGCGATGCGCTCCGCAGCGCGAGGCCCCCGCGTGAACTCCACCTCGAGGGGGCCGAGGGCATCTCGCAGGCGCGTCTCCACGTCCGCCCAGCGGCGCCCCGTGGCGCCGCTGCGGCTGTGCGGGTTCACGACCACCAGCGTGCGAGAAGGCATGGCCGCGCCATGGTACACGGACCGGACGCGATCAGGCGGCGCTCTGCGCCTCCGAAGCCGCCTCCGAGGCGACGATCTGGTAGCGCCGGCGCACCGCGGCCGCGTAGCGCTGCGCCTCCACGCGCCGACGCGCCTCGTCCCAGCCGGCGGCCTCGCCGGCCACGCGCGCGATGCGCGGCAGCTCCGGCAGTCCCTGGCCCACCGCGAACAGGGCCAGGCGCAGACGGCGCTCGAGCAGATCGCAGAGCGTGGCGGGACACTCGCTGTGGAAGGCCCACGGAATCTCGGCCCAGAGGAAGCGCGAGGAGCCGATGGAACGCCGCAGCTCGGCGGGCGCCGCCTCCAGCAGCGTGGACGCGTCCGCGCCCCAGGAGCGCACCAGCCGCGCCGCGCGCGCCGGGGAGAGCGAGAAGCGGCGTCGCAGCTCCCCGCGCAGCTCCGCGGCGTCGAAGGCGTCGTCCCGCAGCGGAAGCTCCGCGGTGCGACTCGGACCCGCCGCGCGGCGGCGTTCGGGCGGAAGCCGCCGCAGCACGTGATCCACCACGCGCTTTCCGATCGCGCGGTAGGTGGTGAGCTTGCCGCCGGCGACGGAGAGCAGGCCCGAGGGCGAGGTCGTGATGCGAGACTCCCGCGAGACCGACGAGGGCGGCTTGTCGCTGCTCTCGTCGGCCACCAGCGGCCTCACGCCGGCGAACACGCTGATGATGTCGTTCGTGTTGAGCGCCACCTCCGGAAAGGCTTCGTTGGCCGCGGCCAGCAGGTAGTGCACCTCGTCGATCGTCACCACGGGCTCGTCCACCTCGCGCGTGAAGTCGTCGGTGGTGCCGATGAGCGAGACGTCGTCCCAGGGCAGCAGGAAGAGCGTGCGCCCGTCGCGCGCCTCGAAGGTGACGCAGCCCGCAGCGTGCACGCGCCGGCGCGGAATCACGACGTGGACGCCCTTGGCCGGACGCAGCGCCGGGCGCCCGAGCGGTGCGTCGAGCCCCTGCACGCGCTCCAGGGCCGGACCTGCGGCGTTCACCACGGCGTGCGCGCGAATCTCGAGCGCGCGGTCCTCCAGGCGATCCTGAACGCGCACGGCGGCGAGCCGACCGGCCGGCTCGTGCACGAACTCCGTCACCTCGGCGTGGTTGACGGCCTCGCCGCCCAGGGCCCGCGCGCTCTTGATCGTCTCCAGCACGAGGCGCGCGTCGTCCACCTGGGCATCACGATAGACGCCCGCGACGCGCAGCCCGTCGCGGCGGAGGTCGCGCGAGTAGCGCTCTACCGCAGCACGGTCGAGCATGCGGAAGCGCGCGCTGCGGCGAAAGCCCGAGAGTCCCCAGTAGAGGAACAGCACCGCCTGCACCTGCCAGGGTGCGATGCGACCCCCCTCGAAGGTGGGAAACAGGAAGGGAATGCTGCGAATCAGGTTCGGGTTCAGTCGCAGCATGAGGTCGCGCTCGCGACAGGCCTCGCGCGTCAGCCCCAGGCGTCCCTGCGCCAGGTAGCGCAGGCCCCCGTGCACCATCTTGGAGGAGCGGCTCGACGTCCCCGCGGCGAAGTCCGTGCGATCCACCAGGAGCACCCGGAGCCCGCGCGAGGCCGCGTCGCGCAGCACGCCCGCGCCGGTGATGCCGCCGCCCACCACCAGCAGGTCCACGCCGTCACGCTCGGCCCGGCGCAGGGCCGCGCGTCGCTCCACCAGGGTCCAGGCCGCGCTCACAGCAGCTTTCCCGGGTTCAGCAGGCCGCCGGGATCCAGGCTCTGCTTGGCCGCGCGCAGGGCGTCGATCCCGAGCGCGCCCTTCTCGCGCCCGATCCAGGGCAGGTGGTCCACGCCCACGCCATGGTGGTGGCTCAGGGTCCCGCCGGCCGCGAGGATCGCCTCGGTAGCGGCGTGCTTGATCGCCGTCCACTGCTCGAGCTCCGCCGACGCGTCGAGGGGCCAGAGGGCCGTGAAGTAGAGGCACGCCCCGTCCGTATAGCTGTGGGAGAGGTGCGCCATGGCGAGGCCGGCGCCCGCGTGGCGCTCCAGGGCCCCGTCCAGCGCGCGCCGCACCGCTTCGTGTGCCGCGGTCACCTGGCTCCAGGGCACCGCGGTCTCGAAGGTGTCCACGGCGAGGCCGTGATCCAGCAGCCAGTCCCGAAGGTAGGGGGTGCGAAAGCGCTCGCGGCGCCAGGAGCGACCCGGGCCACGGCCGAGGGAGAGACCCCCGTGGCGGCGCGCGAGGCTGCGCACCCGCGAGGCGTCGCGGCGAACCCGAGCCCGGTCGCGACCCTCCACGCCGTACACGAGCAGCGCTCGCTCCGCGCCGAAGCCGGCCCGCTCGAGAGCTCCGAGCAGCTTCGAGGCCGCATCGAAGCGCCGGGTGGGATCGCGCCGCAGGCGCAGGCCCACCTCGGTCTCCGCCGCGTCCGAGAGACGCAGCATCGCCACCGGCAGGCCGGCGTCCACCACGCTGCGGATCGTCGCCACACCGGCCTCGAAGTCCCGGAACAGCACGGCGCGGTAGTCGTGAACGGTGGGCGCCGGTCGGACGCGCACCGTCGCCTCGGTGATGACCCCGAGCACGCCCTCCGAGCCCAGCACGAGCTGGTTCAGGTCGGGGCCGGCGGCGGAGCGCGGCACCGCCGGCATGCGCAGCACGCCACGGGGCGTCACCACCCGCGCCGCCACCAGCATGCGCTCGATCCCACCGTAGGCGTTCGAGAGCTGTCCGGTCGAGCGCGTGGCGATCCAGCCGCCGAGCGTCGAGTGCTCGAAGGACTGGGGGAAGTGCCCGAGCGTGAAGCCACGCTCGCCGAGGGCGCGTTCCAGGTCGGGCCCCTCGATGCCCGCCTGGAAGGTGGCGGTGCCGCTCTCCGGGTCCAGACGCAGCAGCTGGTCCAGTCGCGCGGTGTCGAGCGCCACGGCGCCGGTCTGCCCGGGTGCGCTGCGCGGCTCGACCCCACCCACCACGCTGGTTCCGCCGCCGAAGGGCACCACCGCAAAGCCGGCCTCGCCCGCCAGGCGCAGCACCGAGGCCACCGCGCCCTCGTCCGGCGGATACACCACCACCTCAGGAGCGCGCTCGATCTCGCCGCGGCGCAGTCGGAGAAGATCCGGCAGGCTCTTGCCGGCCGCGTGCGTGGCCCGCTCCTCGACCCCGGTCCGTACGCCGTCCTCGCCGCAGGCGGCGCGCAGCGCGGCCAGCACCTCCGGGGCCAGCTTGCAGGGCGGAAGCCGGACATCGTCCAGTGCGGCGGGCTCCCGCCGCGGCGCCGGATCCCGGCCCAGCAGGGTCCGGAGCTCCTCCAGCACGGCCCGTTCGCGAGCGCGCGTGGCCAGGAACGACTCGCCGAGCCGCCCCCATCCGTTCCAGCGCAGGCGCCCGTGGTTCTTCACCGCGCGCGCTCCCGGGCGGCGGACCCGATGGCGCCGATCGCTTCGAGGCGCTCCACCTCGCTCAGGATCGAGCCCTCGCTGTAGGCGAGCATGGTCTCCGCCAGGGCGTGGGCGGAGTCCACGTCCCGGCGCTCGATGGCGTCCAGCATCTGGCGGTGGGTGCGGGAGGAGCGTTCGTGATCGCGACGCTCGTTGTAGTAGAGGGGGCCCAGGCGACGCACCAGCTTGGTGAAGAGGTTGGTCAGCAGCTGGTACATGAGGTTTCCGGTCGCCTCGCCGAGCAGCGCGTTCCACTGCAGATCGATCTCGAGGGCACGCTTGGCGTCCCGGGCCTCGGATTCCTCCTCGTCGAGGAGCGCCCTTGCGCGCTCCAGCTGCTCGGGCGTGCGGTTCGTAGCCGCGAGCTCCGCCACGTGCAGGACCACGTGGCGACGGAAGAGCAGGATCTGCGCCAGGAGGTCGCGGGTCACGACCGTCGGGTCGCGCAGCAGACCCTCCACCACCTGGAGCGCCGAGGACTCGGAGACCTCGCGGGCGAAGGTGCCGTGGCCGTGGCGCACCTCCACCAGCTCCAGGAACTCCAGCCGCCGCAGCGCCTCGCGCACGGAGGCGCGATTCACACCCAGCGCCTCGGCGAGCTCGCGTTCGTTGGGGAGCTGACTGCCGGGGGGCAGCGCTCCGGAGAGGATGCGGGAGCGGAGCTGCTCGAAGACGCCGTCGGCGCGGCGGGTGGTGGCCAGCGGCTCGAGATCCACCAGGGAGGTCTCCTCTCCAGAGGTCTAAGGTCCAACCATTGTACCTTGGAATGAGGGTGGATCGCCACGAAAAAATGGCGGAGGGTGCGCGAGTGACTTTCCCCGGGGGACGGCTCGCCGCGCCTCGCCGCTTCAGTCGGCGTCGGCCGTCTCGAAGACCAGGAAGCTCTGGCGGGGCAGGAAGTCGTGCTCCCGGGAGAGGCGGTAGCCCGCCTGCTCCAGCTCGGAGACGATCTCGTCGCGGGTGGTGTAGTGCCCGAAGAGGCGCTGGAAGAGTCCGTGGCGTCGGTACTCCACCACCGCCACGCGTCCCCCCGGCGCGAGCGCGCGCCGGGCGCGGGCAAAGTACACCGGGCGATCCGGGAGATGATGGTAGGTGTTGCTGACGAAGATCAGATCCAGCGCGCCGTCCGAGAGCCCGGGATCGTCCGGCTCCGCCAGCACCACCTCCACGTTTGCGTACCCCTCCCGACGCGCCCGGGCCTCGAGGTCGCGATTCAGCGCCTCGTCCACGTCCACCGCCCAGACCCGGCCTTCGCTGCCCACGGCGTCCGCGAGCCGAAAGGTGAAGTAGCCGGTTCCCGAGCCGAGATCCGCCACGCGAGCGCCGGGCGCCAGCGCCAGCGCCGCCACCACCTGCTCGGGCTTCTGCCAGCTCTCCCGCCCGATGCCTTCGTAGGCGCAGCGCTTGAAGGCGGTGCAGCCGGAAAGGGCCGCGAGCAGGACGAGGGCGAGCGCCGCGGCCGGACGCGTCGTCACGCGCCTCATCGTGACGCGCCTGCCAGACGCATGCGAAGCTGCGCCGTGCCCGGCGTTCCGAGCATGCCCTCCAGCTCCCCGGAGCGTCTCTCCGCATACATGCGGAAGCCGACCTTCTCGTAGGCGCGCCGCGCTGGCGTGTTGCCGATCAGGATTCCGATCACCGCGGTCTCGTGACCGGCGCCACGCCCCTGGTCGAGGATGCGCTCCAGCAGCGCGCGCACCAGGCCGCGCCCTCGGAACTCGGGTCGCGTCGCCACCCATTCCACGCACCAGGCGTCGTCCGGAATCTCCGGGGTGGCCGCCTGGAAGGCCGCGAAGGCGGGCGCCAGCGCGCTCATCTGCGCCGCGCTCCAGCCCGCGTCGGCGAGAATCCCGCGCAGCGCCTCCACGAACTGCGCACTCCCCACGCGACCCGGCACGTAGGCGGAGAGCGCCGCGGCCGGTCGTCCTTCCAGCTCGGACACCAGGAAGCCGGCGTGATGGCAGAAGCAACGCGGCTCGGCGCGCGCCAGCGCCGCCAGGATCTCCAGGCGCTGCGCCTGCTCCGGGAACACGAGATCCCACATGCCCCGCGGCAGGTGCGAGCGCGCCGCCTCCTGCATCACCCAGGCCAGGAAGGGTGCGTCGTCGGGCGTGGCGGCGCGAATCTTCGCCTCCACGGGGGCGCTCAGGAGACGGGGCGAAGCCGCTGCACGCTGGGGGGCTCCGCGCCCATGGGAAGCAGGCGGTTCACCGCCTCCCGGAGCCACGGCTGGGCCAGGTGCGCGTCGAGCGCCTCCTCGCTCTCCCAGGCCTCGATCATGGCGAAGCGCCCGGGATCCCCCGTGTCCTGGCAGAGGTCGTACTGGATGCAGCCCGCATCGCGGCGCGAGGGCTCCACCAACGCCTCGCGCGCGGCGGCGACGAACGCCTTCACCTGGTCGGGCTTCACGGCGAAGCGGGCGATGACGCGGACGTGGGGCTCGGACATGGCGCTCCTCACTCCCCCCGGTGCCGAGCCTACTTCACAGCCAGTGGGCCCGCTCGCCGTGGGGATGACCGCGGGCCAGGGCGACGTCGCGCCCGTCGGGCCAGAGGGTGAGGCGGAGCTCCACTTCCGCGAGGTCGGGCGGCTCCAGACGCAGCCAGGCCAGGGGCGCGTCCCGACCGGCGCGTGCGGCAGCGCCGTGCACCAGGCGCGTCACGCGCTCGCGCTCGGCCTCGGAGAGGTACCACCAGACCACGCTGTGGAAGAGCACCGTGGCCGTCCCGGGGGTCGGCTCGCGCAGACGAGCCTCGAGCCAATCCGCGGCGCCGGCGCGCTCGACCCCGGGAGGATCCCGCAGCACGCACGCGACCGCTCCGCGCAGGCGCGCCAGCCGCTCCGGCTGGTCTCCCCACACGAAGGACTCCAGGCGCCGGCGTCGGGCGGGATTCCGCAGCTCCACGGGCGCCGGATCACAGCCGGCGCGCGACGCCACGCGGGCGTCGACGTCGAGGGGCGGAAGCCGCCCCGTCCACGCGCAGTCGAGCACGAGCGGAGCGTCCGGAGCGCCCCAGCGCGTCGGGCCGAGCGCGTACCCGTAGCGGTCCCAGCACAGGTTGAGGCCGGCGCTCGCGCCGATCTCGAGCAGCCGCAGCGGGAGGCCCGTCGCGGCCGCGACGTGCAGGAAGCCTCCCAGCAGGATCGCCGAGCGACGCACCTCGTTGGTCTGGAGCGGGGCGTCGAGCGGCGGCCGCAGCGTCTCCCGCCCGGCGTCCACGTAGGCCAGGAAGGCCGGCCCGGCGGCCCGCGGCTCGAAGCGCCCGCCCACGGACGGGTAGAAGCGTGCGAGCTGCGGCGCCGCGCCGGCCAGCACGCGCTCGTGCACGGCGCCCATCACGCGCAGGGGCAGGGCATCGAGGATCGGGTGCCCGTTCCAGTCTGCCACCAGCCGCGCCACGGGACCCTGCTCCGCCGCGTCGCGGCCCGCGAGCGCGAGCAGCTCCGCGTACATGGGCGAGCCGTTGTGGGCCGCCGCCTGCGCCTGCACCTCGAAAGCCCGCAAGAGGAGCGTGCGGTCCATGCCCGGTGGTCAGGCCGGGCGCGGCAACGCGGCCAGCTCCTCGAGCAGGTGCAGGGACGAGCGCGCCGCCTTGTGGAAGTCTTCCAGATCGAGGCTCTCGTTCTCGCCGTGCGCGTTGCAGGGCGGATCCTCCAGGCCGAGCAGCAGCGCCGGGGCACCGCCCAGCACCTCCACGAACGGACCCACGAACGGGATCGTCGCCCCGCAGCCGATCGAGACCGGCTCGCGGCCGAAGCCGGCGGCGAGGGCACGCCGGGCCGCGTCGAATGCGGGGCCCTCGGGGTCCGTGCGCCAGCCGGGCGCCGCCACCGTGCACGTCGTCTCCACGCGCACGCCCCAGGGCGGATCGCGCGACAGGAAGTCGATCAGGAGGTCGCGCACACGCTCCGGATCCTGGCCCGGGGGAATGCGCACGCCCACCCGGGCGCGCGCCTCGGCCATGAGCTGGTTCGCCGCCTCGGCCAGGGGCATGCCCTCCAGCGCGGTGATCGCCAGCGCGGGCCGCGTCCAGAGCCGCTCGTAGAGCGAGCGGTCTCCCTCGGCGGCGAACCCGTCGCCCAGCATGCCCGCGTCCGCGCGGAAGCGCGCCTCGTCCAGGGGCAGCTTCCCCAGGCGTTCGCGCTCCGCCGCCGGGAGCTCCGGCACGTCGTCGTAGAGGCGGGGCACCGCAATGGCGCCACGGTCGTCCAGCAGGCGACCGAGCAGTTGCGTCAGGGCCGTGGCGGCGTCCGGCACCGGGCCGCCCCAGACGCCGCTGTGGAGCGGGTGGTCCAGGGCGTGCACGGTCACGTCCACGGCGACGAGGCCGCGCAGGCTCGTGGTGAGCGAAGGCAGGCCGGTCTCGAGATTCGTGGTGTCGGAGAGCACGAGGACGTCCGCGGCCAGGCGGCTCCGGTGCGCGCGCAGAAACGCCGCCAGGTGGCCGGATCCGATCTCCTCCTCGCCCTCCACCACCACCTTCACGTTCACCGGGAGTCGGCCGCTGCTCTCGAGCCAGGCGCGCAGGGCGGCGACGTGGAGCAGCAGCCCCGCCTTGTCGTCCACGACGCCACGACCGTAGAGGCGTCCGTCTCCCCGGCGCGTGGGCTCGAAGGGCGGGCTCTTCCAGTGCTCCGGACGCCCGGGCGGCTGCACGTCGTGGTGCGCGTAGACGAGCACGGTGGGCGCGGCGGGCCCCGCGCCCAGCCACTCGCCCACGACGTAGGGATGGGCGTCGGCCACCCGCAGCAGCTCCACGCGCCGCAGGCCCGCGTCTCGAAGCAGCGCCGCCACGGCCTCGGCGCTCCGCTCCACGTGGGCGGGGTCGAAGCCCGGCGCCGAGACGCTCGGAATCCGCACCAGCTCGCAGAGCTCCTCCACGCTGCGTTCGAAGCGGGCGTCCAGTGCGGCGAGTGCGGCGGCGCGATCGGCCATCGCGCCGAAGGTACCACGCGGCTAGGCTCCCTCGGTCGCGATGCGCTCGCTCCGGGTACCCGCCGCCGACGGTATCGCGCTCCACGTGTTGGAGTGGAGCCGCGAAGGCGTGCCCATGCTCTTCGTGCACGGCTTCGGAAACGAGGCGCACGTGTGGGACGACGTGGCGCCGTCCGTGGCCCCCTACTACCGGACCCTCGCCGTGGACCTGCGGGGTCACGGCGACTCGGACCGCCATCCCGACGCGCGCTACGACTACGACGCCCACGTGGAGGACCTCGAGGCCGTCACCGCCGCGCTCGGCTGCGAGCGGCTGGTCCTGGTGGGCCACTCGTTGGGCGGACGCGTGGCGCTGCTGTTCGCCGCACGCCACCCCGATCGCCTGGCTGGCCTGGTCCTGGTGGACTGCGGACCGGAGCTCGATCCCCGCGGCGTCGTGCGCATCCAGATCGACTCGGGACGCGAGGCAGAGGTTCGCTTCGCGTCGCCGCGCGAGTACGTGGGCGTCCTCGCGCGCGCCTACCCGGCCGCGCGCCCGGAGACGCTGACGCGCATGGCGGAGCACGGATTGCGGCGCGAGGCGGACGGCCGCTGGGCGCCGAAGCTCGACCCGGCCTTCCGGCGCCTGGCGGCGCCCGGCGACCCGGAGCAGGCGAGGGCCCGCGAGGCCACCAGCGCCCGAACGCTCTGGGAGGCACTGGAGCGGGTCACGTGTCCGACCCTGGTGGTGCGCGGGGCCGCCTCCGACGTGCTCGCTCCCCAGACCGCCGACCGCATGGAGGAGATGCTGCCGCAGGGCCGACTCGCCGTCGTCCCCCAGGCGGGCCACTCCGTGATGGTGGACAACCCCGAGGGCTTCCGGGACGCACTCACGGGCTTCGTGCTCGCCGACGCGTGAAGGCCTCGAGCAACGCGGGAAGCACCACCAGATTGGCCACCAGGGTGTAGGTCACGCCGAGCGCCAGCAGCTGGCCCAGGCTGGCGATGCCCCGGTGGGTGGAGAAGGCGAGCAGGCCGAAGCTCGAGATGGTGGTGAGAGCGCTGAAGAAGACGGCGCGCGCCGTTCCGGTGTGCAGCACGTCGCGATCCGTGGGGACGTGCTCCCGGTGCCGGTGCACCAGATGGATGCC
>JBFGJV010000005.1:0-33544 GCA_041577015.1 Myxococcota bacterium
GAAGAGGCCTAGGAGCCCGACCCGAGACGGGCGCGCCGTCCGGACGCCGATCCATCGCCGTTGCCTGCGTTGCGCTCCCTGCGCCATAGCCCTGCTATGGCTCGGTCGCGCGCCTTGGCAACGGCGCGTCTCGGCGCCCGGGCCTTCCCGCGCCCGTCTCGGGTCAGGCTCCTAGGACGCGCCGGCGTCGCGCCGGGTGCGCCGGCGCCGACGCGCGGAGGCGGGCCCCTCCGTGGCCATCTTGCGCAGCAGCTCGAACTCGCCGTACACGGCCTCCACCAGATCGTGCAGATCCGGCACCGCCTCCCAGTCGGCGTTGAAGCCCCAGTGCAGAACGCCCTCGTAGCTGAAGAGCGCGATGCCCAGCGCCTGGTTGGTGTACAGCGGGACCAGGGGGAAGATGCTCTGCATGCGCGAGCCCAGCATGTAGACCGGGAACGGGGGGCCCGGCACGTTCGTCACCACCAGGTTGTAGACCCGGCCCCGACCGCCCAGGCGGGCGAACCCGGCGGCGATGGACGGCGAGATCCAGTCGCTCAGCGTCCCGATGAAGTCGAAGCCGTGCACCTGCTTCGAGCCCTTGAGGCGGGACGTGGTCTCGGTGACCCGCTGCAGGCGCCGGCGCGGGTCGGCCTCGTCCAGCGGTAGCGGCGACATCATGAAGGAGACGCGGTTGCCCAGCCGTCCCCGCTCGGCCGCGCTGCGCGTACTGACCGGCAGCATGGCACGCACGCGCAGATCCTCGACGCGCTCCCCTCGCTGACGCAGGAAGAGGCGCAACGCCCCCGCCACGGTCGCCACCACCACGTCGTTCACCGTGCCGCCCAGGCGGTTCTTCACCTCCTTCACCGCGTCCAGATCGAAGCGCGCCCAATCGAAGCGGCGGAACGGCCCGATGTCCACGTTGAGGGGCGTGGGGGTCGTGGGCTGGAGGGTCGGCGCGGTGGACTCGATCAGACCCTCCGCAGCGTCCCGCACCCCGCGCCAGGCGGTGCCGGGGTCGGACAGCACCCGCCGGCCCGCTCCGAGCAGCGCGAAGGGCAGGCTGGCACGCCGCGCGCATTCGTCCGCCGCGAGTCGCAGTCCACTCGGGGCGGGTCGGGGCAGCCAGCGGCGCGCCGGCTCCACGGTGGGGTCCGGCGTGGTGCGCAGCAGCGTCGCCAGCAGTTCCACCCCCGAGACGCCGTCGATCAGGCAGTGGTGGACCTTGGTGATGACGGCGAAGCGCTGCTCCTCGAGTCCCTCGACGACCCACATTTCCCACAGCGGCCGGCCCCGGTCCAGCGGCTGGGAGAGGATGCGGCCGGCGAGACGCTTGAGCTGACGCTCGTCGCCCGGTCGCGGCAGCCCGGTGTGGCGCACGTGGTAGGCCAGGTTGAAGCGCTCGTCGTCCACCCAGACCGGGTGGTCGAAGAACGGGATCCAGGCGATTCGCTGCCGGAAGCGCGGCGTGTCCTGGATGGCCGTCTGCATGGCCCGACGCACCCGCTCGATGTCGAAGGAGCCGTCCGCGCCGTGCAGCGGACCCCGCTCGAAGACGCCCACGGAGGCCACGTGCATGTGCACGTCCGCGCTTTCGATGGCCAGGAAGGCCGCGTCCAGGGCGGACAAGCGATCGTAGTGGTGATAGCCCATGCCGGCGCCCCCCACGGGTTCCTCGACGTCCCGGACGAGCATATCATGGCCCGACCCCGCGCCGTGTGGCCGTCCCCCCGGCCGCCTCGCGCGCCGGGACGGAGGGAACCGCATGCTGCTCACGGGGCGCGTGGCCATCGTCTCGGGAATCGGTCCCGGGCTCGGTCGGGATGCGGCGCTGGCCCTGGCTCGGGAAGGCGCGGACCTGGCGCTCGGAGCGCGCACCGAAGCGCTGCTGGAGAGCGTCGCCCAGGAGGTGCGCGCGCTGGGCCGGCGCACCGTCGCGGTCCCCACCGACGTGACCTCCGAGGAGGCGTGTCGGCGGCTCGTGGCCGCGACCCGCGAGAAGCTGGGACGCGTGGACGTGCTCGTGAACAACGCCTTCCACCCGGGCACGTACGTCCCGGTGGCCGAGGCGGATCTGGAGGACTGGCGCGCACCGCTGGACGTGAACCTGCTCGGCTCGCTCCGCCTCACCCAGGCGGTCGTGCCGGTGATGCGGGAGCAGGGCGGAGGCTCCATCTGCATGGTGAATTCCATGATCGTCCGCCAGGTGCTGCCCACCATGGGGAGCTACGCCGCCTCGAAGGCGGCGCTCCTCGCCGCTACGCAGACCCTGGCCCGGGAGCTGGGGCCGCACGGCATCCGGGTGAACTCCGTCGTACCCGGCTACATCTGGGGGCCCAACCTGGAACAGTGGTTCGCGCAGCAGGCCACCCAGCGCGGGGTGCCGCCCCGACAGGTCTACGACGAGGTGGCGAGCCAGATCGCGCTACGCCGCATCCCCGACGCCGAAGAGATCGCGGGGGCCGTGGTGTTCTTCGCCTCCGACCTGTCGAGGGCGGTGACCGGCGCGTCTCTCGACGTGAACGGCGGCCACGTGTTCCATTAGGAGCGTTTCGCGGTCCGCCGCCGCTCGCTTCCGTCCACGCACCGCGCCGCGGCCCCTCCGATCCGCATCATGCGGTAGTCGCCGAAGGGTCCGCCTCCCGTCACGTTGTTGATCATGGCGACGGCCAGGTTCCGCTGCGGGTCCGCCCAGGCTCCCGAGCCGCCGAAGCCGAAGTGGCCGAAGCCTCGGGAGACGTCACCGGCACTGGTGAACACCCGGTGGTAGCCGAGGCGCCAGTTCATGCGCACCGGAATTACCTTGTCGAAGGCGCGATTCTGGACCTCGGTGGCCCGTTCCAGGGTCTGCGGCGAGAGCAGGCGCACGCCGTCCAGCGTCCCGCCGCCGGCCAGCGCCGCGTACAGCCGGGCCAGCGAGCGGGCGGTGAACAGGCCGTTCGCCGCAGGGATCGGCACCTCCAGGATCGACGGGTTCCAGAAGGCGTCGAGGCCGCGCCGGGGCAGCAGCGAGTCGGCCACGAAGGCCGGGTCGAAGGGGATGCCCAGCGTGCGATTCAGCCGTTGCACGGCCTTGGCCAGCACGCGAAAGCGTTCCGGATTGCGGCTGCGTGCGGGAGGCCGGCGGAGGACGGCGGCCCGCCGACGGGCCTCGGGCGGCGCGCCGATCCAGCAGCCGTCGAGACCCAACGGCTTCGCGATTTCGGTCTGGATCACCTCGGCGAAGGGTCGCCGCGCCACGCGCTGGACCACCTCGCCCACCAACCATCCGTAGGTCAGGCCGTGGTAGGCGGTCATCGAGCCCGGCTCGAAGTCCGGATGCGCCTGCTCCAGCGCGTGCACCATGTAGGACCAGTCCAGGATGCGTTCGCCGTGGTCGATCAGACGCCGGATGTGGTGCAGGCCGGCCTCGTGGCAGAGCACCTGGCGGATCGTGATGCGGTCCTTCCCGTTGCACGCGAACTCGGGCCAGTGCTTCGCGACCGGGTCGTCGTAGTCGAGCAGGCCACGATCCACCAGGACGTGGAGCGCCGTGGCAGCCACGCCCTTGGTGGTGGAGAAGCACATGGCGGGCGTGTCGCGCTGCCACGGCTGGTCTTCGCCGTCCCGGACACCACCCCACAGGTCCACCACGGGTCGGCCCCGCCAGTAGACACAGACCGCGGCGCCGCCTCCCTTGCGCCGGAGCTGGCGCTCCAGGGCCCGGGCGACCGGCCAGAACGCGGGCTGGAGGTCTCCGTGCAGCATGCCTGTCCGCGACCAAGCCTGCGGGAGGGCGCCCGCGCCTGCAACGGCCACCCGGCGGCCGAGCCGGTGCTACAGGGCGTCGCGGATGTGTCGGTAGGCGTCCCGGATCTCCTCCACCAGCAGCCCGGCGGCGGAGCGCACCTCGGCCAGCGACTCCCGGGACTCGTCCCGCAGCAGCTCGAGCTTCGCCTCCAGATGCTGCCAGCTCCGCTCCGCCTTCTCCCAGCGCTCCTTCACCTCGGCCTTGCCCAGGTGGGCGCGCACCCGCAGCTCGTCCCGAAGCGTGCGGAGCTGGTCGAGCCTCTCCTCGAGCGCGTCCGACGTCTTGCTCATGGATCCTCCCTCGCGGGCCTCCTCGCGGCGCCGCCGAAAGCCGTTCCGGTCCGGACCGGGAGCACGAAGCGTGCCGGCCATGACTCGCCCTGGGCGCGGCAGGCCGCCCCCCCTGGTGCAAGTCGCCTCGCCGTGTCGCATCTCGCCACAGGGCTCTACACTGCCCGGCCGGCGCGGCCAGGGGGGGGAGCCATGGATCCGGCGCTGCGCGAAGGGCGCATCCAGACCGTCTGTCTGCTCGTCTTGAGCGCCGTGGCCCTGGGGGCGGCCCTCTACTGGCTACGGCCCGTGATGATCCCCTTCGTGCTCGCGGTCTTCTTCGCGCTGGCCCTCTCGCCGCTCGTGGACGTCCAGGTGCGTCGGCTGCGCTTCCCGCGGGTGCTCGCCGTGCTGGGGACGCTCGTCCTGGGGCTCGTGATCTTCACGCTCCTGGCGGTGCTGGTGTCGGCGTCCGTGCGGCAGCTGGCCGCCAACGCCGCCGGCTACCAGGAGAAGGTCACGCAGCTCGTGACCCAGCTGGCGGCGGCCCTGCCCGTCGCGCGCTTCGGCCTGGAGCCCGAGGCGGTGCTGGCCCCGCTCTCGGAGATTCCGATCGGGACCCTGGGCGGCTTCCTGCGCGGCACGACCAACGCCATCCTCGAGACGCTGTCCCAGTCGCTGCTGGTCCTGATCTTCGTGATCTACCTGCTGGCGGGCGGCCTCGGCGGCGGGCCCGCCGCGGAGGGGACCTGGGGCGAGATCGAGACGCGCGTGAAGCGCTTCCTTGTCACCAAGGCCCTCGTCTCCGCCGCCACCGGCTTCCTGGTGGGCGCGTTCCTCTCCGTGCTGGGCATCGACCTGGCCCTGGTCTTCGGGCTCTTCGCCTTCCTGCTCAACTTCATCCCGAGCCTGGGCTCCGTGGTGGCCACGCTGCTCCCGCTCCCCGTGGTGATCGCGAGCCCGGACGTCTCGCTCACGGTCGCGGTGCTCGCCATCGCCGTCCCGGGTGCGCTCCAGTTCACGATCGGGAACGTCGTGGAGCCGCGGGTCATGGGGGAGTCCCTGGACCTCCACCCGATCGTGATCCTGATGGCGTTGATCTTCTGGGGCATGCTGTGGGGCGTCGTGGGCATGCTCCTCGCCACCCCGATCACCGCCGTCCTGAAGATCCTGTTCGAGAAGCTGGAGCACACGCGTCCGCTGGCTGAGCTCCTCGCCGGACGTCTGACCCTGGTGGGTCCCACGGGACGCGCTTGATGAGGACGGGACGCACGCTGCTCGTGTTGACGCTGCTGGCCGCTGCGGCCTGGACGCTGCGCACCCTCTGGCTGGGCGGTGCCTTCACCCGGCTCGAGCCCCACTTCGAGGGCGAGTGCCAGCGGATCACGGGCGTGGCGGGCGCCGAGGACCTCACCATCCACCCGCGCACCGGCGTGGCCTACGTCTCCAGCTACGACCGCGCGGTCGCGGAACGGGGCGAGCCCGGGCGGGGAGCCCTCTACGCCTACGTGCCGGGCAAGGGCCCGGCGTCGCTCCGCAACCTGACGCCGGACGCCGGCGCGGACTTCCACCCTCACGGCATCGGGCTCTGGGTAGGCGGCGGCGACCGGGACGCGCTCTTCGTGGTGAACCACGCCGGCGGACGCCACAGCGTGGAGATCTACGACCTCGTGGTGGGCCGTCTCGTCCACCGCAGCTCGATCGTGGCGCCGGAATTCGTGTCCCCGAACGACGTGGTGCCGGTGGGTCCGGAGCAGTTCTACGTGACGAACGACCACGCTCATCCGCAGGGCATCTTGCGCACCCTGGAGGAGTGGTTTCGCCTGCCCCTCGCGACCGTGGTGTTCTGGGACGGATCCCAAGCCTCCGTGGCGGCGGAGGGGATTCGCATGGCCAACGGCATCAACGCGGCTCCCGACGGCCGCACGCTCTACGTCGCCGCGAGCCTCGGGCGGGAGGTGCGCGTGTACGCACGCGACCCGGACACGGGTGCGCTCGACCTCGAAGAACGCGTCGCTCTGGACACCGCTCCGGACAACGTAGAGCTGGACGCCGACCGGCGGCTCTGGATCGGTGCGCATCCCAAGCTGCTTCGGCTGGTGCGCTACCGGTCGGGGAGGGCGCGCACCGCGCCCTCCCAGGTGCTGCGGCTCGCCAGGGACGGGGAGGGCGGCTGGCAGGTGGAGGAGGTCTTCCTGGACGCGGGCGAGCGCCTCTCCGGATCGAGCGTGGCCGCGCCGCACGCCGGGCGACTGCTGATCGGCCCCATCCAGGACGCCCACTTCCTGGACTGCCGCATGCCATGAGGAGTCCCGCCCCACACCCTGTGGCGAGACGCATCAGCCCCGCGCCAGCCGGGCTCGCTCGACGGCCGGCGCGCGGGTACGCTGGTTGCACCGCCCCGAAGGGACGGTCGGGTCGACCGAAGCGGAGGACACGTGGAGATCCACTGGCGCAACGTGGAAGACATCCGGGACGAAGAGCGGCAGGCGATCGAGGAGCGACTGCGATCCCTGGCCGCAGGGCACAACGACCTCATCGACGTGCGCATCGCCGCCAAGCCCACGCGCCACCACCGTCGCGGTGGCCAGGAGGTGACGATCGCCTGTCAGGCTCGGGGCAAGGAGCTCGTCGCCGCCCGCACGCGGGAGGAGGTGTCGCTCGCCCTGCACGAGGCCCTGGACGCCTTCGAGCGCGAGGTGCGCCGTCTGCGCGACCGGCGCACCCGGCGTCGCAGCGAGCGGCCCGCGGTGCCGCCCCATCTCGGGATCATCGACCGCGTCTTCGCCGAGGAAGGCTACGGCTTCATCCTGACCGATGGCGGCGAGCAGGTCTACTTCCACCGCAACGCCGTGGGGGACGGGCTCGACTTCGAGCGCCTCGAGGAGGGCCAGCGCGTGGGCCTCAACATCGAGGCGGGGGAGAAGGGGCCGCAGGCCACCGCCGTGGTGGTGCCCCCGCCCGACGCGCCGGTTCCCTAGGCGCCGTCCCGCTCGAGTCCCGGGTCGCCTTCCAGCCCCCCGCGGATGCGGATGACGCCGGGCTCGCCGAGGCCTGCTTCGATCTGGATGCGCGGGCCCAGGAAGGCGTGGATCACGGCGGCGTTCGTGCGCACGTGCTCCGTCACCCGTGCCGTGCTCAGCTCCGAGACGCCGTCCGCGAGCACGAGCGGCAACAGCAGCTGATCGGCAAGGTGGCGGTCCACGGCGCCGGGGCCGGCAAGGAACTCCTCCAGCTCGTCCACGGCTTCGTCCGCCACACGCTCGGCGCGCTTGCCGCGTGCCCCCAGTCCGAAGCAGCAGGCCCGGGAGTGCTCGAACTCGGCCTCCAGGAAGAGCAGGGTGCCGGGTGAGGCGGCGTCGAGACGCGTCCGCTCCAGGGAAACCGGGACGTCCAGGTCCGCCAGGCGCTGTCGGGCCCGATCGCGCTGCCGCTCCGCCACCGCGTCCGGCAGCCGCGCCACGGCGGAGAGGCCCCGGATGCGGCGCAAGACGCCGCGCTCGAGCCGGCAGAGGGTCGCCAGGCGCGCGGCCGGGCGGACGTGCGCCCGTACGCGCCCCCCTCCGCGGGGGTGAAAGCCGGCGCGCTCCAGCACGACGCTGGCCTCGATCCCCATCTGCCGCAGATGGTGCAGCCACAGCCGCTCCACGTACTCGAAGCAGGGGCTCCAGGGTACGTGCGTTCCGCCGCCGAGCAGGACCGAGGATGCCTCGGGCGCGCGAGCCAGGGGCAGCAGGACCGTCTGCAGCACCAGGGAGACCGCCCCGGCGGTGCCCACCTCCACGTGGAAGTTCCCCGCCCGCAGGGGCCCCGGCACGAACCGCAGCTCCGAGGAGCCCAGATGCGCGCCCTCCACGGCGGCGTCGCTCGCGGCCGCGGCGGCCCGCACGGCGGCCAGGTGCTGGGCGCGGAGGCCGGGCTTCGCGCGTCTGGCGCGGATGCGCGTGATGCGCAGCGGGCGCCCCGTCAGGCACGAGAGCGAGAGGGCGCTCCTCAGCACCTGTCCGCCGCCCTCGCCCCGGGCGCCGTCGATCGCGACGTCCTCGGCGGCAGGCGCTCCCGTGCCGGAGCTCAACCGCCTCGCGGTGCCTCGGCGCCGCGTCGACCGTGCAGTGCCGCCGAGAAGTCCACCACGCGCGGCTTCGTGATGTTCTCCCAGTCGCGGTAGGCCAGGCGCATCGCGTCCTCGTGCGTTCCCGCCACGCACGTGATGGTTCGATCCTCGGTCAGGGTCGGGCTCACGTACACGGGAAGATCGTAGAGGTTTCCGAAGGGCGGAATCGCACCGACCTCGCAGTCGGGCAGCAGTCGTGCGATCTCCTGCTCCGAGGCCAGCTCGACCCGCTCCCCGCCCAGAGCACGGCTCAGACGCTCCGGGTCCACCGCGTGGTGCGACGGCAGCACGGCCATGGCGTAGCCGTCGCCGACCTTGACGATCACGGCCTTGGCGAACTCGCGCCCCCGCGTGTGGGTGTGGGCAGCGGTCTCCTGCGCCGTGTAGTCGCGCGCATGGTGGATCGTCTCGTACTCGATACCCCGCTCGTCGAGCAGGGCCTGGACTCGGGTGTGGGGGGTCGTCATCGGGAAACCTCCTCTGCTGTGCGGACTCTACCCCGGACGAGCTTCGTGCGGCACGGCGGGTGTCGGACCGCCGACGATCTCGCGCCACAGGCCGGGCAGCTCGGTCACCGCCTCCAGCACCGTCTCGCGTGCCCGGGATGCCAGGGCCGGAGCGCGCTCCGCCGGCGCGTCCAGGCGCACACCTGCCGCCTGGGGCTCGGTGATGGGACGGCCGATCTCGCTCACGAGCACGCACTCGGCCGAGCGCACCTCCTCCAGACGTGCACACGCCTCCGCCACGCGCTGGGCCGCCGTCGAGAGCAGCTTGCCCACGTGACTCACCGGGTTCTTTCCGGCCCAGGCCTCCAGCGTCATGGGCCGCATGGGCGTGATGAGTCCCGACACGCGGTTTCCGCGACCCACCTGCCCGTCGTCGCCCGCCTCGGCGGAGGTGCCGGAGAGCGTGAGGTAGGGCGCGCCCGGCGTGTCGGCGGCGTTCACGTCCACGCGGGTGTCCTCGAACCCGTGCTCGCCCGCCACCCTCGCTGCGATCTCGGTCACGCCCTCCACCGCCTCCGCGTAGGCGCTTGCATCCGCCGTCCGGGAGGCCACCATGGCGGCCGCCACGGTGAGCTGGAGGGCCCGCTCCCGCCGGACGGCCATCACCTTGACGTCCTCGCCCAGCGCCGGGATGCGGCGGTGCGTGGGGTCCCGCGTCAGCTGCCGCTCCAGTTTCAAGGCGACCCGTTCGGTGGCCGTCAAGGGGGCGAAGCCCACACCGATGCTGGTGTCGTTCGCGAGTGGAGCGTCCCCGGGGCCACGCAGGAACAGCTGCTGGAGGTCCACGCCGGCGGGTCGGACCTCCGCCACCGTCTCCAGGTGCCGCCGCTCCAGGTGACGCACGACCCGGAACGCTTCGGTCGCCGCTTCTTCCGCGAGCTCGGTCACGGGTACCGATCCGTCGGGGAGCTCCACGACGGCCCGCCCGGCCAGGTGCAGCACGATGGGCTCGAGCCACGCTCCGCCGCCGAAGGCCACCCGCGTGCGGCCCGCCACGAGCAGGGCCTTGTCCACGTTGTGGTGCAGGATGCGGCCCGAGCGCTCCAGATAGTGCCGTGCGAGCCGACGCGAGAAGGCCTCCGCCGCTGCGTCGCAGAGGGTGTCCGGGTGTCCGGCGCCCTTGCGTTCGACCACCTCGAGCGCGCGTCGTGCGGGATCGAGAGGGTGCGTCTCGATCACGACCTCCGTGGGCATTCCCTCCACTCCTCACTGCGGGCGCGCCGGGAGCGAAGCGCCCGCGCGCACTGCCTCCGGCGAGCCCATGACGAAGCGCTCGCCCCGCAGCCAGCGCGCCAGGTCCCGGTTCAGCGAGAAGAGGGCGCCCAGGAACAGGAGATTCAGCACGACGAGCCAGACCCGTACCCATGGCTTCATCGCGAGCCACGACCGGGCGATCCGCTTCCACCGGGGAACGTCCGATCTGGTCGTCACCACCCCTCCCGCGTCCCCCGCGTACACCACGAGACGCGCCCGTTGCGCACGGGCGGCCGGAGCCCCATCCTACCGCGGATCCTTGAGCGATCCCGCCTCATCCCTCGGCCTCGCTACCTACGCCTGGCGCCTCGCGGTCACGCTCTTCTTCGTGCTCGCCAACGGCTTCTTCGTGGCCGCCGAGTTCGCGCTGGTGAAGGTCCGCTCGAGTCGGCTGGACGCCCTGGCCGCGGCGGGCAGCGGCCGTGCCGCGGTGGCCAGCCACATCCACGACCACATGGACCTCTATCTCTCCGCCTGCCAGCTGGGCATCACGCTGGCCAGCCTGATCCTCGGCTGGCTGGCCGAGCCGGCCGTGGCGGAGCTGTTGCTGCTGGGGGCCGGGCGCCTGGGTCTGGGCGTGGCCGCCGACGATCCCTGGCTCCACGGCGTGGCGCTGGCCCTCGCGCTCGCCGTGGTCACGACCCTGCACATGACCATCGGCGAGCAGGCCCCCAAGATCTGGGCCATCCACCGCTCCGAGAGCACGTCGCTGGCGGCCGCGGTGCCCCTGCGCGCCTTCGCCGCGGTGTTCCGGCCCTTCATCTGGGTGATCAACGAGATCTCGAACTGGATGCTGCGGCTGGCGGGACTCTCGACCCAGGAGCTCTCCGAGGCGTCCCACAACGTGGACGAGCTGCGCAGCATCCTGGCCTCCTCCGCCCAGGCGGGCCACATCACCGGGCGCCAGCAGGAGTTCGCGGAGAACATCCTCGGGATCATGGATCTCGAGGTTCGGCACATCCTCGTACCACGCGTGGAGGTGATCTACCTCTCGTTCCAGAACACACCCGAGGAGAACCTGCGCATCCTGCTGGAGAGCGGTCACTCCCGCTTCCCGCTGTGCCGCGTCGGCCTCGACACCACGATCGGCATCGTGCACGCCAAGCGGGTCATGGCCGAGCTGGCCCAGCAGCGCACGCCCGACCTCGAGCCGCTGGCCCAGCGGGCCGTCTTCGTCTCCGACACGAAGCCACTCTCGCGCCTGATGCTCACCCTGCAGCGCGCGCGCAGCCACTGCGCGGTGGTCCTGGACGAGCACGGCACCGCCATCGGGCTCGCCTTCCTGGAGGACGCCGTCGAGGAGATCGTGGGTCCGATCCAGGACGAGTTCGATCAGGAGTCGCCCCACGTCCACGAGCCGGAAGCCGGCGTCTACGAGCTGTCGGGCCGCCTCTCGCTGCCGGAGGCCGCGAACGTGCTGGGCCTGAGCGTGGGGCTCCTGGGCGACGAGTCGGACACCATCGGCGGCCGCGTGGTGGCCCAGCTGGGACGACTGCCCCGCAAGGGGGATGCGGTCGAGATCGGCCCCTATCGCGCCGTGGTGATCGAGGTGCTCAGGCGCCGGGTGGCGCGGCTTCGCTTCGAGAAGCTGGGAGGGGCCGGGAGCTGAGGCCCATGCTCAGCCGGGCCGGGCCAGCTTCCAGAGCAGCTTGCGCAGCTCCTCGATCACGAGCACCGAGGAGGCCACGCCCGCCGCCAGGCCGAACTCGCGCGCCGAGAGCTCTCCCGTGTGGAAGACGGCCTGGGCCGGTCCCCAGTTCGCCGCCAGCAGCTGCAGGGCCAGCACCACGCCCAACGCCGACCACAGGCGCCAGTTGGTGAACAGGTGCTCGTTCAGCGCCGTGCCCCGGTCCCGTCTGGCGTTGAACACGTTGAAGAACTGGAACAGGACGAAGGTGGTGAAGGCCAGCGTCAGCGCACGCTCGGGCGGCCCGGTTCGCAGCCCCCAGGCCAGCATGCCCAGCGTCCCGGCCGTCATGACCACGCCGAAGTAGAACAGCTTGCCGACCCGGCTCCAGGGCAGGATGCGCTCCCTGGGGTCGCGGGGCGGAACCTCCATGATCTCCGGGGACGGGGGGTCGAGGCCCAGCGCCAGCGCGGGTGGGCCGTCCATGATGATGTTCACCCATAGGATCTGGATCGGGTTGAAGGGCAGGGGCAAGCCGAAGAGCGGAGCCGAGAACACCGAGAGCAGGGCCCCGAAATTGGTGGAGAGCTGGAAGCGGACGAACTTGCCGATGTTCTCGTAGATCGCCCGGCCTTCGCGAACCGCGCGCACGATGGTGGCGAAGTTGTCGTCGGCGAGCACCATGGCGGCCGCCTCCTTGGCCACCTCCGTCCCCACCTCGCCCATGGCGACGCCGATGTCCGCGCTCTTGAGCGCCGGCGCATCGTTCACGCCGTCGCCGGTCATGGCGACGATGTGCCCGCGCGCCCGGGCCGCCCGCACGATCCGCACCTTGTGCTCCGGCGCCACCCGGGCGAAGACCGCGATCGACTCGAAGCGCTTCTCCAGCTCCTCCTCGGACATGCGCTCCAGCTCGGCTCCGGTCACCGCCTCGCCCACGAGGCCCAGCTCCCGCGCCACGGCCGTCGCGGTCTGAGCGTGGTCGCCCGTCACCATCTTGACCCATATGCCGGCCGCTCCACACAGCTCCAGGGCCTGCTTCGCCTCCGGGCGCGGGGCGTCCATGAGCCCCACGAGTCCCACGAAGGTGAGCTTCTCCAGGTGCGGGCTCGGGTCGGACGCCGCCTGGAACTCCATCCGCGACAGGGTGCGCGTCGCCACGCCGAGCACCCGCAGCGCGCCACCGGCCAGGGCCTCGTTCTCCCGCAACGCCTGCTGGGCCATGTCGTACTCGAGCGGACGCGGCCCCTCCGGTCCGAGGAACTCCGTGCAGCGCTCCAGGACCACCTCCGGCGCGCCCTTCACGAACAGCCTCACGCAGTGCCCGTCGTCGTGGAAGGTGGCCATCAGCTTGGTGCTGGCGTCGAAGGGGATCTCGGCGACGCGGGGCAGGGTCGCCTCCTTCGCCTCGCGTCGCACGCCTGCCTCCGCCGCCAGCGTGAGCAGGGCCGCTTCCGTCGGGTCGCCGATCCGCTCACCCGCGCGAACCGTGCAGTCGTTGCAGAGCGCCACGCCCAGCAACAGGGGCTCCAGCTCCGCGGCGCAGAGCTCCGTGGGAAGCGAGAGCCGCGCGCCGCGATACCAGAGCGCGCGCACCTCCATGCGGTTGCGCGTGAGGGTTCCGGTCTTGTCGGAGCAGATGAGCGTGGTGCAGCCCAGCGTCTCCACGGCCGCCAGCCGCTTCACGATCGCACGCTGGCGGGCCATGCGGTGCATGCCGAGCGCCAACGTCACGGTGACCACCGCCGGCAGCCCTTCCGGGATGGCGGCCACGGCCAGAGAGATGGAGGTCAGGATCAGGCCCACCAACCCTTCGCCCCGCAGCAGGCCGAAGCCGAACACCAGCGCCACGCCGAGCCCCGCCACCGCCGCAATGCGCTTGCCGAGCCTGTCGAGCTGCTGCTGCAGGGGGGTCGGCCCCTCCTCGGTCTCCTCCAGCATTGCCGCCAGGAGCCCCACGTGGGTGCGCATGCCGGTGTCCGTCACCAGCAGCTCCGCACGCCCGCGCGTCACCAGCGTGTTCATGAAGGCGAGGTTCACGCGATCGGCGCTGGGCGTGTCCTCGGGCAGCACCAGCTGGGCGCGTTTGGTCACCGGTTGCGACTCGCCGGTGAGCGTCGATTCGTCGATCTCCAGACGATGGGCCGCGATGAGACGGCCGTCTGCCGGGACGCGGTCGCCGGCCTCCAGCATCACCAAGTCCCCGACCACCAACTGCGCGGCGGACACGCGACGGAGCTCGCCTCGGCGGCGGACGCGACAGTGGATCGCCAGCATGCGGCGCAGCGCCGCGATCGCCAGCTCGGCGCGCCGCTCCTGCAGGAAGCCGAGCGTGGCGTTCACGCACACGACGAGGAGGATCACGGCGGCGTCGAGCAGATGGCCGATCGCCAGCGCCAGCAGCGCCGCCCCGCCCAGGATCAGGATCAGGACGCTCCGGAACTGCTCGGCCAGCAGCATGGCGGCCGAGCGCGGCGGCTTCTCGGCCAGCTGGTTGGGGCCGAAGGCTTCCAGGCGCCGCCCGGCCTCGCTCGGATCGAGTCCCCGCTCCGGATCGACGCCGAGCTCGGCGACGGCGTGCTGGATGTCGACGGCGTGCCAGCAGACCTTCGGCTCGGGCCCGGCAGAGGTGGCTTGGGGGGAAGCGGAGCTCGTCATGTCGCTTGGAGCGAGCCGGACGATTCCGGCCCTGACCCTGCTCGATAGCTTGGCACAGCCGAAGCGAACTTGTCACCGCGGTCCCGCGGCATCGCCGTTCCTCCCAGCGGTTCGTTACCCTCTCCACGTTCCGGAGGTGCGGTGCTCGGGGACGTCAAGGAGATCCAGGCGGCGGCATGGTTCGTGGGCTCACGCCTGGACGTACGCGCGCTCGAGCGACGCCACGCCCTGGCCGTCACGCCGCTCACGCTGCGCGCCGGCGAGCGGGGAGTGGCGGTTCTGTTCCGCTTCGGGGTCGCGGTCCTGTTCCAGCTGGATCCGCTGGAGCAGGAGGCCTTCCTGAAGGGCCTGGCGCCCTTCGTGGACGGCGGCTTCGGCGAGCCGGAGCAGGAGGAGGCCGATCTCCGCATCGATCCCGATGCCAGCGAGCGCGTGGATCCCAGCGGAACCATCCTGCTGCGGGAGGCGAGCCTCGAGCGGCTGTAGACCGTGGCGGAGATCCTCGCCAAGAGCGCCGTGCTCTCCCACTACGAGGACCGCGTGGCGCGCGTCTTCGACGATGTCGAGTCGCTCGCCCGCGGCCTCCAGACCAGCGCTCACCGCGCAGGTGCCCACAAGCAGCTGCTCCAGGAGATCGGCAACGTGCTCGTGATCCAGGCCCAGACCGTGGGTCGCGTGGAGGTCACCGAGAAGCCCGAGATCACCTGGGACCGCCCCGAGCTGGATCGCCTCTACGAGCGGCTGGCCATCGAGTACGAGCTGCGCGACCGCGATCGTGCCCTGGCCCGCAAGCTCGAGGTGATCTCCCAGACGGCCGAGACCTACCACGACCTGCTCCAGAACCGACAGATGCTGCGGGTGGAGTGGTACATCGTGGCCCTGATCGCGATCGAGATCGCGATCATCCTGTGGGACATGTTCGCCGCCGGCTAGGAGCCACGCCCGAGGGGTCGCGTCTCGCGGATCTGACGCGCCAGATCCGTGGGGTCGCTGGTGGGACGCTGGCAGACGCGGTTCTCGCACACGTAGGCCGTGGCGCGCCCGTCGCGGGCCGTCTTGCCCGCCAGGAGGGGCACGCGACGCGCGTGCGCCCGGAGGTTCGCCCCCTGGGTCACGTGCACGAATACTCCGTTCGGGACGAAGGTGCTCCGCAGCACGCCGAGCATCGCGGCGCTGCCGTCGCCTCCGGGCCCACTCACCAGCACGATCTGCTTCATGGTGTCGAGCTGGGCATCGAGGGCCACCAGCATCTCGTTGAGCGTGGTGGGCGTCTCCGTCAGGATCTCGTAGAAGGCCGAGGTGATGGCGCCGGCGGCGGCCCGGTAGCGCCCCTGGCCCGTCAGCTCGTGGAGCCGCAGCAGGTTCAGCGCCGCCACCGAGTTGCCCGACGGGAGCGCGCCGTCCGAGGCGGGCTTTTCGCGGGTGAGCAGCCGCTCGTGGTCCGTCGGCGTGCGGAAGTAGCCGCCCCCCTCGGTGTCGGCGTAGTGCGCGTCCAGCTCGCGCTGGAGCGCCAGTGCCCCCTCGATCCAGCGCGGTTCCGGAAGTACCTGGTAGAGGTCGAGCAGGCCCGCGATCAGGAAGGCGTGGTCCTCCAGGAAGGCGGTGCCCTCCGCGCGACCGTCCGCGAACACGCGATGCAGGCGTCCCTCCGGACGCAGCTCGGTGAGCGCGAAGTCCGCCGCACGGGCCGCGGCCCGCGTCCAGCGCGGCTCGTCCAGGGCGAAGCCCGCGCGCGCCAGGGCCCAGATCATCAGGCCGTTCCAGGCGGCGAGGATCTTCTCGTCCCGGTGCGGCGCTGGGCGCTGGGAGCGCACCTCCAGGAGCCGCTCGCGCGCACGCCGGATCCGCGCCCCGAGCTCGTCCGGCTCGATCTCGAGCTCGCGCGCCACCCGCTCGCGCGAGCGGGTCACGCGCAGCACGCTGCGTCCCTCGAGCTCGCCGGGCTCCGTCACGCTCCACCAGGCGAGGGCCGCGCGCGCAGTGTCGACATCCAGGGCGGCGCGGATCTCCTCCGGGGTCCAGGTGAAGAACAGGCCCTCCTCGGCCCTCCCGTCCGGCCCCGGGCTGTCGGCGTCGGTGGCCGAGTAGAAGGCGCCCTCCGGCGACGTCATGTCCCGCAGCACGAACGCGAGTGTGCTCCGCACCACGGCCGCGAACTCCTCGCGGCCCGTCACCTGCCAGGCCTCCAGGTACTCGACGGCGCGCAGGGCGTTGTCGTAGAGCATCTTCTCGAAGTGCGGCACGTGCCAACGGCGGTCGATGGAATAGCGATGGAAGCCGCCGCCGATCTGGTCGTGGATGCCCCCCGCCGCCATCTTCTCCAGCGTGAGCGTCACCATTCGCAGCGCCTCGGCGTCGCCGGTGCGGCGGTGGTAGCGGAGCAGGAAGCGCGTCGGCAGACGCGCCGGAAACTTGGGTCGTTGCCCCTCGCCGCCCCAGGCGGCGTCGAAGCGGCGCGCCGCCTGCGCCTTGGCGTGATGGAGCAGGTCCGCGTGCGGAAGCTGGCTCGCGGTGGGCGTGGTCCCCCCGAGATGCTCGCGCACGGCCGCCGAGACGCGCGCGGCCAGGCGGGTCACCTGCTCCGGCTCCTCGCGCCACGCCTCGTGGATCGCGCGCAGGACGTTGGTGAATCCCGGGCGCCCGGGCTGATCCTCGGGCGGGAAGTAGGTGCCGCCGTGGAAGGGCTCGCGGTCCGGAGTCACCCACACGTTCAGGGGCCAACCGCCTCCTCCGGTCAGAGCGTGCAGTGCCGTCATGTAGATCGCATCCACGTCCGGGCGCACCTCGCGGTCCACCTTCACGGCCACGAAGTTCGCGTTGAGCAGCGCCGCGATCTTCGGATCGTCGTAGCTCTCCTCCTCCATGACGTGGCACCAATGGCAGGTGCTGTAGCCGATGGAGACCAGGACGGGGCGGTTCAGCCGCCGCGCCAGCTCGAACGGCTCGTCGCCCCAGGGGTGCCAATCGACCGGGTTGTGGGCGTGCTGTCGGAGATAGGGGCTCGACTCGAGAATCAGTCGATTCGTGAAGCGGGGCGAGCCATCCGGGTTCCGGTGTCGGGTGCGCGCCACGGACTCCGCGCTCCGGGAGGCCAGGGCGCGGGTCAGCCGGGCGCGCAGCGCCGGGGGAAACGGCTCGGCGCCCGGAAGCGCGGCCGGGCCCGACGCCCCCGCGCCCCCCGGAGCCGCCTGCGGGCCCGTCGTCCCGGCCAGGACGAACCCCAGCAGCAGCGCTACCCGGTAGCGAGGCCTTCGCGACACCCCACGACCTTGCGCCGCGAGCGGCCTCCGGTCAACGTGCCTCGTGGGCGAGCAGCCAGCGCTTGCGGTCGAGACCGCCGGCGTAGCCCGTGAGGCGGCCGTCGGCGCCGATCACCCGGTGGCAGGGCACCACGATGGCGAGGGGATTGCGGCCGTTCGCCCGCCCCACGGCGCGGGCGGCGGCCGGCGCGCCGATCGCCCCCGCGATGGCTCCGTAGCTGCGTGTCTCGCCGAAGGGGATCCGCAGCAGCGCTCGCCAGACCCGGCGCTCGAAGGGCGTTCCCCCCGGATCGAGCGGCAGGTCCCGGAACCCCCGCCGCGCTCCCGCGAAGTACGCGCCGAGGGCGCGGGCGGCGGCGGCCTCGTGGCGGCGCGCCCGAGGACCGGGTCGGGCACGAGCCTCGGTCGTCTCCGGCGAGTCGGCGGGCTGCACCCGGCTCAGCCCGCGTTCGGTGGCGGCGAGGACGAAGCATCCCAGGGGCGTTTCGATGCGATGCATGGCGACCTCCTCGACGTCCCAGCCTAGGCGCCCCCGGGAAGCGGGCTGGCGCTTTTCGGACGCCGAAGCTCAGCCCCGGCCCAGCCGCTCCTCGAGCCCCTCGCACACGATCCGCAGCACCTCGACCCGCGCCCAGCGTTTGTCGTTGGCCGCCACCAGGTGCCAGGGCGAGAGCGCGGTGCTGGTACGGGCCACCATCTCGTTCACCGCGTGTTCGTAGTCCTCCCAGCGCTCGCGGTTGCGGTAGTCCTCGTCGGTGATCTTGTACTTCTTGTACGGCGTCTGCTCGCGGGCCCGGAAGCGCCGCAGCTGCTCGTCCCGGTCCAGGTGCAGCCAGAACTTCCGTAGCAGCGTCCCGTGCTCGGCCAGCTGGTCCTCGAAGTCGTTGATCTCGCCGTAGGCGCGCTGCCACGCCCGCGGCTCGCCGAGGCCTTCCACGCGCTCCACCAGCACGCGCCCGTACCAGCTCCGATCGAAGATCAGCAGGCTTCCGTCCCGGGGGAGCCGGCGCCAGAAGCGCCACAGGTAGTGGTGGGCGAGCTCCTCGTCCGTGGGCACGCCGATGGCGACCACCCGGTAGTCCTGCACGTCCATGGCCTCGGTCAGGCGCCGAATCACGCCGCCCTTGCCGGCCGCGTCCCAGCCCTCGAACACCAGGACGGTGGCCACGCGCTCCTCGCGTGCACGTTGGGTGAGCCGTCGCAGGCGCGCCTGCAGCGCCGCCCGCTCGTCCTTGTAACGCGGGTAGGCGACGGTCGAGGAGAGGTCGACCCGGGAGAGGACGGACTTCGCGAGGGTCACCGGCTCGGGGGCCGGCGCGGATGCGGACGCCCCGGCCTCGGGCGCCGCGAGTCTCGCCTGGAGTGCGGCGAGGATCGCACGGGCCACGGTGAGGTTGCGATGTCGGACGTCGGTGCTCTCGACGACGCGCCACGGCGCCGGCCCCGCGTCGGTGCGCCGGATCAGACGCTCCGCCAGGCCCGCCACCTCGTCCCAGCGCTTCCCGATCCAGCGGTCGGCCTCGTCCACGCGCCACTCCGCGTCGGGATCCTTCTTGGCCCGCTTGAGCCGCTTCTTGAACTCCTTGCGTGGCAGGTGCAGCCAGAACTTGAGCACCAACGCACCGTCGTCCACCAGCTCCCGCTCGAAGCGTTCCATGTGGGCGAGGCGTCGCTCCAGCGTGGCGTCGTCGATGCGATCCTCCAGCCGCTCCCCCAGCGTCCCCAGCACCCAGACGCCCGTGAAGATCGCGAGCTCGCCGCGTCCGGGCAGGGCGCGCCAGTAGCGCCAGAAGCGCGGCCGCTCGCGCTCCTCCTCGGCCAGGGAGCCGAACACGTGCGTCTGGACGAAGCGTGCGTCCATCCAGGCATTGAGGAGGTTCACGAGCGCGCTGCAGCCGGGCCGGTCGTCGCCCACCAGCACGATCAGGACGGGAAAGTCCGCCTTGCGGAGCTCGTACTGGGCATTGATCAGGTCGACGCGGAGGCGCGGGACCTCCGCCTCGTAGTCCTGCTTCGACACCTGGCTGCCGAGCTCTGCCGCCTCGAACACCGTGCCTCCCCGCTGGAGGGGAAGCCGACTCTAGCAGGGTCCGGGGCTGGAGCCCTCCACGAGCTTGCGGATCTCGTCGGGAAGCTTCAGCACCTCGAAGGGTTTGCGGATCACGCCCGCCGCACCGAGCTTCCGATAGCGCTCCACTTCGTGCGTCTGCACCTTCGCGGTGAGGAAGATGACCGGAACCTTCGCAAGCCCTTCGCGGGCGCGCAGCCGTTCGAGCACCTGGAGGCCGTCCTCGCCGGGCATCATCACGTCCAGCAGGATGACGTCGGGCCGCGCGTGGTCCACCGCGGCCAGGGCCTCCTGGCCCGATCCCGCCAGGACGACGTTCCAGCCGGCCAGGCGCCGCAGACCGAGCTCGCACAGGGTCCGGATGTCCTCGTCGTCGTCCACCAGCAGCACCGTCTCGATGCTCAAGCGCCGGTCCTCGCCTCGAGCCGTGCGGGGAGGTCGACGTGGAAGGTGGCGCCCTGCCCGGGCTCGGATTCGAAGTGGATGCGTCCGCCCAGACGTTCCACGATGGCGCGCGCGATGCTGAGGCCCAGACCGCTGCCGCCGCGGCGGCGCGCGGCGGGTGCACTCCCCTGGGTGAAGCGGTCGAAGATGCGCCCACGGAGCTCGTGTGGGATGCCCGGGCCCTCGTCCGCCACGCTGATGCGCACCTCGTCCTCGAGCCGCGTCAGGTGCACGCGCACCGTGCCCCCACGCGGCGAGAAGCGCAGGGCGTTGGAGAGCAGGTTCTCCACCACCTGACGCAGCCGGTCTCGATCCAGATGCGCCTCCGCGCCGGGCGCCTCGATCTCGAGCGCGAAGGTCACGCCCAGGGATTCGCCGTAGGCGTGCATGCTCTCCACCGCCTCCGCGAGCACGGGTGCCACGGCCCCGCGTTGCACCTCGAAGTCCAGGCGGCCCGCCTCGATCTTCTCCATGTCGAGCACGTCGTTCACCAGCCGGCCGAGCCGCTGGCAGTTGTCCTGGGCCACCGCGGCCAGCCGTGCGGCCTCGGGGGGGAGTGCGCCGGTGGTCCCCGAGGCGATCAGGTCCAGGGCGGCCCGAATCGAGGTGAGCGGCGTGCGCAGCTCGTGACTCACCGCCGAGATGCACTCGTCCTTGAGGCGCGCCACCTCCTTGTCGCGGCTGACGTCCCGGAAGTGCCACACCCGCCCGAGTCGGGTGCCCTCGGGAGCAAGGATCGGGGCGGTGTGATAGTCGAAGGTGCGGCCGTCGGCGAGCGCCACCTCGTCACGCCCTTCGCCTCCCGCGGCCAGCGTGGTGGCGCGCTCCAGGAAGTCCTCCGGCTGGGCCGCCCGCGCCGCCATGGCCCGGAGCAGCGTCTCCCAGCTCTTGGCGCCGGGCCGGGGGGGCGGGATGCCCCACATCTCGGCGAGCCGGCGGTTGGCAAAGAGCACCACGCCGTCACCGGACACGCTCAGGATCCCGTCCACGGTGGCCTCTCCCTGCGCTTCGAGCAACGCGGTCTGGAAGCGCAGGCGCTCGCGCTCGGTGATCAGCCGGTCCGACTGCTCCGCGACGCTCCGCTCGTAGACTTCGAGTAGCTGCTCCAGCGTCGCCACGCGGGCCAGCAGACGGCGCATCTCGTCGGGGTTGGCGCTGCCTCCACTCACGCCGCGCGCTCCGCACCGGCGAAGACCCGCTCTTCGAAGGGCAGCACCGCGAGCTTCAGGTTGAGGGCGAGGGTTCGAAACATCTCGGCGGTCTCGCGGGGCACGTGGACCCGCGCGAACAGCACCACGACGAAGATGTCCCCCAGCGGGAGGCGTCCCCCGAACCCGAGCACCGAGCGGATGCCCACGGGCACGACGAAGTCCTTCTGGGCCGGAATCAGCGGGCTCCCTCGCGCCTCGGGCACGTAGAAGATGTTGAAGGAGGACGGGGCGCTCTCCACCAGCAGGCCCGGCCGTGGCGCGAGCAGCTCCGCAACCTCGACCCCGAGCTGCTGAAGCAGGCTCGCGATCATGGGCGCCTGCGCCACCATCTCGCGGCTGGCCAGGGGGATGGCCTGGTGGCCCTCGGAGCGCTCCCGCGCGTTCCACGCCGGACGCTCGCCGGCGGTGGCCAGCAGCGTCAGGCAGCGCATCCCCGCCAGGGCCTTGCCGCCCGGGAGCCGGGCCTGGGCGAAGCTCTGCAGCTCCGGCACGAGGGCGTCGCAGGGATGCGTCTTGAAGAAGCGCACCAGCGGGCAGGCCGGCCCCTTCGCCTCCGGGTCCACGAGCTCCGCCCGCAGGCACTCCACGGTCCGGTTGGCCACCTCCTCCATGCTGGAGGCGCCCCGTCCCAGACCGCGGAGCACGCTCCCGAGCTCGCTCATGTCGCGCAGGCTGAACGACGTCAGGTCGAACATCCGCTCCTCTTGTTCACCTCCCGGCGCAGGGAGTCCAGCAGCGGATCGAACTCCCGGCGGTTGTGCTCGCTCAAGGTCGCGAGCACCTCGTGGGCACGCAGCATGCGGCGGCCGGGTGCTTGCCGGTCGCCCGCGGCGCTCGGGAGCGGCTCCATGCGTCGGGGCAGGGGCAGGGTGAAGGGCACCACGTGGTCCAGCACCCGCTTCATCTCCAGCTCCTGGAACAGCTCCTCCAACGGGGGCATCACGCCCTCCAGGCGGAACTCGACGTTCGCCCGCTCGGCGGACTCGCACAGCTCGTGGATCGTGCCCAGGAACGTGCTGTCCAGGTGGGAGCAGAGCGTCAGGTCCAGGCGCAGCCCCCGCCCGGCCTCGATCGCCTCCATGCCCACCTGGTGGAAAATCGCGCTGCACGACCAGGTGCAGCGCCCGCGCAGCGAGAGGATGCTGCGCCCCTCCTCCTGGCCCACCAGGATCTCGCAGACCTCCCAGGCCGCCGGGCGGGCGGGGACTCCGGCGGGCTCCGGCATGGCGTTGTCCAGGATCGACGCTCCCTCGCCCAGTTCGAGCAGCAGGGCGGTCAAGTCGTCCTCACGCGGCTTGGGCTCGCGCGCCGTCGAGCCGGCCAGACGCAGCAGGGCGTCGAGCCCGCCTCCGCGCTCCTCCGCCAGGCGGCCCACCACGCGCAAGGCGGGCGCCGCGTCGTCCGGGGCGACGTTCTCGAACAGGCCGTCCGTGTAGAGCAGCAGGCGATCGCCCCGCTCGAGCCGGAGCTCGTGCTGCGTGAAGACGGCCTCCGGGTAGAGACCGAGGGCGGGCCCGGTGTGGAAGACCTGCTCCACGCGGCCGTCGCTGCGGCGCACCAGCAGCGGGGGATGGCCCGCCGACGCGATGCTCACGTCGCCGCGACGCAGATCCACCAGGCAGAGGGCCGCGGTCAGGAACAGGCCCGACGCAGCCGGGCCGTCCGAGAGGCTCCGGTTCGCGGCCAGCAACGCGTCCATGGGCCGCAGCGGCAGGCGCGAATCCGGGTCCACCAGCGGCAGGCGGCTGCGGAAGAGCACGGCCAGCATCGCGGCGCTGAGTCCATGTCCGGCGGCGTCCGCCACGAGCAGGAGCACCCGCTGCGGTCCGACGCGCACCACGTCGTAGAGGTCGCCGCCTACGTGCAGGCTGGGTCGATAGAGCGCCGAGACGCTCCAGCCGGGCAGTCGCGGCGCGTGCTGGGGAATCAAGGCGCGCTGGATCAGGGCCGCGCGATGCAGATCGGCGCGGATCGTGTCGGCCTGGTCCTCCAGCAGACGACACGCCTCCTGGAGCTGCTCCACGTGACCTTGCAGGCGCTCGTTCGCGGCGGCGAGCTCGAGCGCGAGACGCCGGCGCTCGGCCAGCAGCCGCTGGTGCGCCAGGGCGTTGCGCACCGCGTTGCGAAGCGCCTCGATGCTCTCCAGCGGCTTGGCCAGGAAGTCGAAGGCCCCCAGCTGGAGCGCGCGCACGGCGGCGTCGAACGAGCCGTGTCCCGTGAGGACGATCCAGCTCGCGCCCGGCTGACGTTCCCGCGCCCACTCGAGCAGACTCAGGCCGTCCTCGTCGGGTAGCGAGAGGTCGGTGATCACGACGTCGTAGAGCTCGTCGCGCAGACGTCGTCGCGCCGTGCCGCCGTCCGCGGCCTCGTCCATGCGCACGGACTCCATCGTCGCCAGCGCGGTCGTCACCAGGGCGCGAAAGTCGGGATCGTCCTCCACCAGGAGCAGGCGGGCCGGGGGGACATCCGCCGCGGGGGAGGACATGTGAACTCCGTTCCGGCCCGACGGCGGCACACGGAGAAGCGGGCGGTCCGAGGCTGGAGCAGGGAGGGAGCGGCAGCGTCGATCCGTGAGAGCCGCCTTGGGACCGACTCGAAGTGTACCACGGGCCGGCCTCGGAGGGTCTGCAGCCCCCGCTCGGCGCCGCGGCCCGCTCGTCGGGACGAGTGTCAGCCGGCCCGCCGTGCCACCCTGTCGGGATGGATCGGCTCCGCGTCCAGTTCGCCCACGGCCTCGAGGGCAGTCCCCAGGGCTCGAAGGCCCGCCTGCTGGCCGCCCACTTCGAGACCCGGGTTCCGGCCATGGACACCAGCGACTTCGCCGCCTGCGTCGCGCTGCACGAGGAGGGCCTGCGTCGCTTCCGTCCCCACGTGCTGGTGGGCTCGTCCTTCGGCGGGGCCGTGGTGGTGGCGATGCTCCAGCGCCGGAGCTGGCGCGGGCCGACCCTGCTCCTGGCCCAGGCGGCGCTGCGGCGCGGCCAGCCCGCGTGGCTCCCGGAGCGCGTGCCGATCTGGCTGGTGCACGGCACGCGCGACGCGCTGGTGGATCCGAACGACAGCCGCATCCTCGCTCGCACCGGGAGCCCCGATCTCGTGCGGCTGCTCGAGGTGGACGACGACCACCCGCTACGAGGCCTGGTGGAGAGCGGCCGGCTGGTGGCCCTGGTCCGGGAGCTCTGGGAGGCGGCGCGCCTGGAGCAGGGGGATTCGCCGGACGCGTGAGGTCTCAGCGCCACCCGAGGGCGGGGAAGCGCTCGATGCGATGGAAATCCGGCGCGTCGCCACCCACGGGGTGGGCCGCCAGGTGGCGGCGGGCGGCGCCGAGGCCGTGCATCGCGAAGGCGTTGGCCGCGTGCAGGCCGGCGGGGAGCCACGTCACTGGCACCCGCGCGCGTCCGTGCCAGCGCCTGCCGCGCCGTTCGACGGCGTAGTCCAGGGGAAGGCCGCGTGCGCGGGCGTTGCGAACCCCTTCCAGCCGGAGCACGAGGTGGTGTCCCAGCGGTCCCAGCTCGAGCTCCAGATAGTGCGCCCGCTCGCCCACGAGGAAGAGCTCCGCCACCTCGTACTCCCAAAGCGCCTCGCAGGCACCCGGTGGGCCCGGTGGCGGGGGGTCGCCGTGGTAGGGGGCATCCACGTCGATGCGCAGCGCCTCGTCGTCCAGGGTGAGCTCGAGGCGGACGCGCTCGTCCGCTCCCACCGCCTGGCCGTCCCAGGTGTGGTCCACGAGCAGGCTGGCGCGCTTCACGCGCCTCTCCGGGTCGCGTGCCCCAGCAGGGGCCGGGCCGTCGCGGGGCCGCCCCAGTGCACCCAGGCGAGCAGGCCCAGCGCCACCAGCGCCAGGCCGAAGGCCAGTCCCCACCAGATCCCCGAGAGGCCCATGCCGGCGCGAAAAGCCAGCCAGCCCCCGAGCGGGAGCCCGAGCACCCAGTAGGCGAGGACGTTCAGCACCGCCGCGGGCCGCGTGCGACCCATGGCACGCAGGATTCCGGCTCCCACCACCTGGGCTCCGTCGAAGATCTGGAAGGCGGCGGCGATGGGAAGGATCAGCGCGCAGAGGCCGATCACCGCGTCGTCGTCGGTATAGATCAGGGGCAGCGTCGTGCGCAGCGTCACGAACGCCAGCGCCGAGACGCTCATCACCCCGGCTCCCATGGCGATCGCCACCCAGGCGGACCGCTGTGCCTCGGAGCGTCGATCGGCCCCGATCAAGTTGCCCACGCGCGTGACGGCGCCCTGCGCAATGCCGAGCGGCATCATGAAGGTGAAGGCCGCCATGTTGAGCGCGATGGTGTGGGCCGCCAGGGGCACCGCGCCCAGCCAGCCCGCCAGGATCGCTGCCCCCGAGAAGGCCCAGACCTCCAGCGAGATCTGCACCGCCACCGGCAGTCCCAGGGCCAGCACCTGGGCGATCGCCTGCCGATCGAAGGAGGCCCGTCCCCAAGGTACCCAGGCGTCGTCGTGAAGCGCGAAGCCACGCACCCAGGTCACCAGACCGATCGCCATCACGACTCGCGTGAGCGAGGTCGCGATCCCCGCGCCCACCAGGCCGAGCGCAGGCGCTCCCAGGTTCCCGAAGATCAGCACCCAGTTGAAGAGCACGTTCGCGACGTTCGCGATGAGGATCACCCAGAGCGCCGGCCGCACCAGCTCGCGCCCCTGGAGGTACTGGCGCATCGCCCCGTAGGCCAGGAAGAAGGGAACGCTCGGGATCTGGACGCGGGTGTAGGCGTGCGCCGCGGCAGCGAGCTCGGGATCCTGGCCCGCGGCCAGCAGGAAGCGCTCGGTCCCGAGCCAGAGGCCGGCCACGGGAAGGCTCAGCAGACCGGCGAGCACGATCCCGTGCTGGAGGGCGCGGGCGGCGCGCGCGCCGTCCCCGGCGCCGTGGGCCTGGGTCACGATCGGATCGACCCCGAAGATCACGCCCTGGGCGAACATCAGCGTCCCGAACACCCACACGTTGGCCAGCGAAGCGGCCCCGATCGCCTCCACCGAGACGCGGCCCACCATGGCCGTATCCACCAGGCCGAGCAGCATGGTGCTCACCTGGGTGCCGGCTACGGGCAGGGCCAGCGTGGCCAGGGTGCGGATCTCGAGGCGAAGCGGCGGCACGAGGGGCGTCCGATCCTCGCGGGCGGATCGACCCGTGGCTTGCGCGGCACTGCCGCGCTGGCGAGCATGGTCGATCCCGCACCGTGATTCGGAGAAGATCCATGAGCCAGGACGATTCCGCACGCCCGGATCCCGAGCGGCCGCTGCCCTGTCCGCCGCCGTTGCGCCGCGAACGGCTGCCGTCCAGCCAGCCGAAGCCCAGGCAGGACGACCCGGGGGCTCCCGAGCGCCTCCGCCGTCTGCTCCAGAGTCCCAACTACCGGCGCGCCGATCGCGATTACGACTTCCTGGAGCGAGACGAGCTGCGCGCCACGCGCCTCCAGCTCGAGTTCCTCAAGGTGGAGCTGCTGCTCCAGGAGTTCGGCGTGTGCGGGACGATCGTCGTGTTCGGGGGGACGCGCATTCCGGAGCCGGCCGCGGCCCGGCGACGCGTGGAGGCGGCTCGCGCCGCGATGGCGCGTCGCCCGGGAGACGAAGCCGCGCGGCGCGAGCTGGTGGTGGCCGAACGCGTCCTGGACAAGAGCCGCTACTACGAGGTCGCCCGCGAGTTCGGGCGCCTGGTGGGGTGCTTCGGGGCCGGTCCCCAGGATGGCCGACTCACCCTCGCGACGGGTGGTGGGCCCGGCCTGATGGAGGCGGCCAACCGCGGCGCCGACGACGTGGGGGCCCGTTCCATCGGGTACAACATCACGTTGCCGACGGAGCAGTTCCCGAATCCCTACATCACGCCGGGTCTCTGCTTCCAGTTCCGCTACTTCGCCCTGCGCAAGATGCACTTCCTGCTGCGGGCGCGCGCGCTGGTGGCGTTTCCCGGCGGCTACGGAACCCTCGACGAGCTGTTCGAGACCCTGTGTCTGGTTCAGACCCGGACCATCGAGCCGCTGCCGATCGTGCTGGTGGGCGAAGCATGGTGGCGGCGCGTCTTCGATGCGGCGTTCCTGGTGTCCGAAGGGGTGATCGCCCCCGAGGACGCCGAGCTCTTCGGCTACGCGGACACCGCCCCCGCGATCTGGAGCGGCATCCAGGGCTGGTATCGGGAGGCCGGCCGCCCCCTGCTGCCCTGAGCGTCAGTCGAGCACGCGGTCGAGAGCGCGCTCCATCAACGCGCCACCCAGCCACGAGAACAGCGGCACGGTAAGCAAGAGGGCGAAACGGACCAACGTGGTGGTGTCGAAGGGCCACTCGCGGGCGCTCTCGATGCGCCTCTCCCACGCCAGCAGGCCAGGAAGCCGCGCGGCCGCTGCCGAAGCCTCGCCGGCCAGCGCGGCCACCGACTCGCGATCGCGCCGGATCTCGACGCGCACGCGCGTGAGCTCCTGCCGCTTGGCGGCGCGAATGCGCCGGTGGACGCCCCGCACCGGAATCACGAACGCGCCCACGGCGATACAGACCAGGAAGAGCGCCGTCACCAGCTCCATCACCGTGCCGCCCGTCAGCAGGATGGCCAGCGACACGATGGCGGCGGCTCCGATCCAGAGCACCGCGCTGCGCAGCGCCATGCGCCCGAGCGGCGCCAGCGGCGCCAGGTCGAGCGGGTCGATGTGGAGATCGCGCTCCACCACGCGTACGGTCGCGCGCAGGCCGGCGATGGTGAAGTAGGCGGCGCGGAGGAAGAACCAGAACGCCAACCCGATCAGGACCAGGGAGAGCACCCCGTCGCCAGTGAAGCTCTGTCCGCTAAGCAGGCGATAGGCCGGCTCGTCCACGGCGTACACGAAGAGCGTGCTGCCGAGGATCCCGAAGACGCCCACGATCCGGCTCGCCGTGAGATTCACCTCCCGCGTGATCGGGTTGGCGTGTGCACCGCGCAGGTGCGGGCGCAGCTCCTCGAAATCCGCCCCGTTGCCGGCGTTCACGGCGTATCCGGCGCCGAGGGCGTAGCCTGCGGCCACGGAGCCGAAGCCGAAGCCGAGCGTCGTCTCCGCGGAGAGCTCGCCCAGCAGCGTCTCGATCAGCACGTAGGGCAGGATGCAGCCCGCGGCGAAGAGACTCCCCGCCAGGGCGGGATGGGAGGAGAGCGCGGCCGTGAGTCGCATCTCCCAGGCCGTCGCCCACACGGCGCGTTCGACGCGCGTCTGCACCGCCACGCCAGCAGCGTAGCGAAGCCGCGCGGGCGCTCGACTCAGGGGCGCGTCTGCTTCTCGGCCAGGATGGGTCGCACCTGGGTCCAGATGCGCGCGGCGATGGACGGCGCCAGGGGCTCGAGCTCCGCGTCCATCAGCTCCCGCACGCGCGCGCGGCAGCGCTCGCGGCCCTCCGCCACCAGGCGCGCGAAGCGCGCCTCCCGGAGCGTGAGTCGCACCAGCGCGGCCGGCAGGTGCACCTGCTTGACGCCCCCGGTGACGCGGCCCCGCCCCAGCCAGAGCGCGCCCACGGCGAGGACGAGACCCCCGAGCGCGCCGATCAGGAACGCCACCGGCCCGGTCGTGTGCAGCAGTCCCACCAGCACCGCGGTGCCCAGGGCGTGGCCGAAGCCGCCGCTCACCGTGCCTGTCACCGCGGCCACGGCGGTGGCGACGGTGGCGGCGAGCGTGTTGGCGAACTCCCGCTCGAGCGGATCGGCCGCGGCGCGCGTGGATCCCTCCGCCAGCTCCCCGGCGCGGCTCGCCAGGCCGCGGTCGGCCGCGGAGTCCACGGGCAGGTGGACGCCCAGCGTGCGCTCGATGGCCCGGGAGAGCGAGCGCTCGAACTCGCGCTGGGCCACCGGCACGTACGCGGACAGCTCGTCCTGGAAGCCCTCGCACTCCTGGCGCACGTCCGCCTCGAGCTGCGTCAGGCGGCCGCCCTCCTCGCGGAAGCGCGCGAGCCTCGGGACGATGCGCTCGTCGTAGAGACGCGTGCCCACGAAGATCGCCAGCGCCTCGGAGAACTTGCCGGACTCGATGCGGACGTCGGTTCGGATCGCCTCGGCCACGCGCTCCACCTGGAGCGAGCGCGCCTCTTCCACCACGCGCTGGTAATAGGGCGCCTCCAGGCGCAGATCCAGCAGCGAGCCGATGCGTCGCTCGCGCCACGCGGCACGCAGTGCGAGCAGCGTGCGGGGCGCGACCACGAACAGGGCGGCGGCGAGCGCCCAAAGCCAGATCCACTCCGCGGCCGGCGCACCGTCGGGCCCCATGAGCGTGCGCGCCGCGCTCTCGTCCGGAAGCGGCCGGCCGCGCAGCGCGGCCGCGGGACCCAGCGCCACGCGCAGCAGCTGCGCCACGGTGTGGGGATCCTCGACGAAGGTGCTGCGCCACACCATGCGGTACTCGAAGAAGAGGCCCCGGACGAACATCCCGGCCACGGCGCCCAGGGCGAGCCCCACGGCGGCGGTGTGCAGCAGGCGCCGCGTTCGCGTGGCGAAGAGCGGGCCCGCCGCCTCCAGCCAGCGCTGCCAGAAGCCGCGTCCCACCCGGGCCAGCTCCTCCGCCTGCTCGCGGGTCTCGGCCGCCGCGTGGTGCGCGCGCAGCCACAGGCCCGGCACGATGCGGCGCAGCAGGAGGCGCCCCAGCAGGCCGGGCTCGCGTCGCAGGCGCGCGCGGGCGGCCTTCGGCGCGGAAGGCCGCGGCGTCCGGCGTGTTGCGACGTTCGGCAGCGGGAGCGACGGCCGCAGCGCCCCCCGCGCCCCCGCCAGCGCGTAGACGGCCAGGTTCCACGCGATCAGCGCGGCGATCGGGTTGTAGAGCACGTGGATCTGCCGCGTCGGCCCCAGGTAGTTGGTGGCGATGCCCAGCACCAGGGGAACGCCCAGCACCAGGGCGAGGCCGGGCGCGAACGCCTCGCGCAGGGTCAGGAGCGGACGGAAGCGGGCGGCGTCGTGCTCCAGCAGCCAGGCCGCGCGTCGTCCGAGCCAGGCGCGCTCCTCCTCCAGCTCTCCCGCGGCCGCCGCGGCGTCCACCAGGGCCTCGGGGCCGATCGCCTCCGGCTGCGTCTCCTCGATCGCGCGCACCAGCACGATCTCGGCCTCGCGTTCGCCGGCCATGGCGCCCGCGTCAGCCGCCCGAGGGTCCCGCGATGCGCTGCATGTCCTGGGCGAGGGTCGCGCGGATGCCGGCGATGACGGCTCCCCGAGCACTCTCCTTGGTGTGGGCGAAGGCGTCCCGCGACAGTCCGGCCAGACGCGTGGCCTCCTGGAGCGCCGCCTCCAGCAGCGCGTCCGGTGGCGTCACGCGGTCCAGGAAGCCCGCGTCCACGGCGGCCTCGGGCGTGTAGAGCTCCGCCTCCAGCACGGCCCGGGTGAAGTGGCGCCTGGAGAGACGCGCGCGTCCGATCTCGACCCCGAAGATCGGAAGCGCCATCCCGATGGCCACCTCGTTGAGCCCGATCTTGAACTCCCCCGCGGCGCCCAGGCGGGTGTCCGCGGCCAGCAGCACCAGGGCGCCGGCGGCGAGGGCGTGACCGCTGCAGGCCACCACCACCGGGCGCGGGAACGCGAACGTGCGCAGCAGCAGCTCGGCCCCGGCCGTCACGAGGTCGCGCGCCGCCTCGGGGCCCTCGCGCATGGTGGCCAGATCGAAGCCCGCGCAGAAGCGTCCCGGGCGGCCGGTCCAGAGCACCGCACCGGCCTCCTTCTCGGCGCGGTCCAGGGCCGCGTGGAGCTGCCGGATCACGGCGTGAGAGAGGGCGTTCGCCTTGCCGTCGTCCAGACGCAGGAACGCCACGTTCTCCCTCGCCTCGTAGTGCACCACCTCGGTAGCCATGGGGTCACCTCCGGGTCGATCCGCGACGCTAGCCCGCCCGGCGCGGCAGTCCCAGGAAGCGCGGCAGTCCCGGGCGCGAGGCCCCCGGGACGCAGCTCCGGGCCCGTGCTAACCCACTCGCGTGTCGAGCCCGGACTGCATCTTCTGCCGCATCGTGCGGGGCGAGTCGCCCTGCTTCCGGATCCACGAGGACGAGCTCACCCTGAGCTTCCTCGACTTGTTCCCGGTGGCGGACGGCCACACGCTCGTGGTCACCCGGGAGCACGCCGAGAACGTGTTCGAGGCCTCGCCCGAGGCGCTCCGGGCCGTGACCGCGAACGTCCAGCGCGTGGCGCAGGCCATCCGCCGCGAGCTCGCGCCCGAGGGCCTGGCCGTGGTCCAGCTCAACGGCGCCGCGGCGGGCCAGACGGTCTTCCACTATCACGTGCACCTGATCCCCCGGGCGGAGGGGGAGGGCCTGCGCATCCACGCGCGCGAACGCGGCGACGAGGCGCGCCTGCGCGAGCTCGCCGCGCGGCTCGCCCGGGCCGTGGAGGACGCTGCGGTATGATGCGCGACGACGAGGAGAGCGTGCCATGGCGAGCCAGCCGCGACCGTTCACCGAGCGCGAGATCCGCATGGCGAGGCCCCTCATAAGGGCCATGTCGCGGGCGAACGTCTGGATCTACAAGCTGAGCGGGGGACGCCTTGGCGGAACCTGGCTGCGCGGCGCGCCGGTCTGCCTGCTCACCACGGTCGGACGCAGGTCGGGCGAGCCGCGCACCACGCCACTGCTCTATCTCGAGGATGACGAGCGCGTGCTGCTGGTGGCCTCGCTGGGCGGGATGCCCATGCATCCGCTCTGGTACCGGAACCTCCAGGCCCACCCCGCCTGCGAGGTGCAGATCGGCGGCGAGGTGCGCAAGATGCACGCCCGCACGGCCACTTCCGAGGAGAAGCAGGCCTACTGGCCGCGTCTCACCGCCATGTACCCCGACTACGACGACTACCAGAAGCGCACCGATCGGGAGATCCCGGTGGTGATCTGCGAGCCGCGTTAGCTCCCGCCGCGCTGCCGCTCGCGCAGGGCGTCGAGCTGGCGGCGCTCGAAGAGCGCGTGGACGGGCACGTCCGGGAGCGCCTCCCGGATCTTCTGGAGCCCGCCCTCCTCACGGTCCACCATCACCACGACGTGCACGACCTCGAGCCCCTCTTCGCGGCAGCGCTCCACGGCCTGCAGCACCGACCCGCCGCTGGTCACCACGTCGTCCACCACGGCGACGCGCGCTCCCTCGCGCGCCCAGCCCTCGATCCAGCGCCGGGTGCCGTGCGCCTTGCGCTCCTTGCGCACCAGGAAGCTCTGGATCGTCGGCCCCTGCTCGAGCGAGGTGTAGGCGATGGCGTGGGCGATGGGATCGGCTCCGCTGGTCATCCCTCCCACCGCCTCGGGCTGCGTGCCCTCGCGACGGAAGCACGCCAGGAAGGCGCGGCCGATCAGCGGCATGGCCTGGGCGCAGTGGGTGGTGGCGCGGCAGTCGAAGTAGAAGCGGCTGCGGCGCCCCGAGGCGAGCACGAAGTCGCCCTCCAGGTAGGAGCGGTCCACCAGCATCTTGGCCAGGTCTTCGTGCTCCACCGTCCTCCTCCCGCGGCGCCTTGCGGATCATGCCGGCCCGCGGGCTTGGGGTCCAGCGCGCCCGAGGAGGGAGGCGACGATGTCCCCGCGCCAGGCGCGGCTGCACGACCGGGTGCGGGGCTGCCTGCTGGCGGGCGCCGCGGGGGACGCGCTGGGGGCGCCGGTCGAGGGGCTCTCCCTCGCCGAGATCCGGGCCCGCTTCGGGCCGCAGGGCGTGCGGGACCTGGCGCCCGGACGGGTGGCGCCCGGCGCCATCACCGACGACACCCAGATGACGCTCTTCACCGCCGAGGGACTCCTCCTCGCCGCCCGCGCAGGCGCCCTGGAACGCCCGGGCGAGACCGTGCGCATCGTGCACCGGGCCTACCTGCGCTGGCTGCGCGCACAGGGCGTGCGCTCCGCGCATCCGAGCTTCGAGGGCGCGGCCCGCGAGGGGTGGCTGCTCGCCCTCCCGGGCCTGGACGGGCCACGCGGCCCGGGGGCGACGTGCCTGGCCGGGCTGCGCGCGCGGCGCATGGGGACGCCCGAGCACCCGCTCAACGCCAGCAAGGGCTGCGGGGGCATCATGCGCATCGCTCCGGTGGGGCTCGCGCTGGCCGTGGACGATCCCTTCGAGATGGGACGTCGCGTGGCAGCGCTGACGCACGGACATCCCACCGGCCAGCTCGCGGCGGGCTTCCAGGCGTTCCTGGTGCGCGCCCTGGTCGCCGGCGAAGACCTGGAGGACGCCCTCGCCGAGGGGCTCGAGGTGCTGCGCCGGCATCCCGCCCACGAGGAGACCGCGCGCGCCGTCGCGGCGGCGCGCGCGGCCCGGGATGCCGGGCCTGCCTCGCCCGAGCGCGTGGCCCGCCTCGGGAAGGGATGGGTCGCCGACGAGGCGCTGGCCATCGCGCTCTATGCCGCCCTGGCCGCACCGGACCTGCCGGAGGGGATCCTCCTCGCCGTGAACCACGACGGC
>JBFGJV010000006.1:0-31896 GCA_041577015.1 Myxococcota bacterium
GAGGGGTCGCCTCCTCCGGCACCTCCGCGCGCTCCCTCGGCTTCGGTTCCCGGGGCGACGGTCGAGTCGTCGGCGACCCCTCACCCTCCCCGGCCCCTCGTTGCAAGGGCGCGGCGCAGCAGCTAAATCTCTCTCGACCATGAAGCCCGAGATTCATCCGAAGTATGGGCCGGCGACGGTGCACTGTGCGTGTGGGGCGCAGTGGGAGACGCGGTCCACCAAGCCGGAGATCCGCACCGAGGTCTGCTCGAGCTGCCATCCGTTCTACACGGGGCGACAGACCATGGTGCACACGGCGGGCTCCGTGGAGCGTTTCAAGCGGCGCTACGGCAAGCGCGACGGCTCGTAGACCGCGCGATTTCCCCGCGGGAATCCCCCCGCCCGAGTCCACCCCCTCCCCCGGATTCCCGGCTCGACCCCTCTCCTCGGGAGAGCGGTCCGAGCCCCGGTGGTACCGTGACGCAACGTCCATGTCCGACGAGCTCCTGACGCGCATCGACGAGATCGAAGCCCAGGCGCGCAGCCTCGAGGAGGCTCTCGCCGAGCCGTCCCTCGCCTCGCGCCCGGCGGACTACGCGGCGCGCGCCAAGGAGCTCGGCAAGCTGCGTCCACTGGTGGAGCTGGGACGCCGCTGGCGCCGCGCCCGAACCGAGCTGGCCGACGCGCGCGGCATGCTGGAAGAGCCCGACGAGGAGATGCGGGCCCTGGCGCGCGTCGAGGTGGACCGGCTCGAGGCGGAGCTCGAGAAGCTCGAGCGCGAGATCCGGCTGCGGCTGGTCCCGCCGGACCCCAACGACGAGAAGAACGCCATCCTGGAGGTCCGCGCCGGCGCCGGGGGCGAGGAGGCGGCGCTCTTCGCGGCCGACCTCTACCGCATGTACACGCGCTACGCGGAGGTGCGGGGCTGGAAGCTCGAGCCACTCTCGCTCTCGTGGACGGGCGGCGGCGGCCTGCGCGAGGCCGTGGCCTCCATCGCCGGCGAGCGCGTCTTCAGCCGGCTCAAGTACGAGCGCGGCGTGCACCGGGTGCAGCGCGTGCCCACCACCGAGTCGGCGGGCCGCATCCACACTTCCACGGTGACGGTGGCCGTCCTCCCCGAGGCGGAGGACGTGGACGTGCGGATCGACCCCAAGGAGCTCCGCATCGACGTGATGCGCTCCTCGGGCCCCGGCGGCCAGAGCGTCAACACCACGGACTCGGCCGTGCGCATCACGCACGAGCCCAGCGGCATCGTGGTGCACTGCCAGGACGAGAAGTCGCAGCACAAGAACAAGGCGCGCGCCATGAAGATCCTGCGCGCCCGTCTGCTGCAGCTGGAGCAGGAGCGCGCCGCGCAGGAGCGGGCCGACGAACGCCGCTCCCAGGTGGGCACCGGCGATCGAAGCGAGCGCATTCGCACCTACAACTTCCCGCAGTCGCGGGTGACGGATCACCGCGCCGGCGTGACGCTGCACCGGCTCCCCGAGATCCTGGAAGGCAACGTGGACGAGCTGCTCGATGCCGTGCACCTCCACATGGCGGGCGAGACGGCCCCGGGGGCGGCGCAGTGAGCACCGCAGCCAGCTGGACGGTTCTCGAGCTGCTGCGCTGGACCACCGGTTGGTTCGAGAAGAAGGCTCTCGATACGCCGCGCCTGGACGCCGAGTGCCTGCTGGCCTTTGCGCTGGGCTGTGACCGCCTGCGGCTCTACACGGAGTTCGACAAGCCGGTGGAGGAGGCGGAGCGGGCGCGCTTCCGCGAGCTGGTGCGCCGGCGCGCCGAGGAGCGCGTGCCGGTGGCGCAGCTGGTCGGGCGTCGCGAGTTCTGGTCGCTGCCTCTCACCGTGACGGGCGACGTGCTCAGCCCGCGTCCGGAGACGGAGACGCTGGTGGCCGCGGCGCTCGACCTGGCTGCGGACACCGCTCGCGACTGGCGCATCCTCGAGCTGGGGACCGGCTCGGGAGCCGTGGCCCTGGCCCTGGCCCGGGAGCGCCCGGTCGCGCGCGTCACGGCCACGGATGTCTCCGCCGCGGCGCTCGCCGTGGCGCGCAAGAACGCCGAGGCCCTGGGCCTGGCGGAACGGGTGCGGCTGGTGGAGGGCTCGCTCTTCGAGCCCGTGGCCGGCGAGCGTTTCGACCTCGTGGTCTCCAACCCTCCCTACCTCGCGGAGGGCCAGCCGGATCTGGCACCGGAGCTCGCGCACGAGCCGCGGATCGCGCTGTTCGCGGGTCCGCGGGGCGACGAGGTGCTGCGCGCCATCGCGCAGCAGGTGGGCGCGGCCCTGGCGCCGAACGGCGCGGTGGCGCTGGAGCTGGATCCCTCCCAGGCCGGTGACCTGGAGGCGGCGCTGGAGGCCGCGGGCCTCGGGGAGATCCGGGTGCACCCGGATCTGGCCCGCCGTCCCCGCGTGATCTCCGCGCGCCGGGGGGAGGACGCCTAGGTGGACCGCATCGTGGTGGAGGGAGGCGTGCGGCTCGCCGGCGAGGTGGCGGTCTCGGGCTCGAAGAACGCAACGCTCGCCCTGATGGCGGCGGCGCTGCTGGCCGAGGGCGAGAGCGTGCTGCGCAACGTCCCGCGCGTGCGCGACGTGGACACCATGCTGGAGATCCTCGGCGCGTTGGGTGTGGCTGCCTCCTGGGAGGCCCCGGGCACGATCCGCATCGACGGGTCGCACGTGGCGCGCCACGAGGCGCCCTACGACCTGGTGCGCAAGATGCGGGCGTCCTTCCTGGTGCTCGGGCCCCTGCTGGCTCGCTTCGGGACGGGGCGCGTCTCGGAGCCCGGCGGCTGCGCCATCGGCGTCCGCCCGGTGGACCAGCACGTGAAGGGACTGGCGGCGCTGGGCGCCAAGCTGCGCCTGGATCACGGCTACGTGGAGGCCGTGGCCGAGCGCCTGCGCGGTGGACACGTGGCCTTCGACCTCACCACGGTGAACGGAACCCAGAACGTGCTCATGGCCGCGACGCTCGCCGACGGCCTGACGGTGATCGAGAACGCGGCCCGCGAGCCCGAGGTGGTGGAGCTCGCCGACGTGCTGGAGCGCATGGGTGCGCGCGTCCGCGGCGCCGGGACCCACCGCATCGAGGTGGAGGGCGTGCGGCGCCTGCGCGGTGTGAGCCACGACGTGTGGGGCGATCGGATCGAGGCGGGGACGCTGCTCGCGGCCGGCGTCGCCACGCGGGGCGACGTGCGCGTGCGCGGCGTCGATGCCCGCTGGATGGACGCCACCCTCGAGAAGCTGCGCGAGGCGGGGGCCGAGCTCGAGGTCGGGCCGGACGCGATCCGCGCGCGCGCTCCGGAGGGCCCGTGCGGCACGCGGGTGACCACCGCGCCGTACCCGGGCTTTCCCACCGACATGCAGGCGCAGCTCATGGCGGTGCTCACGGTGGCGCGCGGCTCCAGCGTGGTGACGGAGACCGTGTTCGAGAACCGGTTCATGCACGTGCCGGAGCTCCAGCGCCTCGGGGCGGACATCGAGCTGGTGGGACGGTCCGCCCACGTGCGGGGCGTTCCCGGGCTCTCCGGCGCACCGGTCATGGCCACGGATCTGCGCGCGTCGGCGGGGCTGATCGTCGCGGGGCTGGCGGCCGAGGGATGCACCACCGTGAACCGGGTCTACCACATCGATCGGGGCTACGAGCGCATCGAGCGCAAGCTCGCTCGGCTCGGCGCCTCGATCCGGCGGGAGGGTTGAGCGAATGGCGGGTCGCGCTTCCGGAAAGGGTCTGCTGCGCACACTGCGTACGGACGAGCCCGGCTTCTCCCGCGCCTTCGGCGCCCTGCTCCGGCGTCGGGCGGCGCAGGAGGAGGCGGTGGAGCGGAACGTCCGCCGCATCGTGGAGCGCGTGCGCGAGGGAGGGGATGCCGAGCTCCTGGCCTGCGTGCGCAAGTACGACAAGGCGCGCCTGGACGCGGTGGAGGTGACCCGCGAGGAGTGGGAGCAGGGCGTCGAGCGCCTCGACCCGGCGGACCGCGCCGCGCTGGGCAAGGCGGCCATGCGGGTGCGTGACTTCCATCGCAAGCGGGTCCCGTCCAGCTGGGAGGTGCGCGAGGAGGGCGGGGGGCTGATGGGCCATCGCGTCCGCCCATTGCAGCGCGTGGGGCTCTACGTGCCGGGGGGCAGCGCGTTCTACCCCTCCAGCGTGCTCATGAACGGCATCCCCGCCTCGGTGGTGGAGGTTCCGGAGATCGTGATGACCACGCCGCCCCGGCCCGACGGCACCCTGCACCCGTCGGTGTTGATGGCGGCGCGCCTGGCGGGCGTGCACCGCATCTTCAAGATGGGTGGGGCGCACGCGGTGGCGGCGCTGGCCTACGGTACGGAGAGCGTCCCCAAGGTGGACAAGATCGTGGGGCCCGGCAGCGCCTGGGTGGCCGCGGCCAAGCGCATGGTGTTCGGCGACGTGGCCATCGACGCCGAGGCGGGCCCCACCGAGGTGCTGGTGGTGGCGGACCGCTCCGCCACGCCCGCGTGGGTGGCGGCGGACCTGATCTCCCAGGCGGAGCACGACGAGATGGCGAGCGCGATCCTGCTGACGCCGCTCAAGTCGATGGCGACGCGGGTCCAGGACCAGGTGACGCGGCAGCTGGGCGCCCTGGAGCGGGCCAAGGTGGCCAAGGCGGCGCTCTCCAAGAACGGGGCGATCGTGGTGACGCGGAACCTGGACGAGGCGCTGGAGCTCAGCAACCGCTATGCGCCCGAGCACCTGGTGCTGGCCGTGGATCAAGCGGACGTCGCGCTCAAGAGGATCGAGAACGCCGGGGCGGTGTTCCTGGGCCACTACACGCCGGTGGCGGTGGGGGACTATCTGGCCGGACCGAACCACGTGCTGCCCACGGGGGGGACGGCGCGCTGGTCCTCGCCGCTGGGCGTGGAGGACTTCCTGAAGCGCACCAGCTTCGTCCGCTTCGACCCGCCCAAGCTCCGCGAGCTCGGCCTCGAGGTGATCCGACTGGCGCAGCTGGAGGGCCTCACCGGTCACGGGCGCTCCGTGGAGCTGAGACTCGCCAAGATCCGGCGTGCCCGGCGCGAGCGCGAGGCGGCACGGGAAGCGGAGGTGGAGCTTTGAGTACGTCCAAGTCGCGCGCGGCAACGCTCGAGCGCAACACCAAGGAGACGCGGATCCGGGTCGAGCTGGATCTGGACGGCAGCGGCCAGTACGAGATCTCGACCGGCATCGCCTTCTTCGATCACATGCTGGAGTCCTTCGCGCGGCACGGGGCCTTCGACCTGCAGCTGCGGGCGAAGGGGGACCTGGCGGTGGACCTGCATCACACCGTGGAGGACGTGGGCATCGCCCTCGGCAGCGCGCTGCGCCAGGCCCTGGGCGACGCGGGCGGCATCCGCCGCTACGGCTCCTGCCTGCTTCCCATGGCCGAGGCCAAGGTCGAGGTGGCGGTGGACGTCTCGAACCGTCCCTACCTGGTGTACCGCGTCTCGCTGGCGAACGACCGCATCGGGAGCTTCGACGTCTCCCTGGTGGAGGACTTCCTGTACGCGTTCTCCCAGAACGCCGGCCTCGACCTGCACGTGGAGCTACGCTACGGCAAGAGCCCGCACCACGTGGTGGAGGCGATCTTCAAGGGGCTGGCCCGGGCGCTGCGCGGGGCGCTCGAGCACGACCCGCGCGTGCGAGGCCTCCCCACCGTGAAGGGCGCGCTCTGATCCATCATGGCGAACACCCCCCTCGTCGCGGTCGTGGACTACGGGTCCGGAAACCTGCGCAGCGTGGCGCGAGCGCTGGCACGCTCCGGGCTCGCGCCCGAGGTGACCAGCGACCCGGCGAGCGTACGCCGCGCGGACGCCGTGGTGCTGCCCGGCGTCGGTGCCTTCGCGGACGCCGTGGCGAACCTGCGCGCCAAGGGGCTCGACGAGGCCGTGCGCGCGGCCATGGACGACGGTCGCCCCTACCTCGGTCTCTGCCTCGGGCTCCAGCTCCTCTTCGAGGAGAGCGAGGAGCACGGGCGCAATCCCGGCTGGGGGATCCTGCCCGGGCGGGTAGAGCGCTTCCCGGAGTGCGGGCCCGACGGTGAGCGCCTGCGCGTGCCGCACATCGGCTGGAACGAGGTGCGCTTCCGGGGCTCCCACCCCATGCTCGAGCACCTGCCCCCGAGCGATCACTTCTACTTCGTGCACGCCTTCCGCGCGGTGGTCGCCGAGCCGGACGTCGTGGTGGGGACCACCGACTACGGCGGGCCCTTCGCCGCCGCCGTGGCCAGGGAGCGCAGCTTCGCAGTGCAGTTCCATCCCGAGAAGAGCCAGAACGCCGGGCGGCGTCTGCTGGACGCCTTCGCCCTCTGGGTATCGTCGTGCCGGGCGTGAGGCTCGGCTCCCGGAGTGCGGCGGGGCTCGTGGCCATGGCGCTCGCGCTCGCCTGCGCCTCGACGCTGGAGCGCACCGAGTACCCGAAGCTCCGGGAGTCGCCCCCGGAGATGCACCGCCTGGCCATCGCGCCCTTCGAGCCGGAGGCGGGTCTCGAGGCGGACGCCGAGAGGCGCCGCACCGCGGCGGCGCACATGGCCGCGTACGTGGCCGAGGCGATGCAGGCGCGAGGCGTGCGCATCGTTCCGCCCAGCGACGTGCGCCTGGCGCTCCAGTCCGGCGACCGCGCTCCTGGCTTCGACGCCGTGCGCGCCGCGCGCGCCTCGGCGGCGGAGTTCGGCGCGGACGCGCTGCTGGCCGGGCGCGTGCTGCGCTTCCGCAAGCGCACGGGCGAGGCGCTCGGCACCCTGCAGCCCGCCAGCGTGGCCTTCGAGGTCACGCTCTACACCGCGCCGGGAGGCGAGCGGCTCTGGAGCGCCCGCTTCGACGAGACCCAGGAGGCGCTGTTCGCGAACGTGCTGAACCTGTTTCGCTATCCGCGTGGCGGCACGCGCTGGCTCACCGCCGAGGAGCTGGCGCGCTGGGGCGCCCGGGAGGTGGCGGCCGCGGTTCCCGGGGTCGTGGCCGGCGACACCCCCTGAGATGGCCTTCGAGCTGATCCCCGCCATCGACCTGCTGGACGGCCACTGCGTGCGGCTGGCCCAGGGTCGCTACGACGCGGCCACGGTCTACGGCGAGGATCCGGGCGCGGTGGCCGAGGGCTTCGTGCGTCACCCCATCCCGCGCCTGCACGTGGTCGATCTCGACGGCGCCCGGGCGGGCGAGCCGCGCAACGGCGCCGCCGTGCGGGCGATCGTGGACGCGGGGATCCCGGTGCAGCTGGGCGGCGGGCTGCGCACGCTCGATGCGGTGGAGGATGCCCTCGCGCTCGGGGTGGGCCGCGTGGTGCTGGGAACCGCCGCGCTGCGTGAACCCGCGCTGGTTCGCGAGGCGGCGAAGCGTCACCCCGGCGCCGTGGTGGTGGGCATCGACGCGCGGGGAGGACGCGTGGCGGTGCAGGGCTGGCTCGAGACCAGCTCGGCCGTGCCGGCGGAGCTGGCGCGCGCCTTCGAGGACGCCGGAGTCGGCGCCCTCGTCTACACCGACATCGAGCGCGACGGCATGGGGACCGGGCCGGACCTGGAGGGCGCGGCGCGTCTGGCCGAGCTGGTGTCGATCCCCGTGATCGCCTCGGGCGGGGTCGGGGACGAGGACGACGTGCGCCGCGCGGCGGCGCTGGCCACGCGCGGCGTCGCCGGCCTGATCGTGGGCCGGGCGCTCTACACCGGTGCGGTCGATCTGGAGCGCGCCCTGGAGCTGGCGGCGTGCTGCTGAAGCGCATCATCCCGTGCCTCGACGTGGACCGGGGGCGCGTGGTGAAGGGCGTCCGCTACGTGGATCACGTGGATGCGGGGGATCCGGTGGAGGTGGCGCGCCTCTACGACGAGCAAGAGGCGGACGAGATCACCTTCCTCGACATCACGGCGAGTCACGAGCAGCGCCGCATCCTGCTGGACGTGGTGGCGCGCACCGCCGAGTCCGTCTTCATGCCCCTCACCGTGGGCGGCGGCGTGCGCACGCTCCAGGACGTGCGGGACCTCCTGAACGCCGGCGCGGACAAGGTCTCGATCATGACCGCGGCGGTGGAGGATCCGGATCTCGTGACGGAGGCGGCCGCCAAGATCGGCACGGCCAACCTCGTGGTGGCCATCGACGCGCGCAGCCGCGGCACGCGAGCCGGCGAGCAAACCTCGGACGGCTGGGAGGTCTGCACCCACGGCGGGCGCCGACCCACCGGCCTGGACGCCGTCGCCTGGGCGCAGCGCATGGCCGAGGCCGGGGCGGGGGAGATTCTCCTCACCAGCATGGACCGCGACGGCACGCGCCGGGGCTACGACCTGGCGTTCTGCCGCGCCGTCTCGGACGCCGTCTCGATCCCGGTCATTGCTTCCGGCGGCGGCGGCAGCGCCGAGGACCTGGCTGCGGCGCTGGACGACGGGCCCCGGGGCGGGCACGCCCAGGCCGCCCTGGCGGCCTCCATCTTCCACTTCGGCACCACCACCGTCGGAGACGTGAAGCGGCGGCTCCTGGAGCTCGGAATTCCCGTGCGTTCACCGGCGGTTGCCCACCCCGGGGGCCTTCGCTAGCGTCACGCTTCGCCGCAAGACCCGTGGGAGGATGGCGGGCGGCGCCAGGGAGCTGCCGGCTCGTGAGCGTGCAACGCGGCGAAGCCCCTGCCACCCGCATGGCCGCAAGGCCACTTCATCTTGACCTGCGGACCTTGCCGGCAGAGCGGCCGATGGATCTCGAGTTGAGGAGCGAGGGTTGCCGGTAGTCAAGGTCAAGGAGAACGAGTCCTTCGAGCAGGCGCTCAAGCGCTTCAAGAAGCAGGTGGAGAAGGCTGGCATCCTCACCGAGCTGCGTCGCCGGGACTCGTACGACAAGCCCAGCATCCGTCGCAAGAAGAAGGCGGCCGCCGCGCGCAAGCGTGCCCTGAAGAAGCTCCGCAAGATGGCGCGCTGAGGGAGGAGCGCAAGCGGTGGGCCGGATCCCTGACGAGACGATTCACGCGATCCGGGACCGCGTCGAGATCGTGGATCTCGTCTCGCGGCACGTCACCCTCCGTCAGGTCGGCCGCAGCTTCAAGGGCCTCTGCCCCTTCCACGCCGAGAAGACCCCCTCCTTCCACGTCAATCCCGAGCGTCAGATCTTCCACTGCTTCGGCTGCCAGGCGGGCGGCGACGTGTTCGGGTTCCTGATGCGGCAGGAGAACCTGACCTTCCCGGAGGCGGTTCGCTCCCTGGCCCAGGAGTGCGGCATCCCGGTGCCCGAGAGCGGCAGGCGGGACAGCGGGCTGATCGAGCGGCTGTGCGAGGCCAACCGGGTCGCCGAGCGCGTGTATCGCAAGGCCCTGGCCGAGCCGCGCGGCGCCGGGGTGCGGGCCTACCTGGAGAAGCGGGGGGTGCCCGAAGAGCTGGTGGAGCGCTTCGGGCTCGGCTTCGCACCCCCGAGCTGGGACACCGTGGTGCGCGCCCTGGGCGAGGCGCGCACGCCGCTCGAGATCGGTGCCCGCGCCGGGCTCCTCGCCGAGCGCTCGGGCGGCGGTCACTACGATCGGCTGCGCGGTCGTCTGCTGTTTCCGATCCGGGACGCGCGCGGTCGGACGGTGGGCTTCGGAGGTCGCGCCCTGGAGGCGGACCAGGAGCCCAAGTATCTGAACACCCCGGAGAGCCCGGTGTTCCGCAAGCGCGAGGCCTTCTACGGGCTGCCCGAGGCGCTCCACCCGATCCGCAAGAGCGGTCGCGTGGTGATCGTGGAGGGGTACTTCGATCTCCTGGCCCTGCATCGGGCGGGTGTCCCGGAGACGCTGGCCACCTGCGGCACGGCCCTCACCCCGGAGCACGGGCGGCAGTTACGTCGCCGCACGCGCGAGGTGGTGCTGCTCTTCGACGGCGACGAGGCGGGCGAGCGCGCCATGGAGCGCGCCCTGGCGGTGCTGCTTCCGGAGGGATTGCGCGTGCGGGCCGCGGCGCTTCCGCCGGGCGAGGACCCCGACGATCTCCTGGCGCGCGAGGGTCCCGAGGCGCTGCGCGCCCTGGTGGACGCGGCACCGCCGGCGCTTGCGCGCGTGATCCAGCGCCGCGTGGCCCGGGGCTGCGCGACGCCCTGGGAGAAGGCGGACGCCGTGGCCGCCCTCGCGCCTCTGCTGGCCCGGGTGCCGGACCCGGTGGAGCGGGGCGAGTTCGCCCGCCGGCTCGCTCTCGCTACAGACGTGCGACCCGCCGACGTGGACGCGGCCGTGCGCCGCCAGGCGCGGCCGGACGCCGCCGTCGAGGAGGACGTCCCGGTGCCGGCGGCACGCGCCGCGGGTCCCGAGGAGCGCTTCGCCGCGCGGCTCGTCCGCCTGCTGATCGATCATCCCGATCTGGCGCCCCGTCTCGAGGCGGAGGAGATGGGCGAGCTGGTCCCCGAGGGCCCCTGGAGCCGGATCCTGCCGCGTCTGCTCGCGGAGGCGCGCAGCGGCGCGGTGCAGCTGTCCCGGGTCACCGACGATCTGGAGGGTCCGGAGGCCTCCCTGCTCCTGGCCCTCGCGGTGGGCGAAGAGCCGGCCCTCGAAGCCGAGGCGGCCGAGCGCGCCCTTGCCGACACGCTCTCCCGCCTGCAGTCGCGGCGACACTCCGAGGCCCGACGCGCGCTCACGCGGCGCGTGGCCGAGGACCCGAATTTCGACGCCGCGAAGTTCCTCGAAGCGAAGCAGCAACAGTTGGAGGAGAGACGGGGCGCGCACGCCCCGCGCGCGCGGCCCGCCCCCGGAAGCCCGTAGACGAGACCCGGTTCGAGCGGACAAGGAGACCCCCCCGATGCCCCCGAACGCCCCCGAAGCTCCCCGTGCCGTTGGCCGCAAGGCACGCTCCCGTCAGCGAATCGCCCGCGTGGGCCCTGCCTCCATGGAAGGCGTCGGAGACGGCGCGAGCTCTCCCGCCGAGCTGGGCGGCGTTCGCAAGCTCGTGGCGGAAGGCAAGCGGCGTGGCTGGGTGACGCTCGACGAGGTCAACGGCGCGCTTCCGGACGTGGTCTCCTCGGATCAGCTCGACGAGGTGTTCGCCCTCTTCGGTGAGCAGGACATCACGGTCGTGGACGGTGACAAGGCCGTCGCCACGAGGCGCAACGAGATGCCGACGGCCGCCGAGTCTGGCGACGAGGGCCACAGCAACGACCCCGTGCGCGTCTACCTGCGTGAGATGGGACAGGTCTCCCTGCTCACGCGGGAGGGAGAGGTGGAGATCTCCCAGCGCATCGAATTCGGGCAGATGGAGCAGGTGCGCGCGGTGCTGGCCACGCCCTTCGGGATCCAGGAGCTGCGTCAGCTCGGCGATCGCTTCCGCAAGGGGGAGCTCGAGCTCGCCGACATGCTCGACGGCCTCGACGCCGAGGAGCCGATCGCGACGCCCGAGGAGCGCCGCAAGGCGCTGCTCGCGGCCCTGGCGCGCGTGCGCCGGCTCGAGGGCGAGGTGAGCAAGCGCCTGGCGTCCCTGGCCAACGGGCGCACCGGCGCCGCTGCCCGCGAGCGGCTGAACGGCGAGATCGCCGCGCGGCTGGAGGAGGCCCTGCGGCTGCTCTGCGACGTGGGCTTCGCGAGCACCCGCATCGAGGAGACCATGGAACGCATGCGGCGGGCAGGCCGCAAGCTCGGCGACCTGGAGCGGCAGGCGCGCCGTGCCGTGAAGCCGTTCCGCGTCACCCCGGAGGAGTTCCGAGGGTTCGTGGAGCTGTCCGGCCGTCGCAGCCGGCGTGGGCGCGAGGCGCTCGCCCGGCTGGGAGGCGACGCGGACCGCATCGACGCCAGCTGCGAGCGGCTGGACGAGATCGACCTCGCCGTCGAAGCCATCGAGAGCCAGATGCGCATGTCCCGGGAGGAGGTGGCCCGCGCCCTCGACCGCCTGGACGACGCCCGCGCCCGCACCCACCAGGCCAAGTGCGAGCTGATCGAGGCCAACCTGCGCCTCGTGGTCTCCATCGCCAAGCGCTACACGAACCGCGGGCTCCAGTTCCTGGACCTGATCCAGGAGGGCAACATCGGCCTGATGAAGGCCGTGGACAAGTTCGAGTGGCGACGCGGCTACAAGTTCTCCACCTACGCCACGTGGTGGATCCGCCAGGCCATCACGCGCGCCATCGCCGACCAGGCCCGCACCATCCGCATCCCCGTCCACATGATCGAGACCATCAACAAGATGATCCGCACCACCCGCTTCCTGGTGCAGGTGCTGGGGCGCGAGCCCTCGCCCGAGGAGCTGGCCGAGCGCATGGAGATGCCGCTGGACAAGGTGCGCATGGTGCTGAAGATCGCGAAGGAGCCCATCAGTCTGGAGACGCCCGTGGGCGAGGAGGAGGACAGCCACCTGGGCGACTTCATCGAGGACAAGAGCTCCGTGAATCCCCAGGATGCGGTCATCCACCAGAACCTGGCCGACCAGACCCAGGCCGTACTGTCCACGCTGGCCCCGCGCGAGGAGCGCGTGCTCAAGATGCGCTTCGGCATCGGCGAGCGCGCCAATCACACGCTCGAGGAGGTGGGCCAGGACTTCGACGTGACGCGAGAGCGCATCCGTCAGATCGAGGCCAAGGCGCTGCGCAAGCTGCGCCACCCGAGCCGCAGTCGGCTGCTCAAGGGCTTCATCGAGAACTAGACCGGCGGGATCCTCCGGGCATGCGAGCCGCGCGATCGCTCGTCTGGGTGGGCACTTTCGCCCTCCTCGTGGGCTGCGCGGGATACCGGCCCGTGAACGCGCCTCTCGAGCGCTGGGATCCGGACTACGGCTATCGGCCCCGGCAGATCCAGCAGCTCAAGCCGATGGGAGACGTGCTGCTGGTGCTGGCCTTCTCCGGGGGCGGGACGCGGGCCGCGTCGTTCTCCTACGGCGTCCTGCAGGAGCTCCGGGACACTCCCATCGTCGTAGAGGGACGCCCCGCGCGTTTCCTGGACGAGGTGGATCTCATCACCTCGGTGTCCGGAGGCAGCTTCACCGCTGCCTACTACGGCCTGTTCGGGGACCGCATCTTCGAGGACTACGAGGCGCGCTTCCTGCGCCGGAACGTGCAGCGGCGCCTGCTCCTCGAGCTCTTTCGGCCCAAGAACTGGCTCCGCCTGGCCAGCAGCTTCTTCGACCGTACCGAGCTGGCCATCGAGTTCTACGACCGGGAGATCTTCGATCGCGCCACCTTCGCGGATCTCCTGGCCGCCCGGGGTCCCAGCCTCCAGATCAACGCCACGGACATCGGGGTCGGTGAGCGCTTCACCTTCTTCCAGCCCCATTTCGATCTGATCTGCTCGGACCTCTCCCAGCTCGAGGTGGCCCGGGCGGTGGCGGCGTCGTCGGCGGTGCCGGTGCTCTTCAATCCCATCATCCTGCGCAACTACGCGGGGACGTGTGGCTTCGAGTCGCCGGCCTGGCTGGAGGAGGCGCTTCACGCGCCGGACGTCTCCCGGCGACGGCGCTGGTACGCCCGGACCGCCGCGAGCTATCTCGACGCGAAGAGGCGCCGGTACATCCATCTCGTCGACGGCGGGATCGTGGACAACGTGGGGCTGCGGGGCCCGCTGGACAACGTCCTGCTCACCGGCGGCATCTGGGAGCGCCTCCAGCAGCTCGGCGTCGGGCGTCCCTCGCACATCGTGGCGGTGGTGGTGGACGCCCAGGTCAACCCCGAGCCGGAGTTCAGCCGCATCCCCACGCCCCCCTCCATCGCGGGTGTCGTGAACAGCGTGACGGGCGTCCAGATCAACCGCTACACCTTCGAGACCATCGAGCTGTTCCGGGAAACTCTGGCGCGCTGGGCGCTCGAGATCCCTCCGGACGACCGGGGGCGACGGGTCGAGACCCACCTCGTGGAGGTGGCCTTCGACCATCTGCCGGACCCGGAGGAGCGGCGCTACTTCAACGAGCTTCCCACCAGCTTCGATCTGGAAGACGAGGAGGTGGATCGCCTGATCGAGGCCGGGCGTCGGCTGGTCCGAGCCTCTCCGGCGTTCGCGCGTCTCGTCGAGGAGCTCACGCCTTCGGAGTGAGCGGCCGCTACTCCTCGGAAGAGGCTGCCGCCTTCCAGTCCGGATCGTAGTAGGGCGTGAGCTGGCTCCAGAGGCTTCCCGCGCGGGTGATGCCCGCCAGCACCGGCTCCGGCAGCTGCATGCGGTTCGCGTTCTCGCGGGCATCCCTCGAGAGACTCCCGATGCGCTCGTAGATCGACATGGTCTCCTCGCGGCCGGCGCCGCCCTGGAGCTCCGCGGCGAGATGCCGCGCCTCGCTCCGGATCAGGCGAAGCGCATCCAGCAGACGGTGGCGCGAGCGCGATTGCAGGGTTCCGAGATTGTGGCCGGGCACCTTGCGCACGTCCTCCCGTAGGTCCTTCACGGCGACGGCGAGCTCCACGGCGAGCTTCCCCACGCGTTCCTGATCCCAGGGGGCCAGGTCGGCGTGGGCCGGGAGCCCGAGCGTGAGGGCCAGACCGACGACGAGGGGAAGGCGGCGGGCGACGCGCATGGAGTCCTCCTGGGTGAGTCCGAGGTGGATCGCCATCGTACGCGATCGTCGGGGGATCACCGCAACAGCTCGATGTACGACTGGATCACGAAGGCGTTGAGGATGTCGAGGAGGAAGGCCCCCACCAGCGGGACCACCAGGAACGCCTTGGGCGACGGCCCGAAGCGGCTCGTCACCGCGTTCATGTTCGCGACGCCCACGGGCGTGGCGCCGAGGCCGAGGCCGGCGTAGCCGGAGGCGATGACGGCCGCGTCGTAGTCCCGGCCGCAGAAGCGGAACACCACGAACACGGCGAAGGCGATCGCCAGGGCCACCTGAAGGGCCAGCGCCAGGACGACGGCCCCGAAGGCGCCGGCGAGCTGCGTCAGCTGCATGCTCATCAGGCTCATGGCCAGGAAGAGGTGCAGGCTCACGTCGTTGAAGAGATCCGTGGTCTGGGGGTCCACCGGCCGGCCCCGAAGATCGGCCGCATTCGTGAGCAGGATGCCCACGCCCATGGAGGTCAGGAAGCCGGGTAGCACCATGCCCCGAGCCCCGAGCAGCCGGTTCAGCTCCGCCCCGGCTCCCACGCAGATGGCGAGGAGCAGGATCGTCCGGATCACCTGGCGGCTCGTCACGGAGACGGGTTTGTCTTCGGGCGGCTGCGCCTCGCTCGTCGCGCCCCCGGGCGCAGAGACCTGGGACGCCGCGAGCCGATGGCGTCGGATCAGCGCGTTCGCGATGGGTCCCCCTACGATGCCCCCGCAGATCAGACCGAACGTCGCGAAGGCGAGGCCCAGGGCCGTGGCCTCGGTGAGCCCAGCCTCCGCCGCCAGAGCGCCCCAGGTGATCGCCGTTCCATGCCCGCCGGCAAGCGAGATGCTGCCGGCGATCAGGCCGTAGCCCCAGTGCGCGCCCATCGTCGTGGCGAGCAGCACGCCCACGCCGTTCTGCGCCGCCAGGAAGAGCAGCGTAACCCCCGCCAGGACGGCCAACGTGCGTCCTCCTTCCCGGAGCAGGCGAAGCTTCGCCGAGAGACCGATGGTGCTGAAGAAGACCAGCAGCAGCGTGTCGCGTGGCGAGAGATCGAAGCGGATGCTGATGCCGGCCAGGGCGTCGAGGAGCGCGACCGCGACGCTGCAGAGAATGCCGCCGGTCACCGCGATGGGAATGCTGAAGCGGCGCAGGAATCCGAGGCGCACCGTCACCGCCTCGCCAATCCATAGGACCGCGATGCTCAACACGAGGACGCGCACCGGATCGAGCTCGTACGCCATCGGCGCGTCAGTATATACTCCTCGCGCTGCGCCGAGAAGGAGGAAGCGTGAAGATCTTCGGCGCTGCCGGCGCCCGCGGCGCGATGCTCGTCCTGATCGTCGCCGGGGAGACGGCGCCCGCCTCCGAGTCCACGCTCGACGACGAGCCGGCACCGACCTCGGCGGCGGAGCTCGAGGGTGCGCTGGGAGAGGCCTTCGAGGAGGAGCCGCCGCCTCCGACGCTCTTCCCGAGGCTGCGCGACCGGCTGAAGGACCTTCCGCCCTTCCTCCGCGACTCGCAGCTTCGCCTTCACCTGCGCAGCTACGCCTTCAACCGCCGCCGGACCGACGACACGCGCAGCGCGGCCTGGGCCTACGGCGGCTGGCTGGCCTACGAGTCCGGCTGGTGGAAGGACTCGCTCTCGCTCGGCGCCACCCTGTACAGCTCGCAGCGGATCTACGGCCCCTCGGACAAGGACGGAACCCGCCTGCTGCGCCCGGGCCAGCATGCCTACACCGTGCTGGGACAGGCGTACGCCCGACTGCGCTACGCGGACCACACCCTCACGGTCTACCGCCAGGAGCTCGACCTCCCCTACGTGAACCGCCAGGACAGCCGGATGACGCCCAACACCTTCGAGGGTGTCACGCTGCTCCGGGCGGAAGGCAGGCTTCGCTACGGCGCGGGGTACCTGACCCAGATCAAGCGACGCGACGACGACGAGTTCGTCAGCATGTCCGAGGCGGCGGGCGTGTCCGGGACCAGCAGCAAGGGGCTCGCGCTGGCCGGCCTGCGCTGGGCCCCCTCGGCGTCCTTCAACATCGGTGCGATCGACTACTGGGTGAAGGACACGCTGAACATCTTCTACGCGGAGACGGACTTCCACCGCGCGCTCGCGTCCGACCTGGAGCTCCGGGTGGGCGCCCAGTTCACCGACCAGCGCAGCGTGGGGGAGGACCTGCTGACGGGCGCCTCCTTCGATACGCGGGTCTACGGAGCGCGCGCCGCGCTGAGCTACCGCAACGCCATCCTGACCGCGGCCTTCTCGTCCACGGACGACGAGGCGGCCATCCGCAGCCCCTACGGGAGCTACCCCGGGTACCTGTCCCGGATGGTGGAGGACTTCGACCGGGCAGGGGAGGACGCCTGGGGCGTCGGCCTCTCCTACGGCTTCGCGAGGCTCGGGCTGCCACGCCTCAGCGCCTTCACCAACTTCACGCGCGGCGTAGGGGCGCGCGACGCCGAGACGGGCGCCTCGCTCCCGGACCGCTGGGAGTGGGATCTCACCGTGGACTACCGGATCGAGGAAGGCCCGCTGCGTGGCTTCTGGCTGCGGCTCCGCGGAGCCCTGGTGGACGAGGAGCGTGCACCCAAGCGGAGCAAGGAGTTTCGCCTGATCGTGAACTACGAGCTCCCGGTGCTGTAGCCCGGGGATCCTTCAAGGTCCTCGCGACTCCAGCTCCAGGACGAGCGACCGCGCGGCCGGATCCTCGGGCCGGAGCTCCACGAGCTTCCGCGCATGGACGAGGGCCGCATCCAGGTCGCCTGCATCGCGGTGAAGAGTGGCCAGAGCGACGAGGAGGTCCGGTGTCCCGGGGTGGCTCCGGTGCGCCTCTTCCAGCACGGCCAGAGCGCGTTGCGGCTTCCCTGCAGAGGCGAGCGCGACGCCGTAGACGTAGGCATGGCGCGGGCTCTCCGGCGCGAGCTTGGCGGCGCGTTCCAGCGCGTCCAGGGCTTCGTCCGCTCGCTGGCTGCGCACCAGCAGCAGACCGAGGGCGTGGTGGACCTCGGCGCTGTCGGGGAACCGCTCGAGAGCCTGGCGGAGGACGCGCTTTCCCGTGTCGTCCCGGCCACGCATGCGGTGGAGGTCGGCGAGGTTCAGGTAGGCGGGCAGGAACCAGGCGCTGAGGCGGAGCGCCGTCTCGTACTCGCGCTCGGCTGCGTCGAGCTCACCGAGCTCGGTGTGGAGTAGCCCCAGGTTCACGCGTCCCTCGGGTCGGTCGGCGCTCAGCGACTGGGCCTCCCGGTATTCCGCCAGCGCCTCGTCCAGAGCGATGTTCGCTCCCGGGTCCGAGACCTGTCGTCTCAGGGGTGCGAGCACCCGAGCCGCCTCGATCCGCACCGCCCGCAGGTCGTCGCGAAGCAGCGGCCCGAGCGCGAGCCAGCGGTCCCGGGGAGGCAGACCCTCCGCTGCCCCGGCGGCCGCCACGCGCACGAGGGGATCCGGATCGCGGAGGCCAGCGCCGAGGGCCGGCAGCGAGCCGGCGGTCAGCTGCCCGCCGAGCAGCGCGATCGCAGTCGCGCGCACGATGGCGGGCTGGGCCGTGTCCTTGGAGAGAGTGGCCAGGGCGCTCGACGCACCGGGAGCACGACGGCGCCCGGCCTCCAGGACCTCCCCGTAGTGCCGCGTCTGCGCGCGCTCGGATCCGTACCAGCGTGCGGCCACCTGGGCGACCCACGACACCGGCCGATCCGCATGACACCCGGAGCAGACGTTGGGCGTTCCGATCGGCCCCGACAGATCCGGACGCGGCACCCGGAAGCTGTGATCGCGGCGCGTGTCCACGACCATGTAGGTCCGCTCCGGCATGTGGCAGGCGACACAGCTCGCGCCCGGAGAGTCGGCGGCATGGTGGTGATGCGACGGCGCCGCGAAGGTCTCGCTCTGGTGGCAGCCGGCGCACGCAGCATCAGGCTCGTCGATCCGGAGGCGATGCGGATCGTGGCAGTCGCTGCACACCACCCCGGCGGCGTACATGCGACTCTGGACGAACGAGCCCCACACGTAGACCTCGTCCAGGATCTGGCCATCGGCGTGGTAGAGCCCCTCCTCCAGGAGCGCCGGGCGGTAGCCGTCCAGGAAGCGGGAGCCGGGCGCCTCGAGGGCGATCCGCGCGCGGCGCGCATGACACGGCGCGCAGGCCTCGATCTCGTTGCCGGGACCCTGGAGCGGCAAGCGCTGCGCGATGGGGCTCGTCTCCGCGAAGCGCCACGCGCGCTCGGCGCCGAGATCCACCACCAGTCCACGATCCCGCACGTCGGGATCGGCGCCACGCTCCGCCCAGGCCACGTGCCGCGATCCCGGCCCGTGGCAGGCCTCGCAGGACACGTCGATCTCGGACCACGTCGAGTCGTAGGCGTCGTCCTCCGCCCGGTAGCCCTTCGAGAGATTCGTCGAGTGGCAGTCCGCGCACATGGCATTCCAGCTTCCCGCCGGCCCGGTCCAGTGCAGGACGTCGTCCGGAGGCACCGCCTCGCCGGGATGCAGGTGGAGCCAGCGTTGCCCCCCCTTCGCCGCGGGACGCGTGTCCCAGGCCACGCCCAGCGCCTGGAGGCGACCTCCGGGGAGCGGTACGAGGTACTGCTGGAGCGGCTCGACGCCGAAGGTGTGGGTCACCTCGAAGTCGCGTACCACGGCATCGGCGCCCGCGGCCTCGACGAAGAAGCGGCCGTTCCGGCGGTGGAAACGGAAGCGCTCACCGCGGTGCTCGAGCATCGCATCGGCGAAGTCACCGCGCACCGTCTCCGGGCTCGCCTCCTGCATGGCGAGATCGTGGTGCGAGCCCTCCCAGAGCCGAGCCTCTTCGGGATGGCAGCCGGCGCACGCGGCACGTCCCATGTAGTCGACGACCTTGGACTCGGTCGGAGCGGCGGGCGGAGCCGAGCGCCTCCCGTCGTGGCATGCGCTCCATCCCATCGAGCTGGCGACGAGGGCGGAAGAGATCGCGAGCCAGCCGAGCCTCATCACGCGACGCAGCCTAGCGAAGCGAAGCATCTGCCCGCGCAGGGGCTGCGGGGCGTGCTTCCTGTGCTCCGAGATCGGTGGTGCAGACCGGGCTCCGATTCCGGGATCGAAGTGCGGCTATGGTAGGGTTGCGCCATCTGAGGAGGGACTCGATGCCGACGCCTCGCACCCGTCGCGCCCTCGTCGCGTGGGGCGCGCTGCTCGCCTCGCTGCCGGGCTGTGGGCAGGACGCCCCTCCGCCCGAGCTTCCGCCCCGCGCGATCCAGTGGCAGCGGATCTCGCGCTCGTTCGAAGGCGAGCAGCGGGTGATCTCGGGCATCGTCACGCCGATCGACGAGACGCGGCTGGCCTTCGAGGTGAACGGCACCGTCCAGACGGTGGAGGTCGACCTTGGCGACGCGGTGGAGAAGGGCCAGGTGCTGGCCCGCCTCGATCCGGAGCCCCTAGGGCTGGCCGTCCGCGATGCGAAGGCCGCGCTGGCGGAAGCGAGCGCGCTCCGGGAACACGCTCGGGCGACCCTCGCCCGTTACGAGCAAGCGGCCACCGCCGTTGCGCGCCAGGAGATCGACAGTGCTCGCGCGCAGCGCGACTCGCGCGAGAGCCAATTCGAGGCCGCCCAGGCCCGTCTCAACCTCGCGCGCCGGGACCTCCGCCTCTCGGTGCTGAGGGCTCCCTTCCGCGGGTCGATCTCCTCGAGACAGATCGATCCGGCCCAGCGGATCGCCTCGGGGGAGACGGCCTTCGAGCTCGACAGCGAGGAGAGTGGGCTGCGGGTCGAGGTGCAGATGCCGGAGACGCTGATCGGCCGCGTGCGCCAGGGCGACGCGGCCCGCGTGAGCTTTCCCTCCCTGATCGATCCCCATCTCGACCTTCGCGACCAGAGCTACCCGGCCGTGGTCGCCGAGGTGGGCACCCGCGCGGGATCTGGCAACGCGTTTCCGGTGCGGGCGGACCTGAGCGGTCACCCGCCCGGCGTCCGGCCGGGGATGACGGCCGAGGTCACCTTCTCGCTCCCGAGCGGCGAGCCAGGCGCCCACCAGGGTTTCCTGGTCCCGATCGCCGCCGTCCTCCCGGAAGCCGATGACGGTTTCTCCGTCTTCGTCTTCGACAGCGAGTCCTCGACGGTGACGAAGAGCCGAGTCTCGACGGGCGGGATGGGCTACAACAACATCGCCATCCTCGAGGGTCTCGAAGAAGGGGACATCATCGCTACCGCGGGAGTCGCCTTTCTCGACGACGGCCAGCAAGTGACCCTGCTGAGCGAAGAGCTGGTCCGCGACGCACCGTGAATCTCACCGGCTTCGCGCTTCGCAACCAGCCCCTCGTTCTGATTCTGGTCGGCGCCATCGTCGCCTTCGCCTTCTCGGTCCTCGACAACTTCCCGAGCCAGGAAGATCCCCCGATCACGGTGCGCGAAGCCGTGGTGACGACCTTCATGCCCGGTATGGAGGTCGAGGACGTCGAGCTCCTCGTGACCCGCCCCATCGAGAAGGCGCTCTCGCGCATCCCGGAGCGCGACTACATCTACTCCTGGTCGCGAAACGGCGTGTCGGACGTACGGATCGTGGTGCGCGATCAGTACGAGCAGGCCGACCTCGACATCATCTGGCAGGACGTCCGCAACAAGGTCATCGACGCGACGGCCGAACTGCCGGCCGGCGTGATCGGTCCCTTCGTGAACGACGACTTCGGCGACGTCACGGTGGTGAGCGCCGCCCTCACCGGCGCGGGCTTCACGCTGGCCCAGCTACATGCCGTGGCCAAGCGGGTCCAGGACCAGCTCTACATCGTGCCCGGCGTGAAGCGGGTCGACCTCTACGGCGTGCAGGAGGAGACGATCTGGATCGAATTCTCCACCACCCGCCTGGCCCAGCTGGGCTTCTCGATTTCGACGATCCGCGACACGCTGGTCGCCCAGAACGTCGTCCTGCCGGGAGGCACCGTCGATACGGGTCAGCGGGAGATCATCGTGACGCCCCGGGGCGATTTCCAGACCCTCGAGGACATCGAGAACGTACCCATCGAGATCCCGGACACGGGCGAGGTGATCTACCTGCGCGACCTGGCCACGGTGCAGCGCGGTTACGTCGATCCGCCGGAGGCCCCCTTCTACTACAACGGCGAGCAGGCGGTGCTGATCGGAGTCAGCATGGCCGAAGGCCAGAACGTCCTCGACGTCGGCCCCCGCGTCGCCGAGCGCCTGGAGGCGATCGAGAAGGTCCTGCCCGTGGGCTTCCAGCTCCGCATCGGCAACTACCAGCCCACCCACGTGGAGCGAGCGGTGGCCGCAGTGCGCAGCAACCTGTTCCAGACCATCGCGATCGTCCTGGTGGTGATCGTGAGCTTCCTGGGTGTGCGCACGGGCCTCATCGTCGGGCTCCACGTCCCGCTGACGATGATCGTGACGCTCGCGGTGATGTTCTACCTGGAGATCGCGATGCACCGCATCTCGCTCGCGACGCTCATCATCTCGCTGGGGCTCCTGGTCGACAATGGCATCGTGGTGGCCGAGGAGATCGGCAAGCGGCTCTTCCAGGGCGAGAGCCGGATCGACGCGGCGACCAACACCGGCCGCGGCCTCGCCACACCCCTCCTGATCTCGTCGATCACCACGGTGCTGATGTTCATGCCCCTGGCCCTCGCGCCCCACGCCGCCGGCGAGTACCTGCGCTCCATGTCCCTCGTGATCCTGATCTCGCTGGGCGTGTCGTGGGTGCTGGCGATGACCGTGACGCCGATCTTGTGCAACCGCTACCTGAGGGCGCCCGAGGTCAGCGAGGAGGAGGTGCGGGCTCAGTACGAGAAGCCCCTGTACGTGCGCTACCGCGGCATCCTCGAGACGCTGCTGCACCGGCGTGGGCTCTTCCTCGCCTCCATGCTCGGCGTCCTGCTCCTGGGCTTCTGGCTCTTCTCGCTGGTGCCCCAGCAGTTCATGCCCCAGTCGGATCGGCCCCAGATCCTGGTCGACGTGAAGCTCCCGAACGGGTACGGGATCCGCGAGACCGAGCGGCAGATCCGGGAGCTCGCGGCCTGGCTCGAGGACGAGAGCGAGAACCCCGAGGTGCTGCAGACCCTCACCTACGTGGGCAGCGGGGGGGTGCGCTTCTTCGTGACCATCGCGCCCGAGCCCGCCGCTGCGAACATGGGCTTCATCCTGGTGACGGTGCGCTCGCCCGCCGAGGTGGAGCTGGTGCTCCAGCGACTGCGCGCGCACGCGCGCCGCAGCTTTCCTGCCTTCGACATGCTGGCCAAGCGCATGTTCCTCGGGAACGCCGAGACCGGGCTCGTGGAGGCCCGGCTCTCGACCTTGGGCCTCCCCGGCCAGCGCGAGAAGCTCCTCGAAGCCGGCGAGCGGGTGGCGGCGGCGTTCGCCGCCGTGCCGCGCACGGTCAACATCTACAACGACTGGGAGAACCGCGTGATCACGGCGGCGGTGGAGGTCGACCAGGCGCGGGCGCGCCGCGCGGGCGTGACCAACGAGGAGATCGCGAACTCCCTCCAGTCCCTGCTCCAGGGGAGCAGCGCGACAGTGCTCCGCGAGCGGGACGAGCAGATCCCGATCACGGGGCGGGCGGTCGCCGTCGAGCGCCTGGTCGCCGATCGGCTCTTCACGGCAAACGTCTTCTCCCCCAGCACCGGGGCCACCGTGCCCCTGATCCAGGTCGCGACGCTTCGCGCGGACAACGCCTTCAGCATCCTCAAGCGGCGCGACTACGCCCCCACCCTCACGGTGAAGGCCGTCAGCATGACCAAGACCGCGGTGGAGCTCGAGACGGCCGTCGAGGCCGAGATCGAGGCGATCGTCTCCGAGCTGGGGCGCGGCTTCTGGTGGGAATGGGGCGGAGAGACGGAGAACTCGAGCGAGGCCCAGGCGGCCCTGTTCGCCTCGGTGCCGTTGGCCCTGCTCGGGGTCCTGGTCTGCCTGGTTGGGCAGTTCAATTCGATCCGAAAGCCGATCGTGATCGTGCTCACCGTGCCGCTCGCCTTTACCGGCGTGGCCATCGGGCTGCTCGTTGCGAACGGCCTCAACAGCTTCATGGCGCTGCTTGGAATCCTGAGCCTGGTGGGAATCGTGGTGAACAACGCCATCGTGATGCTCGAGCAGATCGAAGTCGAGCGGGAAGGAGGGCTGGGCGAGTACGACGCGATCGTGCAGGCTTGCCTGGCCCGCCTGCGCCCCATCCTGATGACCGCGCTGACCACCATCCTGGGCATGATGCCGATCATCATCTCGCGAGACCCGCTCTTCTACGACCTGGCGGTCACCATCGCCTTCGGGCTGGCCTTCGCGACGGTGCTGACGCTAGCCCTGGCGCCGGTGCTCTACGCCAGCATCATGCGCGTTCCCTCTCCACTACGCTCGTAGGGGCAGGATGAGAGTGCGTCCGCCGCGCCCTAGCGGCGTCTCGCATGCACGGAGAGGCCGGCCCGGGTAAGCTCCGGGGTCTTCGATCTCCTCGACTGGAGGAATCCCGTGAGCTTCCCCTCCTCGGATCCGCCCTTCGTCGGCTCGGTTCTCCATCCCACGGACTTCTCCGAAACGGGAGAGCGGGCCTTCGCGCACGCGCTGACCGTCGCCCTGCTTCGGCAGGCGGAGCTGACCCTCCTGCACGCGGGAGGCCGCTTCGCCGGGCGGGCGGAATGGAAGAAGTTTCCGCCGATCCGCAAGACACTGGAGCGGTGGGGCCTCCTGGAGAAGGGAAGCCCGCGCTCTGCGGTCTTCGACAAGCTGTCCGTGAGCGCGGAGAAGGTGGCGATTCGCGGTCCCTACCTGCTGGGTGCCATCCTCGGCTACCTGGACGACCACCGCCCCGACCTGCTGGTGCTGGCGACGGAGGGACGCGAGGGCCTGCCGCGCTGGCTCCGCCCCTCGAAGGCCGAGCGTCTGGCGCGAGGCTCCGGCGTACCGACGCTGTTCGTGCCCAAAGAGGGGCGCGGCTTCGTCTCCGTCAAGGACGGAGAGCTCTCCCTTCGCCGCATCTTGATCCCGGCGGATCGCGATCCGAACCCGCGTGCGGCCGTGGTCTACGCGAGCCGCGCGGCCGAGGCCCTGGGAGAGGGGCCGGTCGAGATCGAGCTCCTCTACGTGGGGGAGGGAGAGATGCCCTCCGTGGAGACTCCCGAGTCGCCCTCCTGCCGCTGGAAGCGGACGCAACGCTCCGGGAAGGTGGTGGAGGAGATCCTGTCCGCCACGGAGGAGCCGCCGGCCGATCTGGTGGCCATGACCACCCGGGGACACGACGGCTTCCTCGACGTGCTGCGCGGAAGCGTCACCGAGCAGGTGCTGCGAGGCGCCCGCTGCCCGCTCCTCGCCGTGCCGGCGGACTGAAGGCGCGTCGTGCGTCCCGGTCGGCATCGGGTCGCAGCCTGCCTCGCGATGGCCTGCCTCGCCCTCGGCTGCTTCAGCCCGCCGCCCTTCACGGAGCTGACGCTGGTCGCGACCCGGCCCGCCGCCGTCCGGGCTCGCGTCGTGCAGGAGGACGTTCGCGGCCAGTGGTGCTTCAGCGAGAACGTGGTGCGGGCCTCGCTCCGCCCCCCGTGGCGGGCGCGTCTCGCCGACCACGGGCGCGCCATCCGCGCGGCACTGGACGACACGCCCGGCGCCAACGTGCTGCTCGACGTCACGGTGGACGTGCGCGTCGAGCAGTACCTGCTCTTCCAGCGCATCTGTGCCATCGCCACTGGCGATGCGGCGGTGATCGAGTGAGGCGCGCCACCCTGCTGACGCTCGCGGCGATCTTGGCGGTAGGCTGCACCACGTTCAACCGCGGACGCTTCGCCGTGGCTTCGGCGACGCTGGTTCCGGTCGCGACGACGACGATCCAGGAGGACGTCGAAGGCCGCGCCTGCAGCGAGCGCATCGCCCAGCGGCTCGAGCGGGCGGTGGAGGACGCGCTGGAGAAGACACCCGATGCCAACGCCTTGGTGGACGCCTCCTTCCGCTTCGAGCGGGTCTGCATCGTCGTCCGAGGGACGGCGGTGCGGCTGGGAGACTGAGGCGATGGGGGGGAGCTCGACCACGCGCTTCGGGCTGCTGCTGGGCGTCCTGTCGCTGCTGCTGATCCTGCTTCCCCTGCTGGCCGAGACGGGCCACGGCCTCATCGTGGTGGGCCTGGGCTTCCCGGTGCTGCTGCTGGCCAGCGCGTACGCCGTGGGCGGCCGCGAGACCGCGTTGGGCCGAGCAGTGCTCTTCCTGGCGGGTCTCGCAGTGGTGGGGGACGTCCTGCTGCACGTGGTCGCACCCGCCCCGATGATCGTCCTGTCGCGCTCGCTCCAGGCGGCCTTCCTCCTGCTGGTGGCCGGCCTCCTCCTCGTGCGCATCTTCCGGGAGCGAGAGGTGACCGCCGACACCATCCTGGGCGGGATCTGCGTCTATCTGCTGCTCGGGATCGTCTTCCACGCGGTCTTCGCATTGCTGGAGTACCTGGTCCCCGGATCCTTCGTCGCCGGAGGCAGGGCGATTCCCGACGTGGGCCTCGGCCGCCACCCGGAGCTGCTCTACTACAGCTTCGTGACGCTCACGACCCTGGGCTACGGCGACATCACGCCCACCTGGTCGCTGCCCCGGTCGCTCTCAGCGGTGGAAGCCGTAATCGGGCAGCTCTACCTGACGATCCTGGTGGCCATCCTGGTGGGCATGCACCTGGCGGCTCGGTCGTCGCGCTGAGCCGCGGCTAGGGCGTCGTGATCGGCGTGGCGGCTGCGGGAGACCAGCCGCCTCCGAGCGCGCGGTAGAGGCCGATCAGGAACTGGCTCACGAATCCCTCGCTCTGAGCGAGGCTGTCCTCCTGGAGGAAGAGCGTGCGCTGGGTGTCGAGCACGTTCTGGAAGTCCGTGAGCCCAGTCCGGTAGAGCGTGTCCACCAGCTCCACCGCCCCTCGAGCGGCGACCGCGGAGCGCTCCAGCGCATCGCGACGGATGCTCTCCTGCACGTAGCTCACCAGCGCGTTCTCCACGTCCTCGAGCGCCCGCAGCACCGTGTTCTCGTAGCGGAGCAGCAGCTGCTCGGTGAGGGCGTCCTGGACGCGGATGCTGTTGCTAACGCGCCCGCCGTCGAAGAGATTCCAGCGAAAGGCGGGGCCGAACGTGAACGCGCGGTTGGGTCCGCTCAGGAATTCGTTGCCGCGGATCCCCTCGAAGGCGAAGGTGCCGATCAGGCTGAAGCGCGGATAGAGATCCGCCGTGGCCACGCCGATCTGCGCGGTCTGCGCAGCGAGCTGTCGCTCGGCGCGGCGTACGTCGGGCCGCTGGCGCAGCAACTCGGTGGGCAGACCGATCAGGACGTCCGCGGGAGGATCCGGGATGGCCCCCTCCGCCCCCAGCTCGGCGTAGAGCGTGGCCGGGGGCTCCCCGAGCAATACACCGAGCCGATGGATGGCCGCGGCGAGCTGCTGGCGGAGCTGCGGTATGAAGGCCTCGGTGCTGGCCAGGTTCTGCTCGGCCTGGCGGACGTCGAGGTCGCCCACCAGCCCGGCCCTGTTGCGGTCAACCGTGAGCTCGAGCGAGCCGCGCTGGGTCTCGACGTTGCCCTCGGCGAGGCGGATGCGCGCCTGGAGGGCGCGCGCCTCCACGTAGTTCGAGGCTACATCCGCGTAGAGGATCACGAGCACGTCGCGGTAGTCCTCGATCGAGGCCTGGAGGCTCGCGTCCGCCGACTCGATCGAGCGGGTGATGCGGCCCCAGAGGTCGACCTCCCAGCTCGAGTCCACGCCGAGGCTGAAGAAGTTGTCGGTCCGGCTCTGGGGTGGGGGGATCGTGTCGACGATGTCCTTGCTGATGCGATCGCGCAGGGCTTCCCCGGTTCCGTCTACGTCGGGGAAGCGCTCGCCGGTCGAGATGCCGAGCCGCGCACGCGCCTCGCGGATGCGCGCCACCGCCTCCTTCAGGTCCAGGTTGCCGGCGAAGGCCCGCTCGATGAGCGAGTCGAGTATCCGGTCCTCCAGCACCGTCCACCACGTGCGGAGGTCCGCCTCGCCCGACGCGAGTCCCCGGGTGAGCTCCTGGTGCCAGCGGTCCGGCGTGTCGGCCTCGGGGGGCTGGTAGTCGGGTCCCACCGTCACGCAGCCGACGGCCAGCCAGGGGAGTGCCAGGAGGAGCGCCGTGCAGCGAACCACGTCTCCTCCGACCCGCTCAGAGCTCGCCGAGCGGGCGGCCGAAGACGTGGCGGACGGGCCCAGTCACGCAGAGGTCGACCTCCTCCACCGGGCTCCGCATCACCCACGCCACGGGCAGGCCCACCGCGCAGCCCACGGGAGCCACCACCAGCGGCACGAGAGCGAGGGGGCGAACCAGCACCAGGTCCACGATTCGCTCGTAGAGGTTCGGGGCCGGCGCGGGCCGCTCACCGTACGGGCCTTCGGCGCGCGCCACCGATGCGCTGCCGAGCGCCAGGACGATCCCCAGAGCTGCGAGCCGGATTCGAGCCATCGCACGGCGACCTTAGCATGTCTCGCGACATCCCTGCGGCGCAGAAGCGCAAGTCGCGGGCTTCCGCGCTACTGCTCGCGTCGTGCCAGACGCGAGGCCACCAGGCGATACGCCAGCAGCAGCACGAAGAAGGCGACCAGGAGCTGGAGGATCCGCCACGCGGCGGCGTCCACGAGGCCCTGAGCGCCGCCCTCCACCCGATCCACGGTCGCGGCGACGTCCGCGAGCCGGCCCGCGAGCTGCTGCGACTCCACCAACGACTGCGTCCGCGTGGCGAGGCTGCGCAGCTCCGCCGCGGCCGTCGCGATCTCGCGAGCGGTGGCTTCCCACTCGCGGACGTCGAAGGGGCGACCGGGCTCGCGGTCCGGGTCGCGCGCGAAGAGGGCGGCCCACGCCGTGCCGGCGCCCTCGAGCCGACCTGCTGTCTCCTGGAGCGGTTCCACGAGCCCGCGGGCCTGCTCCAGCACGCGGTTCGCCTCGGCGAGCGCCGCCTGGGAGTCGGCGAGGCCGGCGCGAAGGTCGTCCGGGAGCGCCTGCGCAGCCGCTGCCATGCGTTGCGTGCTCTCGGAGAAGCCCTGGAGGGAGGCCAGGAGGCCGGCCGTGCTGCGCCGCTCCTCGACGTCGTAGAGCAGCAGCTCGGTCTGCCAGCGCACCTGCTCCGGAAGCGACTCCACGACGTGCGCGAAGCGGATCGCGGTGTCGTTGAACTCGTGGATCGCCGCGGCGCCCGAGCCCACGCCCTCCAGCGCCCGGAACGGGCTCATGGGAATGTCGGTCACCCAGTCGAAGCTTCCGCTCGTCTCCACCTCGGTCAGCGTGGCTCCGAGCTGATAGATCGCGAACTCCCGTCCGCCGATCGGCCGCTCGCGTGCGAGGGCCTCCACGTCGGCCCGCACCTGCTCGAGCTCCCGCGGCGAGAGGAACCGGCTGCCGATCGAGTCGAGGTCGCTCTCGAGCTGGCGCGCCACCGAGACGGCCGTCGACTGCCAGCGACCGAAGAGATCCCTTCCGTCTCCTTCCGTCAGGTACTGCCGCTGCATCACTGCCACCGTGAGGGCGCTCAGGTAACCCGCTCGAGGGTCGTCCTGGAGCACCGCTTCCTCCATCCGCGGCAGGATGCGAAGCTTCCAGATCAGCGTGCGCTTGCGAATCGTCGGGTCGTCGGTCTCCTCGGCGATCGCGTCGCCGGCGGAGCTCATCAGGGCGGTGGCCCGGGCGGCGAAGCCGATCAGCGCCTCGCGGAGGTCGGCCTGTGTGAACGCGGTGTCGGTCCGGGCCGGCATCAGCGGCAGACTGCCGGGCAGCTGCGCGCAGCCCACGATCACCAACAGCGACGCCAGCGAGCAGCACCGGGCGGTGTCGCCGAGAGCCATGCGCGGCATACTATGCCGTTTCCCGCCGATCGCCCAAGCTCGTGGGCGGGCGGAGACCCTCTACAAGCCGCGCGCGCGTCGAGCCCGGCGCAGGGTCTCCGAGGGCAGCTCGCCGAATCGGCGCCGGTAGTCCGCACTGAAGCGCCCCAGATGCAGCCAACCCCAGTGCAGCGCCCGGCCCGTGACGGTGGTCGCCGCGTCGGGGCGAAGGAGATCCTGCCGGACGCGTTCGAGGCGCGACTCGCGCATGAAGGTCATCGGCGTGTAGCCCCGGTGGGTCTTGAAGGCCTGGTAGAGCGTGCTGGGCCCGACCCCCGCCACCGAGACGAGCGTCTTCACCGTGAGGGGCTCGTGCGCATGGGCCCGGATGTACTCCTCGGTGCGTCTCACGTGCTCCGGGCAGCTCGCCAGCCCGCGCGCGGAGAACAGCTCGAGCTGGCTGTGGGGCTGGGCGGTGAGGAGGCTGGCCAGGTAGGCCTGCTCCAGGCTCTCGGCGGCGAGGGGCGACGCTGTCAGTCCATCCGGTCGCTCGAGCTCGTCCATCAGGAGTCGTACCAGGCGGTGCCGTGCCGCGCCCTGGCCACTGCGGAGATCGACGTCGGCCTCGAAGCGGGGCGGTGCGGTGGGGTGCGTTCCCGTCAGCTCCCAGAGGCTGTCCTCGACGATCTGCTGGTCGATCTTGACGCCCACCAGCACGCAGTCTCCGCCCACGCGGAGCTTGAGGCGTCGCCTGGGCGACACCACCACGCCCCTCCCGCGCGCGCACGAGATCTGGTTTCCGTCCTGCTCGACCTCGGTCCGGCCCCGGAGCACGAAGTGCTCGACGTAGAAGTCCTCGTTCGCTCCGGGGTCGATGTCCACCGTGGTGCCGAAGCGGATCGCGCTCAGGCCGAGCCGTGCCAGGCGGGTGGCGTGGAGACGCATGGCGAGGCGCCCACCGGGACGCGCCGTCTCGATGTGGGCGTCCTTGTAGGCCTGCGCCGTCGCCTTGCGGGCACGGTCGAGATCGCTGGTTTCCGCGACGGGGAAGCGCTGGAGCGGGAGCGTGGCAAATTGACTCATCGCGTTCCCTTCGCTCGGAAGCAGTGGCCACCCCCGCGAAACCGCAGGATATCCACGGCCGTCCCGCGTTGCCATCATCCACTCCGAGAATCCACACCGGAGGGGTGATTCATGGGCTTCTCGCGATGGTTCGGTTCGGCTCCCGGAGGGCCGGCGCTCCGGGCGTCGATGCTCCTCGCAGCGATCGCCCTGCTGACGCCTGCGCCGACCGCCGCCCAGGACGCCGGCGGCGAAGACGACGCCACGGGGACCGACCCGCGCGCCTTCGGCAGCAAGTTCATGCCCTACTGGCGCTACACGGACCTGGAGAACGATCTCCGCTCCTGGCAGCTCACCGCCTTCGGCCTGGTGCGCCTCGCCGACTGGGCCGCCATGACCTACGAGATCCCGATCGCCAAGGAGACCGACATCTCGGACGTGGACGCCTTCGGCGGCCTGGGCGAGCAGCTCGGCTCCGGGACGATCAACTCGGTGCCCAGCCGGATCGGCTCCTTCGGCCCCGACGGGGAGACCTTCGGGATCGGCGACCCGAACCTCCGCTTCTTCGCGAAGAACGAGAACTTCCGCTTCCCCGGCCCGTTCCGCGACGGGCAGATCGAGCTGATGGGGGGCTTCGAGACCCTGCTCCCGCTGGCCAGCAAGGACGCCCTGGGCGACGACACCTGGATCCTCTCGCCCATGTTCATCTACGTGATGGACATGCCACTCCCCTTCAGCTTCATGGCGCTGATGAACTTCTACGACTTCGACATCCACAAGAAGGGCGGCGGCGGCGGGGACGTCTCGCGCTTCCGCGGTCGCTGGTTCTACATGCAGCCGCTCACGCCCCCGGGTGACGAGTGGTGGAGCGGGCTCTACCTGCTCCCGGAGCTACAGCCGGTGTACGATTTCGAGCAGGACGAGTTCTCGCTCTGGCTCGGTCCCGAGCTCGGCAAGATCCTCGCCCCCGGCCGGCTGCTCTACCTGAAGCCGGGCTGGGGCCTCAGCTCGGAGTCCAACGAGCGGGACTTCACCTTCGAGGTGGGGTTCCGGTACTTCTTCTGAGACGAGAGGAGTGAGTGACATGCGAAGACAAACCCTCACGCTGCTCGTTTCGATGGCTCTGCCCCTCCTGCTGGTGGGAGGCGCGGACGCACTCCAGCCCGACGCGCCCTTCGCCACGGCGCAGAACAAGAACGGGCAGCAATGGGCGGCCGAGGACCGGGAGCTCGATCAGAAGCTGGCCGCGCTGCGCCAGCGCTTCGGCAAGCAGCCCAACATCATCTACATCCTTGCCGACGACGTGGGCTGGGGAGAGCTCGGCTGGCAGGGAGGCGGCAAGCACCGCGGCACGCCCACCCCCGAGCTCGACCGCATGGCGAACGAGGGCATGCGCTTCTGGGCGGCCTACGCCGAGCCCTCCTGCACGCCGAGCCGCATCGCGATCAACACCGGGCGCCACCCGGTGCGCACGGGGCTCCTCTCGGTGCTCTGGCCCGGCCAGACCGAGGGTCTCTCTCCCGAGGAGATGACCGTCGCCGAGGTGCTCTCGAAGGCCGGCTACCATACGGCCATGTGGGGCAAGTGGCACCTGGGCGAGCTCCCGCAGCACGCGCCGGAGAACCAGGGCTACGACTATGCCTACTACGGGCTCTTCAACGGCGCGCCGGACATGTGGCCCGACAGCGCTGC
>JBFGJV010000007.1:0-31461 GCA_041577015.1 Myxococcota bacterium
ACGATGGGGTGACGCTTGGCGTACTCCGCGACCTTCTCGATGCCGATCGGCTCGATGGAGGCGAACATGCGCCGGAAGATCCGGGTGACGATCCCGTTCACGATCGCCAGGAAGGTCGAGTTCATGTGGGCCGCGATCTCGTGGAACATCTTCTCGGCCTCGAGGCGGGCCTTCTCGGGCGAGCGGCCGCTCTCGCGCGCGCGCGCCGCGATGGCCCCTTGCACCCCCGCGTCCAGCAGCACGGTCTCCTGCACCTGGTGCCGGGGTCGGAGCGTGGGACCCTCCACCACCTTCTCCTCGCGGTAGAGGAACACCAGGATCACGCGGCGGACCTTGCGCGTGAGCGCGTCCTCGCCCTCGGCCTGGCGCTCGGAGACGAAACGGCGCAGGTCGATGGGCTCGCCCACCTTCACGAACAGGTCCCGGTACGTGGCCAGGAAGCCGAGCACCTTGGCCAGGTCGGAGGGCCGCGTGGGGGCTCCGTAGGCGAGGTTGAGGAAGCGACGCTGGGTGCGCGGCCCCTTGCGCCAGAACAGGGCGAGCGGCACCAGGAAGACCGGCCGATCCGCCCCCGCCGTGCGCACGGTCTGGGCCAGCAGGTCCAGGTCGGCGCGCTCCTCCTCGATCATGCTGCGCCTTCCGCGCAGCCAGGTGCGCAGCCGGGCGGTGCGCAGGAACAGGAAGCAGGACTGCCCGGAACGCGTCAGGCCGCGCACGGCCTCGGTGCCGCCCCGGATCTGGGTGCGCCGCCGGGCGGCACGAAAACGCCGGGTCAGGCGCAGGCGCAGCGCCTCCCAGAGCGGGCGGTAGTAGTAGAAACGGATGCCGTTGGCGAAGCCCGAGAGCCGCAGCCCGTGGCGCACGAAGAGCGCGTTGAACAGGAAGTAGTCCAGGCGGCTCGCGTAGCGCATCACGTAGACCACGCTGCCCTGCTCCTCCAGGGCGCGCAGCCTGCGCACGGTCTCCTCGTCCAGTCCCAGATGGCGGAAGTAGCGCCGGGCGAAGCCCCGGAAGAAGAGATTGAAGCGCGGCGTCATCGCCGAGAGGGGGTCGGCGTTGACGGCGAGGATCCGGCGCCGCTTGCGGGCCGGTCGCAGGCCGGAATCCCGACGACTCACGCCAGGATGTCGTCGAGCCGCGCGGCGATCTCGTCGGGCGTCCAGAGCCCACCCTCCCCTTGCTTGGTCGCTCCGTCGGTGCGCACCATCCGCATCTCGGAGATGCGCCCGCCGCCCACGAAGAAGATCCGCTTCGTCACGTCCTTGGCCAGATCGCTGGCCAGAAAGACCACGAGCGGCGACACCAGGCGCGGATGCATGCGCTGCTCCGCATCCTCGCCCTGGAACATGGGCAGGTCCTCGGTCATGCGCGTGTGGGCCACCGGAGCGATCGCGTTGACGCGGATAGCGTGCTTCTGCCCCTCCAGGGCCAGGCAGCGCGTGAAGCCGGCGATGCCGGCCTTGGCGGCGCCGTAGTTGGTCTGTCCGAAGTTGCCCTCGAGACCGGAGGTGGAGGAGGTGTTGATGATGGCTCCGCCCGGGCCGTGCTCCCGCATGTGGTTGAACACGGGGCGCGTGACGCAGTAGGTGCCCTTCAGGTGCACGGAGATCACCGAGTCCCAGAGCCGCTCGTCCATCTTGGCCAGGGTCTTGTCGCGCAGGATCCCGGCGTTGTTCACCAGCACGTCCACGCGGCCGAAGGCGTCCAGGGCCGCCTGGAGGATCCGCTCCCCACCCTCGACCGTGGCGACGCTGTCGTAGCTGGCGGCCGCCTCGCCCCCGGCGGCCCGAATCTCCTCGGCGACCGCGTCGGCCATGGCCTCGCCGCCGCCGGCCCCCTCGCGACTCCCGCCGACGTCGTTCACCAGCACGCGCGCGCCCGCCGCGGCCAGGGCCAGGGCGTGCTCGCGCCCCAGCCCCCCGCCGGCGCCAGTCACGACGGCGACCTTCCCGTGCAGCAGCGCCAACCGAGATCCTCCCACCGGGTGCCTGCCTAAACGTAGAGCAGCGTGCGCAGGGCGGCGAAGGGCCGGAAGCCCAGCCGCTCATAGAGCCGCTCGGCGGCCCGGTTGCCGTCCACCACGGAGAGCTGGACGTGACCGGCTCCCCGGCGGAAGGCGGCCTGGCAGAGCGCCAACACCCCCGCCGCCGCGAGCCGGCGCCCGCGCAGCTCGGGTCGGGTGTAGACGCCCTGCAGCAGCCAGCCCTCGGGAAGCCTCACGTCCGCGTAGCCCACGAAGGCCACGCCGCCGTCCAGCTCCCCCACCAGCGCCCGGCCCCTTCGTGCCCGCACCCAGCCGCGGAAGCCGCGCGGATCGCCCTCGAAGGGATCGGGACGTCCCTCCTCCCGCAGGCTGGCTCGCGCGGCGGTGACGAGGGCCTCGAGATCCTCGCCCCGGGCCGGGCGCAGCAAGAGCCCGTCGGGCGACTCCACCTGGCGTAGCTGGCCCGGTCGCACGCGAAATGCCGTCTCGGCGCGGTCCACCAGGGCACGCCGTCCGCGGCGGGCCAGCCGCTCCCACAAGGGCGACACCAGCTCGGCGGCACTCCTCACCAGGCCGCTCGGCTGATACGCCAGCCGCTCCGCCAGGGCGTCGAGCACCTCCGGCTCGAGGCCCGCCTCGATGGCCACCGTGGGCCGCGCCGCCGCCACGCCCAGCAGGTGGCCGTCGCGCACCGCCGCCAGCACCTCGGCCCGCGCCTCACCCCGGCGCGGCGCGCCCACCTGGAGCACCAGGTCGATCAGGAACAGGTTCGCCTCGGGGTCGCTACGCAGGCGCGCCAGCGCCTCGTCCACGCCGCGTCGCCGCAGGGAGACGACCTCGACGGGGGCAGCGACGTGAGGCTCTTCGGGGTGGCGTGCGAAGCTCAACGCCGGCAGCTCCTCAATCGAGCACCGCGAGGACCGTCCCTTCCTCGATGTTGTCCCCCTCCTGCACGCGCAGCTCGGCGACGCGGCCGCCGCAGGGCGCCTCCACGGGGATCTCCATCTTCATCGACTCGAGGATCAGGAGCACGTCGCCTTCCGCCACGTCGTCGCCCACCGCCTTTTCGATCTTCCAGACGTTCCCGGTGATCTGGGCCTCCACCTCGGTGGCCATGCCTGCCTTCCCCCTTCTTCCGCTCTCCGCGTGGCGCGAGACGCTCCAGGGTAGCAGCCGCCGTGCGTCGTTCCGTATCCTCCTGTGCTCCCAGGAGGAAACCATGCTCGAGACGCTCACCCGTGGCTTCCAGGCCGCCAGCGAGAAGCTGCGCGGCGTCCGGGAGCTCGGCGAGGAGAACGTCGAAGAGGCCCTGCGGGACGTGCGCGCCTCGTTGCTCGAGGCGGACGTGGACTACGCGGTGGTCAAGAGCTTCCTCGCACGCGTCAAGGAGCGCGCGCTCGGGGAGAAGGTACAGACGCACGTGCGCGACGCCGCCGGGCGCACGATGCGCGTGACCCCCGGCCAGCACTTCGTGCGCATCTGCGAGCAGGAGCTCACCGAGCTGATGGGCCCGGTGGACACCAAGCTGGTTCGGGACGAGCGCGGGGCGGTCTCGGTGGTGCTGCTGGGGCTCCAGGGTGTCGGCAAGACCACCGTGGCCGCGAAGCTGGCGCGCCAGCTCCAGAGCCAGGGACGACGTCCACTGCTGGTGGCCGCCGACGTGCAGCGCCCGGCGGCGATCCTGCAGCTGCAGCGGCTGGGCGAGTCGATCCAGGTGCCCGTCCACGTGGGCGGCACGGGGCAGGCGGCTCCCGCGATCTGCGCCGAGGCCCGTGAGCGTGCCGCCCGGGACAAGCTCGATGCGATCGTCTACGACACCGCCGGGCGGCTCGCCATCGACGAGGAGCTGATGCGGGAGCTCGCGGAGGTGGCCGAGCGCACGCAGGCGGCGAACACGCTGCTCGTGGTCGACGCCCTGATGGGCCGTGACGCCGTAAACGTGGCCCAGGGCTTCGCCGAGCGACTGCGGCTCGACGGGCTGGTCCTCACCAAGATCGACGGCGACGCCCGCGGCGGAGCGGCGCTCGCCGTGAAGGAGGTGACCGGCGTCCCGATCAAGTTCCTGGGCACCGGAGAGGCGCTGGACCGCCTGGAGCCGTTCCGGCCCGAGGGTCTGGCGTCCCGCATCCTCGGCATGGGCGACGTGGTCGGCCTCGTGCAGGACTTCGAGGCGGTCGTGGATGAGAAGGAGGCCGAGGCCGACGCCGAGCGCCTGCTGCGCGGCCGCTTCGGCATGGACGACCTGCTGAAGCAGCTCCGCACCATCCAGCGCATGGGACCCTTGCGAGAGGTGTTCGCGCGGCTTCCGGGCATGGGCAACCTGGCGGATCAGGTGGAGGAGAAGGAGCTGGTCAAGGTCCAGGCCATGATCCAGTCGATGACACCCTCGGAGCGCAGCCGTCCCGAGCAGATCGACCGCAGCCGCGCGCAGCGCATCGCCAGGGGCAGCGGACGCAGGTCCAAGGAGGTCCAGGACCTGCTCAAGCGCTTCGGCACCATGCGGGAGATGCTGTCCCAGCTCGGCGGAGGCGGGATGCTGGGCCGGGTTCCGGGGCTGGGAAAGCTGGCCGGAGCGGGGGGAATCGACCCCGGAGCGCTGCTGGGCGGCGGAGGAGGAGGAGGCGGCGGAGGCCGCGCGGCCCGGCGCGCCACGAACGCCCGGCGGCGCAAGCGGAAGCAGGCGCGCAAGTCCCGCAAGAAGGGCCGGCGCCGCTAGCGTTTCTCGCGCCGACGCGGCACGCTCAAGGTTCCTACCCCCGGCTGCCGATTTAGCATGCGAATGCGGAAGCGGATCGCGACCACGACGCTCCTGACCCTTCTCGTCCTGGCCGCTCCGGCCGCCGGCGCTACGGACGAGAGCGAGCTGTTTCCGCGGCCCGCGCCCCTGCAGCCTAGCGTCGCGTTCTGGACCCGCGTGTACGCCGAGGTGGGAACCGACGGCGGCCTGATCCACGACACCAAGCACCTGGACGTGGTGTACGAGGTGATCCGGCTGCCGCGCGGCCTCTCCTCCCGCACGCGGGAGCGGCGCATCGAGGCCGCGAAGAAGCGTTACGTGAAGATCCTGCGCCGGCTCGCCCAGGGCCGGCGGAGCGACCTGAACTCGGACGAGCTGCGCGTGCTGGCCCTCTGGCCCGGGGACGTCTCCAACGAGACGCTCCGGAGGGCGGCGGGGCGGGTGCGCTTCCAGCTCGGACAGGCGGAGAAGTTCCGGGAGGGCCTGGTGCGCGCGGGCGCCTGGCAGCCCCACATCCGCCGCGTCTTCGCGGCCGAGGGCGTGCCCGAGCAGCTGACGGCGCTTCCCCACGTGGAGTCCTCCTACAACCCGCGGGCCGTCTCCAAGGCGGGGGCGGCAGGCATGTGGCAGTTCACGCACGGAACCGGCCGACGCTACCTGCGCATCGATTCGGCGGTGGACGAGCGCTTCGACCCCTTCCTCTCCTCCGAGGCGGCCGCGGCGCTGCTGCGCGACAACTACGAGCGCACCGGCGCCTGGCCCCTGGCCATCACGGCGTACAACCACGGGAGCGCCGGCATGCGGCGCGCGGTCCGCCAGCTCGGCACGCGCGACATCGCCACCATCGTGGCGCGCTACCGAAGCCGCAGCTTCGGCTTCGCCTCCCGCAACTTCTACACCGAGTTCCTGGCGGCCCTGGACGTCTCGCGCGAGGCCGAGCGCCACTTCGGGCCCCTCGAAGCCGTCCCACCCGCGGACCACGAGGTGGTGGTGCTCGACTCCTACTACGCGCCGCAGGCGCTGGCCCGGGCCTTCGGTGTGGACATCGACCTGCTGCGCGAGCTCAACCCGGGGCTGCGGAGCACCGTGTGGCGGGGGCAGAAGCACGTGCCCAAGGGCTACACGTTGCGCCTGCCCCGCGTTCCGGGCCAGAGCGCGAGCACCACGCTGCTGGCCTCGATTCCGGGCGACCAGCGCTTCGGCCGTCAGCGGCCCGACCGCAACTACCGGGTGCGGCGCGGGGACACGCTGTCGAAGATCGCCCACCGCTTCGGTGTCTCGCAGCGCTCCCTGGCCCGAGCCAACGGCCTGCGCAACCGCCATCGAATCCGGGTGGGTCAGGTGCTCCGGATCCCGGGCAGGCACGGGCGGCCCACGACGGTGGCCCGCGCGCCGGCACGGGTGGCTCCGAAGCCCGCACCCCCGCGCGAGGCGACCCACTATCGCGTCCGGCGCGGGGACAGCCTCTCGCTCATCGCCAGCCGCTTCGGGGTCTCCGAGACGAAGCTGGCGCGCGTCAACGGGCTCCGAAACCGCAACAGGATCCACGTGGGCCAGACCCTCACCATCCCCGGTACCGCGCAAGCCGCAGCGAGCGGCACGCGAGCGGAGTCCCCCGGTGCGAAGGCGAGCGGAGCTCAGCAAGCCACGGCACCCGCCGTGGCGCGCAGCGAGCCGGAGGCGAGCGAAGCTCAGCAAGCCACGGCACCCGCCGTGGCGCGCAGCGAGCCGGAGGCGAGCGAAGCTCAGCAGCCTGAGCGCGCAGCGAGCGGTACGCGAGCGGAGCCCCCCGGTGCGGAGGCGAGCGAAGCTCAGCAGCGCACGCGAGCGGAGTCCCCCGGTGCGGACGCGAGCGAAGGCCCGCAACCCGCCGAGCTGACACCGCCGGACGTCGCCCCCGGCCGCTACGCGGTGGCACACGACGGCACCATCGTCGCGCAGCCCGAAGAGACTCTGGGGCACGTGGCGGACTGGCTCGGCATCTCCACCGGCGCGCTGCGGCGCCTGAACGGCCTGGGCCGCCGCACGCCCCTCGCCCTGGGTCGCCGCCTGCGCCTCGACTTCACGCGCGTGCCGCGCGACGTCTTCGAGCAGCGACGCCTCGCCCATCACCGCGCGATCCGGGAAGACTTCTTCCGGCGCCACCGGGTGGCGGGCACCCAGAACCACGTGCTGCGCCGGGGTGAGACGCTGTGGGAGCTTTCTCGCAAGCGCTACGGGCTGCCGCTGTGGCTCGTCGCGGACTACAACCCGGAAATCGATCTCAAGCGGCTGCATCCCGGCGTGCGATTGCGCATCCCGCGCGTGGAGCGCCGCAGCTAGCCGCGCCGCCTGCCGTCCCCGGCTCCGGTCAAGCCTGGAAGAGCGTCTCGTCCGGGACGCGGATCGCCGTGAGCGGGCCGCCGAAGACGGCGCCCGTGTCGATCCCGATGCTGAAGGGTGTGTTCCAGCGCACCTGGAAGTCGGGGCTCGGCGTGTGGCCGTAGACGATCGTGACGCCGAGCCGATGCGGCAGGTCGATCGTCGCCCGGTTCCAGAGCAGGTCCTCCGGACGCGAGCGACGGATCGCGTAGTCCAGGTCGGGCTGCTCGAGCAGGCCCCGGTCGAGGCCCGCGTGTACGAACAGGTAGTCGCCCTCCAGATGGTGCAGGCGCAGGCTGCGGTAGAACGCCTCGTGCTCGGGCGGCAGCTTGAACTCCTCCGGACGCTGGGCGCCGGAGTCGAAGTAGCCGTAGGAGAGCAGCGTCTGGGAGCCGCCGTTCAGCAGGAAGGCGTCGCCGCCGAAGTAGGCGTGCCCGCGCCAGCCCAGGAAGTCCAGGAACATGGACTCGTGGTTGCCGATCAGGAACGTGCAGGGGCGCTCGCGGGACAGCGCGATGAGCCGGTCCACCACGCCCTTCGCATCCGGCCCCCGGTCCACGTAGTCGCCCAGGAAGACGAGCGGGTCCTCCGGCTGGAGCGGCAGCTCGTCCAGCAGGGCGTCGAGCTTCTCGCCCTGCCCGTGAATGTCCCCGATCGCGTACAGCATCAGGCCGGCTCTTCCCGAACTGCGTTTCGGCCAGCGCCCGGCAGGGCTTGATTCAGCCCCCCGGGCCCGACGGCCCGGGCTCCCGGCCCGCCAGCTGGCCGCAGGCCGCCGCGATGTCGTCGCCGCGCGGCCTGCGCAGCGTCACCGTGAGCCCTCCCGCGGCGATCTCCGCCAGGAAGCGATCGCACACCTCCGGCGGGGGGGGACGCTCGATCGCGTCGGGATGCGGGTTCATGGGGATCACGTTCAGCTTGGCGGGCAGGTCCCGCAGCAAGCGCACCAGGCGGCGAGCGTCGTCCGGCGCGTCGTTGACGCCCGCCATCAACGTGTACTCGAAGAAGACCGGCCGCCGGCGAGTCAGGGCATCGAGCTTGCGAAGCTCCTCCAGCAGCACCGCCAGGGGAAAGCGCCGATTGAGCGGCACCAGCCGGTCCCGCACGGCGTCCGTGGTGGCGTGCAGCGAGACCGCCAGGTTCACGGGCACCTGCTCGAGCAGAGCACGGATGCGCGGCACCACGCCCGCGGTGGAGACCGTGATACGGCGCGGCGCCAGGGCGAAGGCGCGCGGGTGCAGGAGGACCCGAATCGCACGCACCACGGCCGCCAGGTTCAGGAGCGGCTCCCCCATGCCCATGAAGACCACGTTCGTCAGCCGGCGGTCGCCGGGGAGCACATCCTGCATGCGGCACACCTGGTCGAGGATCTCGGCGACCGTGAGATTGCGTTGGAAGCCCATCGCGCCGGTGGCGCAGAAGGAGCACGCGAGCGGACAGCCCACCTGCGTGGAGAGGCAGAGCGTCGTGCGCTCCTCCTCGGGAATCCACACCGCCTCCACCACCGCGCCGTCCCGGGCCCGAAGCCGCCCCTTGAGGGTTCCGTCCCGGGAGCGCTGCAGCTGGGTCAGCTCCAGGGCGCGCATGCTCCAGGACCGCGCCAGCCGCCTGCGTAGCTCCGCGCCGAGGTCGGTCATGGCCTCGAACGCCTCCACGCCGCGCGCGTACACCCACGCGGCCACCTGGTCGGCGTGGTAGGGCGCGATGCCCTCCGCCTGGAAGCGGGCGCGCAGGTCGTCGACGGTCAGGTCCTTGAGCTGGGGTCGGTCGTCGTGCGTCACGGCTTGCGCCGGTAGGTCCAGAAGTGGAGCGGCCGCTCCTCCGAGCGCCACTCGAGCTCGTAGGCGGTGGGCGTGCGGCCGGGGACGTCGGGAAGGTAGCGCGCCGGAGCGAACGCATTCACCAGGCGCGACTCGCCGGAAAGCGCGGCGTCGATGACCTCCGCGTAGCCGACGTGGTCGGTGGCCACGTGAAGCTCGCCCCCGGGACGCAGCGCACGCGCCAGAACCGCGACCACCTCGGGCGTCAGCAGTCGTCGCCTGTGGTGACGCTTCTTGGGCCAGGGATCCGGGAAGTTGATCCAGAAGGTCTCCACCGCGTCCGCCGCCAGCGTCTCGGCGAGGACCTGCTCGGCGGGCGCCGCCACCAGGCGCACGTTGCGCAGCGGAGTTCGTGCCAGCCGCCGCGCCATCTTGAGCACGCGTTTGCGCGAGAGCTCGATCCCGACGTGAGCAACCTCGGGCCGCTTGCGCGCGAGCTCCAGCAGGAACTCGCCGCGCCCGAAGCCGACCTCCACCACGAGATCCAGCGGCGGATCCAGGTCTGGGGCGAAGAGCGCCTGCCAGCCGCGTTCGCGGGCCTCCGCCAGGGACACGCGCCAGTCGGGGCCCGGGATGTCGAACTTGAGGCGCCGACCCATGCGCTCGTGGTTAGCGCAGACCGCTCTCGACGCCGACGAGTGCGCGCAGCCCCGCGACGCCCGTCCGGCGCGGATGCACGTCCAGCAAGGCGGGCGCGTCCTCGCCGATCCCGAGCGCGCGGCGCGCCTCGGCCAGGGCCTCCAGCGGACCGCCCAGGGCGTCCACCAGCCCGAGCCGCTCCGCGCGCAGGCCGCTCCACACGCGGCCCTCGGCCGCCCGACGCACGTCCGCGGGCGCCAGGTGCCGCGCCTCGGCGACGCGCGCCACGAACACCTCGTAGAGGGCCTGCATCTCCCGGCGCAGCGCGGCGCGCTCGTCGGGGGTGAAGCCGCGCGAGGCCGAGAGCATGCCCGCGCGTGCGCCGCGCTCGAGCGCCTCGCGCCCCACGCCGAGGCGGTCCAGCAGGCCGGCCACGTTGAGCTTGCCGCCCACCACGCCGATCGAGCCCGTCACGGTGGTGGGCTCGGCGAGGATCCTGCGACCCCCCACCGCGGCGTAGTAGCCCCCCGAGGCCGCCACGGCGCCCAGGGAGACGACGAGCGGCTTCTCCCGGGCGGTCAGGTGCAGGGCCCGCCAGATCAGGTCCGAGGCCAGGGCGTCGCCCCCCGGACTCGTGAGGCGCAGCACGATGGCGGACACCTCGCGGTCCTCCCGCAGGCGCTCGAGCAGCGCCCCGGCACCCTCGGCGGAGATGCCCCCGGGCAGGGAGGAACGGCCGGCGTGGATGCGCCCCTCCGCCACGACGTAGGCGATGCGGGGAAGATCGCGGCCGAGCGGCCGCCACCCGGAATCCATGGCGCGCCAGCGGTGGTAGACCGCGGCATCCACACAAGGCACCCGTGCCGGCGCGCCACGCCGCGCGACGCGCCTCAGGTCGGCGAGCGCCTCGAGCTCGTCGTCCAGCTCGTCCGGGTAGCGTCGGGCGTCCACGAGCCCCGCCTCCACGGCGGCGGCGGCCCCGTAGGGCCCCGCGTCCACCCGGGCCCGCACCTCGGCGGGCTCGAGGCGCCGACCCGCGCCGATCGCGGCCACGACCTCCCCGTAGAAGTCGTCGAGCAGCGCGTCGAGCTGCTCGCGCTGCTCCGGGGACATGGCGCTGCGGGTGAAGGCCTCGCCCGCGGTCTTGTGACTGCCGATGCGCACCACCTCCGGCTCCACGTCGAGTCGCGCCAGGAGGTCGCGCAGGTAGACCGCCTCGGTCCGCAGGCCCACCAGGGCGAGGGCGCCGGTCTCCGGCACGCAGATGCGGTCGGCCGCGCTCGCGAGGCAGTAGTCCGCCAGACCCAGGCGCTCGCCGTAGGCGAGCACCGCTCGGCCGGACTGGCGCACGGCCTCGACGGTCCGGCGCAGGGCGAAGGCCTCGGCCACGCCGAGGGGGGCCCCGGCGAAGCGCACCAGCACACCCGCCACACGAGGGTCCCGGCTGGCGGCGTCCAGGGCCTGGAGGGACTCGAGCAGGCCGAGCCGCGTCTCCCGGGACCAGGGCGGGAGGGCCGGCCGTGTCTCACCGAACGGTGGCAGCAGCTTGAGCGCGAGCCAGAAGCGTCCGCGCGGAAGCGCCGCGCGAGCCACCGCGAGGCGCCCGCCCCGGGCCAGGTTGCCGCCCAGCCGGCGGGCGAGACCGCGCGCGGAGAGGCTCAACGGCCGGGCGCCGCCTCGCCCGTCAGCAGGCGGATGCGCCGCTGGATGATCTCGAGCCGACCGCCGTCGTGCACCCGGAGGCCGGCGGGTAGCGACGAGCGTGCCAGCGTGGCCTGGCTCGCGGCGATGCGCTCCTCGGTGGTGGGATGGCTCGACAGGAACGCCGGCCCGCGGCCACCGCCCTCGGCGCGCAGCGTCTCGAAGAAGCTCACCATGCCGCGCGGGTCGTAGCCCGCCCGGGGCAGCACCTCGAGCGCGAAGCCATCGGCCTCGCGCTCGGCCTCGCGCCCGAACGAGTTCAGCACCAGCATCGCCGTCAGCCCGCCGCCCAGGTTCACCGCCTCCGCCGCCGTGCCGCCCCCGAGGATGCCCGCGCCCACCACCAGCAGCTGGTGTCCGATCCCGGCCGCCCGCTGCTTGTCGTAGTTCTCGGCCACGTGCCGGTGCACCACGTGCCCGATCTCGTGGCCGATCACGCCGGCCAGCTCGCTCACGTTGCGGGCCTTCAGGATCGTCCCGGTGTGGACGTAGACGTGTCCCGCCGGTCCGGCAAAGGCGTTGATCTCGGCGTCGTCCACCACGAAGAACTCGTACGCGAAGGGTTGGGGCCCCGCGGCGCCCAGGATCTCGGCCGCGATCTGGCGCACGTAGCCGACGACGACCGGGTCGTGGATCAGCCGAAGCTGCGCTTGCGCCTCACGCTCGAACTCCTCGCCGAGCTGCTTCTCCTGGGTGACGGTGAGGGGAGCGCACGCCGACGCCGCGAGCGCCAGCAGCGCAACGACGAACCTAGAGCAGCTCCGCGGCATCGAACCCCCTCGATTTGCGCAGCGTCCCGGTCACGTGGCGGATGATCGAGAGCACCGAGAGATCGAAGCTCTCGTTGTCCACGATGGGCACGTCGTGCTGCTCGGCGAGCTCGAGCAGGTGGTCCTGGACCTGGAGGATCGCGTCGAGGTTCTCCAGGTAGCGGTGCGGAGGACGCCGCTCCTCGTCGCGGGCCCGCTGCTGGAAGCGGGTGCGGAAGGCGTCCACGTCCAGGGTGGCCACCAGCAGGAAGATCACGTGGGCACTCTCGCGCCAGGCGTCGAGATCGAGCAGCCCGGGCACGATCGAGACGCCATCCAGGATGAGGCTCGCGTTCTCCGCCACGGCCCGGTCCATCATGGCGCCCACGCCCACCGAGACGACGGAGGCCTGGGCGAGGAAACCCTCGATCACGGCGTCCGGGCCCGTGGCGCCGAGCGCCTTGTGGGCGTCGTACGAGGAGGCGTGGATCGCGGGCATCAGCTCGGGGGAGAGCATGATCCGCATCACCTGGCGGATCGCGTCGGTCGAGATCACGCGATGGATGCCCAGGCGGTGGCCCACCTCCAACGCGAGGGCGGTCTTGCCCGCGCCCGCCGTTCCGCCCAGCAGCAGGATCACGGGATGGTCGGGCTGCTCGAACGCCCGCCAGACCAGGTAGCGCTCGGCCGTCTCCGGCCCCAGGCGCCCCTCGAGCGTCTCGTAGGCCAGCCGCCGCAGCTCGCGTCGGTCGATCTCGCGAACGCCGCGCTTCAGCAGCTCGAGCTCGATCTGGCGCGCCACGTCGAAGGCGTCGTTCGGGTCGATGGCGGCCGCCAGCAGCGACTGGGAGAGGAAGCCCTTGGAGAAGGCCGTGCCGCGGCCGCGCCGGGTCACCTGGATCCCCGCGCGGCTGGGGGCATGGCCCCGGACGCGATCGCCCAGGAGCTCGACCACGGTGCGCGCCAGCTCCGCCCGCGTCACCACGCCCTGCTCGCGCAGGCGGTCCCGCACCTGATTGGCGGCGTCGTACGCCTCCTCGAACGAGAGCCCACGCGCCATCAGGGAGTGGACGAGGATGCCGCGCATGAAGGGGCGGCTGCCCGCGGCGTCCTCGATCAGGAGGCGACCGCGCCGCGCTCCGGTCTCGCGGCGGGAGGGGGTTCCCCGCGGCTGGGTGGCCATGGCGGCGAACCTACCCCAGCGCAAGCGAGGTCGTCAGGCACGGGGAAAACCCCGAGTCGCTGCCCCCGCGCCGGGACGAATGGCGAAACCCACGTTTTTTTGGCGATTTGGGTTGACTTGCTGCGGATCCACGTCCTAGCGTCTGGATCGCGGATCCTCCTGGGGGGTGAGCGAGGCTGTCCGCCCGGTCCGAAACTCGATCGTTTCGATGCGACGAGGTCGCGCGCGTCGTGGGGATCTCGCCGCGGCGCTTGGCGTACTGGGCCAGCGCGGGTCTGGTCGCCCCCTCGGTCCGGTCCGCCGCGGGCCCGCGGCGCTACGCGTTCCAGGACCTGGTCGCCCTGCGGACCGTCAAGCGGCTCACCGAGGCTGGCATCCCGCTGGAGCAGATTCGCGACGGCGTGGGCGCGTTGCGGCGAAGCCTGCCCGGCGTGCGGCGGCCCCTCTCGGAGCTGGCGCTCGTGGCCCGCGGCGGCGCCATCGTGGCGCTTCGACGCGGTGCGGCCCTCGAGGTCCGCGCGGGCGGTCCGACGACGACTTCGACCGCGCCGTCTGCGCGCGGGGGCGCGAGAGCGACCGGGGGGTCGGCTCACGGAGCCCGGGCGGAGGAAACCCGATGCGAGTGATCACGATCGTGAACCAGAAGGGGGGCTGCGGGAAGACGACGACGGCGGTGAACCTGGCCGGCTGCCTGGCCGAGGACGGCGCTCGCGTCCTGCTCGTCGACGTGGATCCCCAGGCCCATGCCACGCTCTCGCTCGGCGTGGACCCGGAGCAGCTGGACGAGAATCTCTACGAGGTGCTGGCCGAGCCGGAGGGCTCCGAGCGCCTGGAGGCGGTGCTCATACCCCTGGGCGAGCAGCTGCACCTGGCGCCCTCGGGCATCGTGCTCGCGGCCCTCGAGCAGAAGCTCTCCGCCGAGCGCGCCGACTCCCGCACCGAGCGGCTCAGCGCGGCGCTGCGCACCCTCGAGGGACGCTACGACTTCGTGCTGATCGACTGCCCGCCGAACGTGGGCCTGCTCACCTTCAACGCCCTGCGTGCCGCGCACGAGGTGATCGTTCCGCTCGAGACCAGCTTCTTCGCGGTGCACGGCGTCCACAAGCTGCTCGAGACCATCACGCTGCTGTCCGAGCGGATCGGACACGACCCGAGCGTCCGCATCCTCCCCACGCTCTACGACGGTCGCACGCGATTCGCGCGCGAGACACTCGCCGAGATCCGACGCACCTTCGGCGATCTCTGCTTCGACACCGTGATCCGGAGCAACGTGAAGCTGCGCGAGGCCGCGCGACGCGGCCGCCCCATCGTCTCCTTCGCCTCGTCCGCGAACGGCGCGGTGGACTACGCCGCCCTCGCGGTGGAGCTGGCGGCGGGGCCCTCGGCGGGGGTCGAAGAGGAGGCGCGCCCGCCCCAGCCGGAGCCGACGACGACGATGCGCCCCCCCACGTTCGGGGCCCGCTAGGCGGGAGGCCGCTTCGATCCGGTGCCGCGCCAGCTGGGCGACGTCCTGCACTATTTCGGGCCCGAGCTGGAGGGCGAAGCGTCTCGTGCCCCCCCGACCCGCGAGGCGACCGCGCTGGCGGTACCCCTGGCCGACGGGGACCTCGTGCGCGCGGCGCTGGTCTGGAACCTTGCCGTCGAGCTGGCGCGGCAGGGGGACCGGTGCGCCGTGCTCGCGCCCGTCTCGAACGGCGCCGGCGCCCTCTGGCCCCGCCCGGGACGGGGCGCCCTGGGCGTCGAGGTCCGCCATGCGAAGGACGCCGACTTCGTCGAGGCCCTCGCTCGGCTCCGGGGGGCCGGCGCCGGGAGCGCCGCGTTCGTCCTGGTGCCGCTGACACCGGCCTCCCTCGCGGCACTGCCGGACCGCCCGTGCCTGCGAGGCGCGCTCGTCCTTGCCCGCCCCGAGGAAGGGGAGCTGGCGAACGCCACCTCGGCGCTCGAGCGCGTGGCGCACAGCCAGCCGGAGGCGGTGCTGGGTGCGTCCATCTTCGGCGTGCGAAGCCGAACCGAGGCGGAGCGCACCTTCGATCGTCTCGCCGAGACGACGGAGCGTCGCCTGGGCCGGACGCTGCTCAGCTACGGCCTCCTCGTGGACGATCTGCAGCTGTGCCGCTCGATCGTGACCCGGCATCCAGTAGCTCTCAGCCACCCCCACGGCCCCGCCGCGCGCGCCCTGGCCGACGTGGTGCGCCTGCTGCGGCAGGATGCCGAGGACGGCGCACTTGCCTGAGCGAGACCTGCTCCGCGAACGCCTGCGTCTCGGCCTGACGCAGCTCGGCCCGACGCTGCGGCTGGTGGCCGAGAGCCTCTGCGGCGAGGAGGACGAGCTCATCGACTGGCTGGCCATGGAGGCCGACGGGCGCGCGGTCGTGGCCCTGCTGGCGCCCGGCCCCGCAAGCGCGGCCCTGCTCGCGGACGGCCTGGCCCAGCGTGCCTGGGTGGCGGCGCGACTGGACGACTGGCGCAAGCTCGCGCCGTCCCTGGAGCTGAGCCCGAGGCTGCGGCCGAGGCTGCTCCTGGTGGCGGCGGACTTCCCGCGCCGGGTCCGCGTGGCCGCTCGGGAGGCGGACGCCTCCGGGATCTGGCTGGCCCGGCACCGGGAGGCGGACGGCGGGACGAGCGTCCTCGAGCGTCTCGACCGCGGCCGGGCGTGCGAGCCCGATGCACCCTCGGCGAGCCCCCGCTCCGCCCGGAGCTTCCGCAGCGGGCTCTCGGACGAGGATCTGGGCGCCCTCGGGGAGCTGCACCCCCGGAGCGCCTGAGCCGCTCGCCCCGGTGACGTTTTTTGACACCCCCCACGACGGGCGGGCCACCTCCTTCCACGGGGGCGCCCGACGCCCGGAGCGGGGCGGCGGCGAGGTGGACGGTCCATGCCCCGAGGGAGCCCTGATGGCGGCACCGACACCGGCGGTCCCGGGACGCGCCGACACGAAGCTCGTCGCCGACGAAGTCCTCGTGAAGAGCGTGTGCGAGGGTGACGAAGCGGCCTTCGACCAGATCTACGCGCGGTACTTCCCCCGGGTGTTCCACTTCGTCGGGCGTCGCCTGCGCAATCGCGCGGACACCGAGGAAACCGTCCAGGAAGTGTTCTTCAACCTGTTCGCCTCGATCGGATCGTTCCGAGGCGAGGCTCCGTTCGGTGCCTGGGTGTTCGGACTGACGCGACGGACCCTGGCGGGTCGCTTCAAGAAGCGTCGCCTGGCAACGGTGCCGCTGGACGACGACTGCGAGGATCGGGTGCTGCACCCGCTCGTGCATCGGGACCCGAGCCCGCACGAGGTGTACGAGTGCCGGGAGCGGGTGGAGCGCCTGGAGCAGGCGGTGTCGTGCGATCTCTCGGCCGAGCAGCGTGAGCTGTTCCGCATGCATCATCTGGAGCACCGGCCCATCCGGGAGATCGCACGCGTCTTCCGAAAGTCCGAAGACGCGATCAAGTCCCACCTCTATCGCGCGCGCAAGGCCCTGCTGGCGCGCTAGCCTCCCCGCGTGGAGGTGCCGCTCGCTTGGGCTCCGGACCCTGCTGAACCGCTCGCCCTTCGCGTGCGCGAGACGGCGTCACCCGAGCCCGCCCTGCGTAGCTTCCACTTCGAGTACGCGAGTCGGGGCGACCGCGTGCCCGGTCGCCTGCTACTCCCCGCCGCTGCGGGCCCGGCGCCCCTGGTGCTCCTGCAACACGGAGCCGGTGGCCACAGGCAGGTCGCCTATCTGGACGCGACCGCGTTTCCGTGGGTTCGTGCCGGGGCGGCGGTGGCCACGATCGACCTGCCCCTTCACGGCGAACGCGCCAGCAGCAAGCTCACGGCGTGGCTGCTCGAGAGTCTGGACGGGGCGAGCGGGCCGGAGACGCAGGAGCTGTGGGAGGAGTTCGTGCGCCAGGCCGTGGTGGACCTGCGGCGGGCGCTGGACGCGCTCGAGAAGCTGCCCGCGCTGGATGCACGCCGCGTCGTCTACGCCGCCTTCAGCCTGGGGGCGCTGGTGGGCGCCTGCTTCTGCGCGGTGGATCCCCGGCCGGCCGCGGCGGCACTGGCCCTGGCCGGGGGCGGCTTCGGGCCGTCGGCGCTGGATCCCGCTCGGCACGTGGGCGACTTCGCCCCGCGACCGCTGCTGCTGGTGAACGCCCGCCAGGACGAGCGCATGCCGCGTGCGGCGGCGGAGCGCCTGTTCCAGGCGGCGCGCGAGCCGAAGCAGCAGCTCTGGTTCGACGCCACGCACGACGCGCTCCCGGGGGTGGCGCTCAAGGCGATGTGGACGTTCCTGCGTCCCCGGCTGGGTCTGCCGGAAGCCTCGGCCGGCGCCGCGGGCAGCGCCCGCGCCAGTCGCCTACCCTCGGGGTGAGCCGCGTTCTCCTGGGGGGTAGTTGCATGCTTGGAAGCCATCTTCGGCGCCTTCCGGCGCCGTTCGTCCTCCTCGGGGCGCTCGCCTGCGCTCCGGGCGCCGAGTCGCCGAGTTCCTCGGCGGACGCCACGCCGGTGGCGCGCATCGCGGGCGAGACGATCACCGCGGACCAGCTGGACGGCTGGATCAAGGACCAGCTGTTCCGGCAGGCCAGTCGCGACGGCGACGTGGCCAAGCTCCACGAGCTGCGCAGTCGGGCCCTGGAGGACATGATCCGCGAGCGCCTGCTCGAGCGCGCCGCGGCGAAGCGTGGGGTGGAGCGCGACGCGCTGCTGCGCCAGGAGATCGAGCGCCGCAGCGCGGTCACGCCCGAGGAGGTGCAGGAGTACTACGAGGCCCACCAGGAGAGCTTCGAGGGGGTGGAGCGCGAGGAGGCGCTCGCGAGGGTCGAGCGCAGCCTGGTGGGAAGCCGCCAGCGCTCGGCCTTCGACGCGTTCATGCAGGAGCTGCGCGAGGAGGCGGGCGTCTCCGTCGCCCTGGAGCAGCCGCGGATCCAGGTGGCCGCGGAGGGCCCGTCGCTGGGCCCCGACGACGCACCCGTCACCATCGTCGAATTCAGCGACTACGAGTGCCCCTACTGCCGCCGCGCCGAGCCGATCGTGAAGCAGGTGCTGGAGCGCTACCCCGAGGACGTCCGCCTGGTGTACCGCCACTTCCCGCTCACCTCGATCCACCCGAGGGCCCAGGAGGCGGCGGAGGCGGCCGCCTGCGCCGAGGAGCAGGATCGCTTCTGGGACTACCACGAGAAGGTGTTCGAGAACACGCAGGCGCTCTCGAAGGAGGATCTGCTCCGCTACGGGTCGGAGCTCGGTCTGGACACCCAGGCATTCGCGTCCTGCGTGGAGGAGAATCGCACCCAGGCGCGGGTGGAGAAGGACCTGGAGGCGGGCCGCGGGGCGGGCGTGTCGGGAACGCCGATGTTCTTCGTGAACGGCATCCCGATGTCCGGGGCGCGACCGGTCGAGGACTTCGTACGGGTGATCGAGGAGGAGCTCGGGCGGAAGACCGAGGCAGCCGCTCAGCCCGAAGCCAGCTGATCGATGCGCGCGAGCAGCCGATCGCGGTGGGCCCGCATGGCCTGCTCCGTCCCGGCCTCGAGATTGAGACGCACGACCGGCTCCGTGTTCGACGGCCGTAGATTGAACCACCAGTCCTCGTAGCGGACGAGCAGACCGTCCAGATGCGAGATCTCTGCGGCGTCGGCGTGCTCGGCCTCCAGCGTTCGCAGCAGGCGCGGGATGTCTTCTACGCGACGATTGATCTCGCCACTGGCGGCGTAGCGGCGCAGCGGCGCCACCAGCTCCGAGAGCGGGCGCCCCTCCCGGTGCAGGAGGTCGAGCATCGCCACCAGGGCCGCCACGCCGTCGTCGGCCACGAGGTCCGGCGAGAAGCGGAAGTAGAAGTGGCCGGAGAGCTCGCCGGCGAAGACGGCCCCGCTCTCGCGCATGCGCGCCTTCACGAAGGAGTGGCCCACACGACACATCTCCGCCACGCCACCGGCGGCCTCGATCGCCTCTGCGGCGGCGCGGCTGGAACGCAGGTCGTAGAGCACCCGTCCGCCGGGGTGCTGGCGCAGAGCCGCCGCGGCCAGCAGCCCCGTGACCAGATCCGAGGAGATCGGCCTCCCGGTCTCGTCCACGAACACCGCCCGGTCCGCGTCGCCGTCGAACGCCACGCCGAAGGCGGCCTGTGTGCGCCGCACCGCCTCGATCACGTCGCGCAGGTTCTCGACCTTGAGCGGGTCTGCCTCGTGGTTGGGAAAGCTCCCGTCCGGCTCGAAGTAGAGGCGCTCGGTCCGGAGCGGCAGCCGCTCCAGCAGCGGCTCCAGGCCCACCGACGCCATGCCGTTGGCGCAGTCGATGGCCACGGTCGCGGATGGACAGCCGCCGCCCACGACGAGGACGTGGTCCACGTAGGCCTTGCGCACGTCCGCCGGGCGCACCGTCCCGGCCCCCTGGGCGGGAGCCGGGTCGGCCTGGCTGAGCCGCTCGATCTCGCGCAGCCCGCTGGCCTCGCCGACGGGGATGGCGTGCTCCCGGCAGATCTTGAGCCCGTTGTAGCGGGGAGGATTGTGCGAGGCGGTGACGACCACGCCTCCGCCCACGCCGAGGTGCTCGACCGCGAAGTAGAGCATCGGGGTCGACGCGAGGCCCAGGTCCACCACGTCCGTCCCGCGGCTGCAGATGCCCCGGATCAGCGCCTTCGCCAGCTCCGGCGAGTGGACGCGCGCGTCGCGCGCCACGGCGAGCGTGGAAGCCTCCAGGAAGCGCGCCACCGCGGCTCCGATGCGCTCCACCTGGGCCGGACCGAGCTCGTCCGGGACCACGCCGCGCACGTCGTAGGCCTTGAAGATGGGCACGCGAGGAAGATACCCGAGTCCCTGACGCGCAGCTTGACCCGGACCCCCGTCAAGGGCATTTTCTTCGTCAGGCCGAAAGGAGCCACACCATGTTCGGACTCGGCGCCACGGAGCTCTTGATCGTGCTCGCCATCGTGGTGCTTCTCTTCGGGGCGCGCCGACTGCCCGAGATCGGCGCGGGCCTGGGAAAGGCCATCAAGAACTTCAAGTCGGGCCTGTCCGGCAAGGACGAGATCGACGTCACTCCCAAGAAGGAGGAGCTGACGGAGGGGAAGAACTCGTCGTAGGCGCCTGAGGCGCGCCCTCGTCCGCAGCCGTGGCCGGCAGCTCGCGCGTCTCGAAGCGCAGCTGCGCCGCCGTGGCCGGAAGCGCCTCGAACACGGCGTCGAAGCGGATCGATTCGCCGGGTGGGATGGAGAGGCCCGCGAGCCGCTGCCCGCTGCGCTCCTGCTGGGCGCGGAGACGGGTCGGCTCCGCCTCGCGCAGCACGTCGGAGGCCAGTGCCCCTCCCGCCGCGGCCCGGTGGCCGGGAATCGGCCTCCCGTTCGCCCCGGCCAGCTCGACCACGACCAGGGCTCCGGGTGACCGGGCCTCCTGGCCGGGGTTCGTGAGCCGTCCCGAGACCACGTAGAGCATCGGGCCGTAGGCATTCTCGACTCGCCGCCCCCGCAGATCCTCCACCCGCAGCCCCGTCACGGTGGTGTCCGGGGCGACGACGCCGACCGGCTGTGCCGAGATGCGCAGCCCACCGTGACCGGCCACCAACAGCAGGAACGCCGTGGCCACCCAGCCGGGGAGGGAGAGCCCTCGCACCGGCCGACCCGGGGATGCGGCCCGGGGGCGCGGCCCGGGCGGCGGCGGCTCGCGGTGCGGCCGGGGCGCGGAGGTGACGGCGTCCTCCACGGAAAGAGCCCCTGGCGCGGACGCGGCGGGCGGCGCCTGCTCGTCCGGCTCGCCGGGCACGGGCACGCTGTCCTCCCCGAGCAGGTCCCACTCCTCCGGGCTTCCCACGTCGTCGAGGGACAGCGACTCCTCGTCCTCGGTTGCCGGCGGAGCGGCCGAGGGAGCCTCCAGCGCCGGCGGCGCGCTCTCGTCCTCATCCGGGAAGTCCGTATTGAACTCCCAGTCGCTCTCGTCCTCGGAGCCGTTCTCGTCGGGATTCGCCCCGCCCCCGAAATCGAAGAGCTCGGCGCCGGGCGGCGCGGCGGCTTCCGCCGCGGGCTCCGGCTCGCGGGTCGCGGGCTCCGCCGGCGGCGGCGGCTCCTTCAGCTGGGTCGGCTCGTCGGGCCGTGCGGGCTCCGGAGGTTTCAGGACGAAGGCATGCTTGCAGCGGGAGCAGCGGACCTGGACTCCGCCGGCGGGCACGCGCGCATCGTCGAGATGGAACCGCGTACGACAGCGAGCGCAGTCGACGATCACTCCGAGCTCCTCCGGGACTCCGAGCCGAAGCGAGGCAGGCGTGTGCTAGGGTGCCGCGAGCCTCATGGCCCCCGGAGCGTTTCGGACGCGCCGGAGAACCGCTTGAGCCGCCCCCGGAGGGCTCCCGGCGCGGCGGAGGCCCAGGCCACGCCGCCAGGAGAGTCCTTCCGTGGCCCGCGCCTCCTCCCTGCTCGACCGCCGCCTCGTCATCGTCACCGGCAAGGGCGGCACCGGCAAGACGACGGTGGCTGCGACCCTCGGGCTGGCAGCCGCGGAGGCCGGACGGCGCGTGGTGGTGGCCGAGGTGGGACCGGACGAGCACGTGCCCGGCGTCCTCGAGCCGGGATCGCCGCCCGTCGGCTACGCCGGTCGCACGTTGCATCCCGGACTGCACGTGATGCGCATCGATCCCTACGAGGCGCTGACGGAGTACCTCTCGCTCCAGCTCAAGGTCGGGGGCGTGGTGCGGCGGCTCCTGCGCAACCGCGGCTTCCACCAGCTCCTGGACGCCTCGCCGGGCTGGCGCGAGCTGATCACGCTCGGGAAGATCTGGCACCTGGAGCAGATGCGCGACGAGGACGGCCGACCGCGGTACGACCTGGTCGTGGTGGACGCACCGGCCACGGGCCACGGGCTGACCTTCCTGGAGGTTCCGAGCGTGGTGGTGAGTGCCGTGCGCGCGGGTCCCCTGCGTCGTCACTCGGCCTGGGTGGAGGCCCTCGTGCGGGATCGAGAGCGAACGCTGCTGCTGCCGGTGACCCTGGCCGAGGAGCTCCCGGTGCGCGAGACCGCCGAGCTGGTGGAGCGCGTGCGCAAGGACGTGGGCGTGTGCGTGGATCGCGTGGTGGTGAACGCCGTGGTGCCCGATCCCTTCCCGCCGGAGGTGGCGGACCTGGACGCGCGGCTGGGCGCGCTTCCCGCCGACGTGTCCCTCCCGGGTCTTCCTTCTCCCGCCACGCTGTCGGCCTGCGCCGCCCACCTCCGCGCGCGCGCGGAGCTCAACCGTCGCTGGCTGGAGGAGGCCGGCCAGCGCACCGAGCTCCCGGCGCTGGTGCTGCCCCAGCTGCTGGAAGGCGCGCGGGGGCCGGAGGCCCTGCGGATCCTGGCGCCCGCGCTGCTCGCCGACCCGGAGCCGGTGTCGTGAGCGCGAGCCTCGAGACCCTGCTCACCACGCGGCGCATCGTCGTCTGGGTCGGCACCGGTGGCGTCGGCAAGACCACGCTGGCGGCGGCCTTCGCCCTGGAGGCCGCGCGACGCGGTCGACGCGTGGTCGTGCTCACCATCGATCCGGCCCGGCGGCTCGCCGACGCCCTCGGCGTCGGCGAGCTCGGCAACACGCCGACGCCGGTTGCGCCGGGGGCGCTGCGCCAGCTGGGCATTCCGGCCGAGGGGCGGCTCTCGGCCCTCATGCTGGACACCAAGCGCACGTTCGACGAGCTGGTGGCGCGCTTCGCGGACGACGAGGAGACGCGGCAGCGTATCCTCGACAACCGGATCTACCAGCACGTCTCCGACGCCCTGGCCGGCAGCGCGGAGTACTCGGCCATGGAGAAGGTCTTCGAGCTGAGCGAGCGGGAGGAGTTCGACCTGATCGTCGTGGACACGCCGCCCGCGCAGCATGCGCTCGACTTCCTGGATGCACCGCGGCGCCTGCTCGAGTTCCTGGACAGCCGCCTGGTCAAGCTGCTGGTGCACCCGGCCTTCGCCGCGGGCCGCCTGGGCTTCCGCGTCTTCCAGCGCGGCGCCATCGGCGCGCTGCGTCTCATCGAACGGGTGACGGGGTTCGGCTTCCTGGAGGACATCTCGGAGTTCCTGCTGGCCTTCGAGGGCATGTCCGAGGGCTTCCAGGAGCGCGCACGGCTGGTGCAGGAGCGGCTGCTGGGCCCGGACGCCGCCTTCGTGCTGGGGGCGGCCCCCGCAGCGGAGTCGGTGCGCCAGGCGAGCGCGCTGCTGGCACGTCTGGACGCGGCTCGCGTGCCGCTGGCGGGCGTCGTGCTCAACCGCGTGCGCCTGTGGCCGGGGGGCGGCCCGCCGCCCGCGCGCGTTCCGGAGGAAGCCTCCGGCGAGGCGCCCGCCCGAGCGCTGGTGGACGCCCTGCGCCTGGGACAGGGAGAGGACTTCCCCGCCGAGGCGGCGGCGCGCGCGGCGATCCGCGCGGCCGACGGCTACGCTGCGCTGGTCCGATCCGACGCACGCGCCACGGCGGAGCTCGCCGAGCGGGCGCGTCGACGAGGGGGGTTCGTGCGGCGCGTGCCCGAGCTTCGCGACGACGTGCACGACCTCGAAGGGCTGTTCCGGGTGGCGCAGTGGCTGTGCGGCGCCGAGGCCGACGGAGCGTGCGCGTGAAGCGCGACGAAGACGCCGACTCCCGGCCCGAGGCGCCGGCCAGCGCCGAGGAAGCGCTCGCCGCCGCCTGGTCCCACGCGCGACGCTCGCTCGCGGAGGCGCTGCGCGCCGCCCGCTGCCTGCTGGACGCCGCGGCCCTGGCCGCGGGCTCCGGCCCGGGCGAATCGCGCCTGGCGGGCCTGCTCGACGCGGCGGCCGAGGCGGTCGAGCGCGGGGACGGCGGTGGGCACGCGCGCGTGCTGGAGAGCGTGGCCGAGGCCCTGGATGCCGAGATCACGCGTTGGGAACGGCGTGCGGAGCAGGACCCCGAGGCCCGCGCCGTGCTGCGCGCGTTCCTGGGTTTGCGCGAGCTGCTGTGGGAGTTCGGCGTCCGCCCGCGCCGCCGCGTCGCACGCCGCCGCGGACACACCCCGTCCCGCGGAGAGGCCGGCGGCGGCGTGCAGCGTGTCCCCGTCGAGGGCTGACGGGACGCGCACGACCGTGCTACGCTCGCGCTCCGCGAGGCGGAGGACGCGTCCGCGGGCCAACCCGGATACCCCCCATGGCCGTTCTCATCAAGCGCTACGCCAACCGCAAGCTCTACAACACGCAGACCAGCCGCTACATCACGCTGAAGGGCATCGCCGAGCTGATCGAGGCCGGCGACGACGTCCGCGTCGTGGACAACGAGACCGGCGAGGACATTACCTCGGTCACGCTCTCGCAGATCCTGGTGGACACCGAGCGATCGAACCGCTTGGTTCCCGGACGTCTGCTCTCCGAGCTGATCGGGCGTGGCGGCGACGTGCTGTACAGCGCGCTGCGGCGCGGTGTGGGCGACGCCTCCGAGGGCATCGAGGAGCTCCAGCGCAACGTGCGCCGGCTGTTGAGCGGACGGGAGGGCACCGGACGACGCCGCGCCGATTGGATCGCGTTCGCCGCACCGGACCTGGAAAGCCTGCTGCAGGGGGCGGTGGAGCGCGTCTTCCGCGTGCTCGACCTTCCGCGCCGCTCGGACGTGGATGCCCTCAACCGCAACCTCGAGCGCGTCGCCGTCGCCATCGAATCGCTCGAGGAGAAGAAGGAAGACGAGCCGGACGTGCTCGGAGGCGCCTAGCCCCAGATGCCGGGGCGGGCGGCCAGGTCGGTGTTGAGCATCGCCTGCACGCGCTGACGCAGCTCCTCGGTGAGTCGCGAGACCAGGAGATCGTCGTCCACCGCCTCGGGCGGGAACGCGCCGGTCTCCACCGGCTCCCCGAAGCGGACCGACCACTTGGAGGGGAGCGGCACCGCCCCGAGCAGTCCCAGCGCGGGGAAGGTGGGCGTCACGGGCAGGAAGGAGAGCCCGAGCCCGTGCGCCAGCGTCTCCACCTTGAACAACACCGGGTGAACCTCCTCGGCGCCCACCACGGCGACGGGCACCAGCGGCGCGCGTGTGGCGATCGCGGTTCGCACCACGCCGCCGCGCCCGAAGCGCTGCACGCGGTAGCGGTCGCGAAACACCTTCGCGGCGCCCTTGGCGCCCTCGGGAAACGCAACCACCGAGCGCCCCGTGCGCAGCAGGCGCTGGGCGTTCTCCCGGCACGCCCGCACGCCGCCGAGACGCGCCAGCATCGGCTGGGCGAAGGGCAGCGTGACGAGCCAGTCTGCCACCATGAAGCGGGGACGAGGTGCGCGGGGATGCCGACGCGCCACCGCGTGGGCCACCATGAGTCCGTCCCAGGGCAGGAGTCCCGAGCGGTTCGCGACGAACAGGTTGGGACGCTCGCACTCGAGTCCTTCGAGACCAAAGACGTCTACGCGCCACCAGCGTTCGAACAGGAAGTCCAGCAGCGGACGCGCTCGCTCCAGGGCGGAGGGGTCCATGCCGAAGTCGTCCACCTCGCCGGAGCGCTCGCGCATGCCCAGCGTCTGGAGCGAACGACGCAGGCGATCGTAGAGCTCGGTCCAGTCGGCGGGCTCGGACGGCGGGACCTCGCGCTCCACGAGACGCGCGCGGATCTCCTCGCGCAGCGCCGAGAGAGCCTGACGGAGCGCCGGCTCGGTCTTCGGCGCGGGCGAATCCACCACCTGGGTCCTCCTCAGCGGTAGCGGCGCATCCGCCGCGAAGAGACGAACGCCATCCACGCCTCCTGCGTGGTGTACTGGGGCTCGCCGAAGGCGTTCCAGCCCCGTTCGCCCTCGGCCACCCAGAGGTAGCGCAGGTAGTCGTAGAAGCCCGCCGGCGGATCGCCGCTCTGCGCGCGCGAGGGGAAGTCGCGCAGGCGGTAGAGGACGGAGGTCGGGAGCGCCAGCGCGCGGCGCGCCGCCATGCGCAGGATCGTGGAGAGCGGGAGCACGCCGGGCGCCACGACGTTGTACACGCCCGGGCGTCCCTCCAGCACGGCGGTCTCGAAGGCGCGCAGGCAGTCGTTCTCGTGCACGAACTGGAGCAGCGGGTCGTATCCCACCAACGTGGTCACCACCGGGCGCGCGAAGTGGCGCACGATCCGGTCCCGGTAGCTGGGCCCCATGATCCAGCAGGAGCGGAGGGTCGTGACCTGGACGTCGGGGTGGCGCGTGCGCCATCCGGCGAGGAGCGACTCCATCTCCACGCGGTTGCGCACGCAGTGGGCGTCGGGGTGGCCGCGCAGCGGGTGCGACTCGCCCAGGAAGTTCGGATTGTCCGGTCGAGGTCCGTAGAGCATGGTGCTGGACGCCACCACCAGACGCCGCACCTTGGCGGCGGCGCAGGCGTGGAGCACGTGCAGGCTTCCTACCGTCTCGAGCTCGTGGTCGTACTCGACGTCGGGCGTGGGATCGCGGCGAAATGCGGCGTGCACCACCGCCTCCACGCGCTCGCGCTCCAGCAGCTCCGCCAGGCGCGCGTTGGCCGTGGGATCGGTCAGGTCGACGCGGTGGAACTGGATGCTCCCTTCCAGCCGGTAGGGACGCCGCAGGTCGATGCCGATCACCCGCATCCGGGAGCCGCGCGCGGTCAGCCGCTCGGCCAGGCGTTGGCCGACGAAGGTGCGCACGCCGGTGATCGCGATGGTGTGGGGGGCGTTCGAGGCCAATCCGCGGGCTCCGCTCGGCTTCGGGTGCGCTCCGTCTTCAGATACCATGGGCGTCGATGGGCGTCACGCGAACCGTGGGCGTGGTGGAGGACCGGCGCTGCGACGCGCACCGGGGGCCGCCGGGCCATCCGGAGCGACCGGAGCGCCTGGAGGCCGTGGGGCGCGCGATCGAGGCACGGCGCCAGCGGCTCACGCCGATCCCGGCGCGACCGGCGCAGGACGAGGAGATCCTGGCCGTGCACCCGCGGGAGCATCTGAGGCTCCTCGAGGAGACGGCGCGACGCGGCCCGGCCCAGCTCGACCCGGACACCTACGTCTCTGCGGCGAGCTTCGACGTGGCACGCCTCGCGGCGGGTGCCGCGGTGGATGCGGCGCGCGCCGTGGCGCAGGGGCGGGTCCGGACCGCCTTCGCCGCCGTACGGCCCCCGGGCCACCACGCGGAGGCGGCCCGCGCCATGGGCTTCTGCCTGCTGAACAACGTGGCCATCGCCACGCGCGCCCTCCAGCGCGAGGAGGCGGTGGAACGCATCCTGCTGCTCGACTGGGACGTCCACCATGGCAACGGGACCCAGCACCTCTTCGAGGAGGACCCGAACGTCCTCTACGTCTCCACGCACCAGTACCCGTTCTACCCAGGCACGGGGGCGGCGGAGGAGGCCGGTCGCGGCCGCGGCGAAGGTGCCACCGTGAACATCCCGCTTCCGGCGGGATGCGGCGACGCGGAGTACGTCGGCGTCCTGCGACGCATCGTGGTCCCGGTGGCCATGCGCTTCCGGCCCGAGCTGTTGCTCGTCTCGTGCGGCTTCGACGCTCACCGCGACGATCCGCTGGCCTCGATGGAGGTGGGCGCGGAGGGTTTCCTGACGATGGGGCGGCTGGCGCGTGCGCTCGCCGACGACCTCTGCGGGGGACGCCTCGCCCTGGTCCTCGAGGGCGGCTACGCGCCGAGCGGCCTGACCGCAGGCACCGGTGCGGTCCTGGACGCGCTCCTCGAGGCGGACCCGCCGGACCCGGGCCCCGCGCCGGAGCCGGAGCCCGGAAGTGCGCTGGCCGCGGTGGTACGGCGTGTGGAGGGCGTCCACGGCGCCCGGACCCCCGGCCTGGGCTCCGCCTGAGGCCCCTGCTCCGTCGAGAACTCCTCCATCTCGTGCCTCCTGGCCCCCTCCAGCTCAAGATCTTGGGTCCCCTCCCCACTCGCAGAAAAAATGCTCAAGGGCCGAACTTTCCATTGATTTTTGTCTGGACGGACCGTAAAAAGGGGGCGCGGTGGGGAACGGTGGTATCGAGGGACAAGAAAATCCCATGGCCACCCAGGATGAGCGAGTGCAGCACGGATGTTTCGAGGCCGGTTCGTGCACACGATGGACGCGAAGGGCCGCGTGAGCATCCCCGCGGGGTTCAGAGTGGAGCTTCAACGACGCAGCGAGCGGGCGCCGATCCTGACGAACCTGCTGGAGTGCCTCGCCCTGTACCCGTACGAGGACTGGCTCGAGATCGAGCAGCGGCTCTCCACGGCGGCGCCCCTGGAGCCCCAGGTGCAGGCGCTGCAGCGCTTCCTGGTGTCGGGGGCGGCGGAGTGCCCCATCGATGCGCAAGGACGCGTGCTGGTCCCGCCCCATCTGCGCGAGCACGCGAAGCTCGGGCGGGAGGCCACCATCGCCGGCGTGGGGCCGCGCATCGAGATCTGGGACAAGGCGCGATTCGACGCGGATCTCGTGCGGACGCAGAAGCGCTTCCACGAGATCTCCGCGGAAGTCACGAAGCTCGGTTTGTAGGGCTCCTGGTGGGGGGAGAAGGAGGCTCGAACGCCTCCAGGTGAGAGGTTTGGGGTGTCCCCGGAGCATCGCGTGACGGCGGGCGGGGAGTGAAGGGGGGCACGATCCCCTGTCGCCACTGCGATGCTCCGGGGCACCCCTGGACCGCGCGGCGGCAGTCCCGAGCGGACTGCCGCCGCCGAGTCGAGGCCCTTGGCCGGTCCGTTCCGCCACCGGCCGGCGCTGCTCGCCGAATCCCTCGAACGGCTCCTCCCGCGCCCGGGCTCCTCGATCGTGGACGGAACGGTGGGCGGCGGCGGACACGCGGAAGCGATCCTCGACAGGACGAGTCCCGACGGGAAGCTGCTCGGGCTCGACGTGGACGTGGAGGCGCTCGACGCCGCACGGGCGCGGCTGGCGCGCTTCGGCGCTCGCGTCCAGCTGGTGCGGGAGTCCTTCCGCCACCTGGATCGGATCCACCGCGAGCTCGGCTGGCCTCCCGTGGCGGGCGTGATGCTCGACCTCGGTGCCTCGTCCCACCAGCTCGACACGCCCGAGCGCGGCTTTCGCTTCGCCGCCGAAGGCGCGGACGAGACGCCGCTCGACATGCGCATGGACGACCGCCTGCCCCACACCGCCGCCGATTTGCTGCGCCGCGCCTCGCGTCCGGAGCTGGAGCGCTGGCTGCGCGAGTACGGCGAGCTGCCGGGCGCGTCCCGCCTGGCGCGGGCCCTGGTGGAGGCGCGCCGCCACGCGCCGCTTCGTACCACCGGGGATCTGCTGCGGATCGTGCGCGAGGCGCGGGTGGGCGGCGGCCGTCGCCACCACCCGGCCACGCTGGTGTTCCAGGCGCTGCGCATCGCCGTGAACGACGAGCTGGCCGCGCTGGAGGAGGGCCTGGAGGCGGCGCTGGCGGTGCTGGCCCCCGGCGGCCGACTGGTCGTGATCGCCTACCACTCGCTGGAAGACCGCCGTGTCAAGGCGTTCCTGCGCCGGGAGGCCCGGGGCTGCGTGTGTCCGCCGCGGCAGCCGGTCTGCACCTGCGGACGCCAGGCGCGGCTGCGCATCGTGACGCGGCGACCGATCGTGGCCGGGAGCGACGAGCTTCGCGAGAACCCGCGGGCGCGCTCGGCGCGCCTGCGCTGCGCCGAACGACTGGCGGAGGCGGCGTGAGCGCCCGGCGCCGCGGCCGCGGGCGGCGACGCGGGATGCCGCTCTCCCTGGTGGGCGTGTTCCTGGCGGCGCTCGGACTCGTGGTCCTGCGCGTGGACATCATCCGCCTGCGCTTAGAGAACGGCGAGAAGTTCAAGCACGAGCAGGCCCTGGAGGAGCGCGCCCAGGCGCTCACCGCGGGCGTGCGCGAGCTGCGTGACCCACGCGAGCTGCGGCGCCGGGCCGAGCAGCTCGGCTTCGCACCGCCCACCCGCATCCTCCACGTCGGGCCGGACGGCGCCACGGGGGACGAGGCTCCGTGAGGTCGCCGCAGCTGCGCCGCTCCCAACGTCGACTGCGCCTGACGCAGGTCGCCATGCTGGCGCTGTTCCTGGGGCTGGCCGCCCGAGCGGCCCACCTCTCGCTCTGGGATCCGCGCGCCGAGGCGCGGGGCGACGCGCAGGTGCTGACCGCGCTCACCCTCGCCCCGGAGCGGGGTGTGGTGGTGGATCGTGAGGGAGCCGAGCTGGCGCTCACCCTCGATGCGCCCTCCGTCTACGCGGTCCCCGCCGAGGTACGCGACGCGGCGGCCACCGCCCGGTCCCTGGCGCAGGCGCTCGCCGTGCCGGCCGGGCCGCTGCTGCGCCGCCTGCGCGAGCCGCGCCCCTTCGCGTTCGTGGCGCGCTGGGTGGATGCAGACCGTGCGGAGCGGGTGCGGCGCCTGGCCCTGCCCGGCATCGGCGTGCTCTCGGAGCCGCGCCGCACCTACCCCAACCGGGAGCTGGCCGGCACGCTGCTCGGCTTCGCGAACATCGACGGCGTGGGCGTGCGGGGCGTGGAGCGGCTCGAAGACAGCTGGCTGCGCGGGCGGCCGCGCCGGGTTCCCGTGGAGCGGGATGCCCGCGGTCGCCTGCTCGTGGGACCCGGACTCGACCCGCACGCGGCCGCCGGCGGCGACGTGGCGCTCACCCTCGACGCCGCCCTGCAGGCCGAGGCCGAGGCGGCCCTGGGTCGCGCCGTCGAAGCTTCCGGCGCTCGCGGGGGATGCGTGGTGGTCCTCGACCCGGTCCAGGGCGACGTGCTGGCCCTGGCGGAGCGGCCCGCCTTCGATCCCAACCGCTTCCGGAGCGTCGCCTACCCGCGCTCCCGCTCGCGCGCCTTCCTGGACGCGCTCGAGCCCGGCTCCACGCTCAAGATGTTCGTGGTGGCGGCGGCGCTGGAGGCGGGCGTGCTCGAGCCGGACGACGTGATCGACCTGGAGGGCGGCGTCCTGCGCGTGCCCGGCAAGGTGATCCGGGACCGGGAACCCCACGACACCCTCGACGTGGCGTCCGTCCTGCGCCTGTCGAGCAACGTCGGCAGCGTCCGCATCGCGCAGCGGGTGGGAGCCCGGCGTCACTTCGAGGCGCTGCGTCGCTTCGGCTTCGGCGCCGCGACCGGAAGCGGCTTTCCGGAGGAGTCGTCGGGCCTGCTGCGTTCGTGGCGGCAGTGGAAGCCCCTCGACCACGCCACGATCGCCTTCGGTCAGGGCGTGAACGCGACACCCATCCAGCTCGCGGTGGCGACGGCGGCGCTGGCCAACGGGGGCGTACGCGTGCGTCCGCGGCTGGTGAACGCCCGCCGCGAGGCGGGCGGGACCTGGGAGCCGGTGCCCGTGGCCTCGGGCGAGCGCGTGGTCTCCGCACGCACGGCCGCCCAGCTGGTGGCGATGCTGGAGTCCGCCGCGGGGGCCGAGGGAACCGGCCGGCGCGCCGCCCTGGCCGGCGTGCGCGTGGCGGGCAAGACCGGCACGGCCCAGAAGCTCGATGCCGAGACGGGAACCTACGCCCCGAACCGCTACCTTGCTTGGTTCGCGGGGGTCGCCCCGGCGGACGCGCCGCGCGT
>JBFGJV010000008.1:0-31350 GCA_041577015.1 Myxococcota bacterium
ACGCCGTCCCCCGGAAGGCAATCAAGGCAAGGAACGTCCCCGAACCACCTCCCGGACCTGGCGTTCGGTCTCCTCGAGGGTGCCGGAGTTGTCGATCACGTAGTCGGCCCGGCGGCGCTTCTCCTCGATGGACATCTGGGCGCGCACGCGCGCCTCGGCCTCCTGGCGCGAGCAGCCGTCCCGTTCCATCTGGCGACGCACCTGCACCTCCTCGGGGGCGTACACCACCACCACCGCGTCGAAGCCGCCGCGCCCGGTCTCGAGCAGGAGCGGGATGTCGAGCACCACCAGCGGGGCGCCTGCCGCGCGCGCCTCGTGCAGGCGTCGCGCCATCTCCGCCGCGACGCGAGGGTGGACCAGCGCGTTGAGGCGGGCGCGTGCCTCGGGGTCCCGGAACACCAGCTCGGCCAGGGCCGCGCGGTCCAACGCGCCCTCGGCGTCGAGGATCGACGCTCCGAACGCGCCCACCATCTCCTGGAGCAACGGCGTTCCGGGAGCCTGGAGCTCGTGGACGATGGCGTCGGCGTCGATCACCACGGCGCCGAGCCGCTCGAACATGCGCGAGACCGTGCTCTTCCCGGTCCCGATGCCGCCCGTCAGCCCGATCACCCGCGTCACGGCCGGCAGGATGGCACACGGGTGCCCCGGAGCCAGCGGACGTGCGGCGTGCTAGGCGGCGTCCTCGGCGGCCATCACGCAGTTCTTGCCGGCTCCCTTGGCGCGGTAGAGCGCCTTGTCCGCGGCCTCGAAGAAGTCGCGGCGGCTGCCGGCGTACTGTGCCACGCCGATCGAGATCGTGCAGCGCGTGAGGCGCATGGAATCGTCCAGGATGAAGGAGCTCTCGGCCACGGCGGTGCGGATCTTCTCCGCCAGGTTCACGGCGCCCTCGAGGTCGGTGCCCGGGGCGAGCACCACGAACTCCTCGCCTCCGTAACGCGCCAGCAGGTCCGAGGCCCGCACCGACTCGTTCAGCGTCCGCGCGATGCGCACCAGCAGCTCGTCCCCCGCCGCGTGGCCCAGCCGGTCGTTCAGCCGCTTGAAGTCGTCGATGTCGATCACGATCATCGAGAGCGGCTCGCTGGTGCGGCTCACGCGCTTGATCTCGCGGGTGAGGTGCTCCTGGAAGTAGCGGTGATTGTGCAGCCGCGTGAGCCCGTCCGTGATGGAGAGCTGCTCCAGCACCTCGTTGGCCCGCTGCAGCTCGTCGCTCTGCTCCTGGAGCCGCTTGTAGGCCTCCTCGATCTCGCTGCGGTCCTTGCGCAGCCTCTGGGTCATGTCGTTGAAGGTGCGGGTCAGGATCCCCACCTCGTCGCGGCTCTGGGTGTCAGGCAGCTGAACGGCGAGCTCGCCCTGGGAGATGCGGCGCGCCCCCTCGTAGAGCGCCCCGATCGGGCGCACCACCGCCGCCGTAACCTTCCAGGCCGCCAGGCTGAAGACCAGCACGATGACCAGGTCGATCAGCAGGATGCGCCCGACCACCGAGTAGACCGGCGCGAAGGCCTGGTCGAAGGGCTGCTGGATCACCAGGTGCCAGCCCAGCAGGTCGAGCGGCCGGGCGATGCCGATGGCGCGCGCCCCGTTCGGATGGCTGAACTCGCGCACATCGGGCCGGGGCCCTCCGACGAGCTCCGCCAGCGGAAACGCGCCGATGCGCGGGCCGCCCGGGCGGCCGGAGGCAACCTCGCGGCCCTCCTGGTCCACCAGGTGGACGTCGCCGGCGTTGCCGAGCAGGTCGCTGCGCAGCAGCGTGCTGAGCTCCTCGCGACGAAACACCCCGTGCAGCGACCCCATCTTGCGACCCTCGCCGTCGAGGAGGGGTGCCGACGCCACCGGCACCGGCCCGCTGCGCAGCGAGAGCACATGCACCGAGGCGCTCTCGGCATCGGCGAGCTCCGCGGGCAGCCGCTCGGGAGCAGCGTCGGTTCCGACGGCGGCGACGGTGTCGCCCCGGGTGTCCAGCACCACGAAGCTCGAGAAGGTGCGCCCGACGCTGAGCTCCTCGTGGAGCATCAGGTCGGCGTTCTCGTCCAGGCCGTGGGCGCCCGACGCGGCGACCCAGCTCCGCAAGCGCTCGCTCCGGGCGATCTCCTCGAGCCGCGTCCTGCCCTCCAGGAGCCAGCCCGCCACGCGCTCGCCCGTACGCTCCAGCGCGGCCGGGAAGCTGCGGTCGATGTCCCGGCGCAGGAAGGCGTAGGTGGACTGGACGGAGATCCCCGTCACCACGAGCGCGGTCACGAACGTCGACACGAAGACGAAGAAGATGATCTTCGTCGCCAGGGACTGACGCGGATTGCGGCGGGAGGCTCGGGTTCCGGGCATGGCTTCCCCGCTCGGGTCGTCCCCGTATCGACCACTGGGCGATCCCCCTTGACGCTTCGAGGCACCGCGTCCGGCGCCCGGCGGCCCCTCGGCCGCAACCCCTCGCCAGGGCGGGAGAATCGGGGGGAGGGCGATTTGCGGCGGCTCCGGGCCTCGGATACATTGCCGCCGGAATTTCAGGGGGTTAGCCGACTTTCGGCGTGCGGCGGAGCCTCCTGCCACGGCGAGCTCCCGGCCCCCGGGGTGCCACGGATCCGAGCATGAGCGACTCCCGCGAGCGAACCCCCGCGCCGGCTGCCGCCGGGGAGCCCGACGACCTCGAGGCCCTCCGCGTCGAGATCGACCGCGTGGACCAGGCCCTGCTCGCGGCGCTGAACGAGCGGGCGCGCCTGGGCCAGGCCGTGGGTCGTCTGAAGCAACGCGCCGGCCTCCCGGTCTTCTCGGCCGCGCGGGAGCGGGATCTCGTGGACCGCCTGGCTGGCGCCAACCCCGGCCCCTTTCCGAACCCGGCTCTGACGGCGGTGTTCCGGGAGATCATCTCGGCCGTGCGGTCCCTGGAGGCGCGGCTGCGCGTGGCCTACCTGGGCCCGGAGGGCACCTTCGGGCACCTGGCCGCCCGGGAGCAGTTCGGTGCGAGCGCCGAGCTGGTGCCGACCGCGACCAATGCCGAGGTGTTCGCCTCGGTGGAGCGCGACGAAGCGACCTTCGGCGTGGTCCCCGTGGAGAACTCCATCGAGGGGGCGGTGACCGAGGTGCTCGACGCCTTCGTGGACACGACGCTCACCGCCAGCGCGGAGATCCGCCTCCCGGTGAGCCAGCACCTGCTGTCGCGAAGCGGGCGTCTCGACGACGTGCGCCGCGTCGCCTCGCACCCCCAGCCCCTGGCCCAGTGCCGCCGCTGGCTCGACCGGGAGCTCCCGGGACGGGAGCGGGTCGATTGCTCCAGCACGGCCGCGGCGGCACGCCTGGCGGCCGAGGACCCGACGGTCGCCGCGATCGGCAGCGCGCTCGGCGCGGAGACCTACGGCCTCGAGATCGTGGCCCGGGCCATCGAGGACCGCCGCGGCAACACCACACGCTTTCTGGTGCTGGGGCGCGACGCGCCTCCGCCCAGCGGACGGGACCTCACCTTCGTCGTCTACACCGTGCGCAAGGACGAGGCGGGCGCGCTCCACCGGCTGCTCGAGCCCTTCGCCCGCCATGGCGTCAATCTGGCCGCGATCCAGTCGCGGCCCATTCCCGGCAAGCCGTGGGAGTACCGCTTCTTCCTGGACGTGGAGGGCCACCGGGACGACGCAGCGGTGGCGAAGGCCCTGGCCGAGGCGGCGAGCCGCGCCCACTCCACCCGCTGGCTCGGCTCCTTCCCGCGCGCGGGCGCTCCCGAGGAAGCCCGGTGAGTCTGCCCACGAAGCCGCACGTGGCCGCCCTGCGCCCCTACCAGCCGGGCAAGCCCGTGGAGGAGCTGGAGCGCGAGCTCGGCATCCAGGGCGCGGCGAAGCTGGCCTCCAACGAGAACCCGCTCGGTCCCTCGCCCCGGGCGGTGGCGGCGATCCGTGCCTGCGCGGAGCGCGTGCATCGCTACCCGGACGGCGCCTGCTTCGAGCTGCGGGCGAAGCTCTCCGCGCGGCTCGGCGTCGGGGGCGAGCGGCTGGTCTTCGGCACCGGGTCCGACGAGATCCTGGAGCTGCTTGCCAAAGCCTTCCTGGGTCCGGGTGACGAGGCGATCTTTGCCTGGCCGTCGTTCGCCATGTACCCGATCGTGGTGCAGGGCATGGGCGGCACCGCCGTGCGCGTGCCCCTGGACGGCGGGCTGGCGCACGACCTCCCCGCCATGGCCCGGGCGCTGACCCCGCGCACGAAGCTCGTCTTCGTGTGCAACCCGAACAACCCCACCGGCACGAGCGTCGGGGCCGAAGCCTTCGACTGCTTCGCCGCCGGCCTCCCGGAAGGCGTCGTGCTGGTGGTGGATGAGGCCTACCGCGAGTACGCGCGCCGCCCGGACTTTCCGGACGCGCTGGCGTGGACCGGGCGCCGGCCGGGCACCGTCGTCCTGCGCACGTTCTCGAAGATCTACGGCCTGGCGGGGCTGCGCATCGGCTACGGCCTGGCGGACGTGGAGCTCGCCTCGGTGCTGGAGCGCGTTCGCCACCCCTTCAACGTGAACCTGGTGGCCGAGGCGGCGGCCCTGGCCGCGCTCGACGACGAAGAACACGTCGTCGCCTCGCGGGAGGTCAACGGGCGGGGGATCGAGACGCTCACGCGCGAGCTCGGAGCGCTCGGCTACGAGGTGGTGCCGAGCGACGCGAACTTCGTGCTGGTGCGCACCGGCGCCGGCGTCTACGAGCGCCTGCTGCGGGAGGGCGTGATCGTGCGGCCCATGGCCGGCTTCGGCCTGCCCGAGCACGTGCGCATCACGATCGGCAAGCCCGAGGAGAACGAGCGCCTGGTGAAGGCCCTGCGCCGCCTGCGGGAGGAGCGGGCGTGACCGACCGCTTCGAACGGCTCGCCGTGCTGGGCCTCGGGCTCCTGGGGGGCTCGCTCGCCTGGGCCGTGCGCGAGCGGCGCCTGGCCAGGGAGGTGGTGGGCCAGGGGCGTCGGGCGCCGGCCCTGGAGGCCGCCCGCGCGCGAGGCCTCGTGGACCGCGTCACGACCGACGCCCGCGCCGCGGTGGCGGGCGCGGACCTCGTGGTGTTGGCGACCCCCGTGGAGGTGATGGCGGAGCTGGTACGGCGCGTCGCGCCGGAGCTGGCGGCCGGGTGTGTCGTCAGCGACGTGGGCAGCGTGAAGGGGGTGCTGGCCGAGACCCTCCCGGGCCTGCTGCCGCCCGGCGTCTCCTACGTGGGCGCCCACCCCATGGCGGGCGGCCACCGGGGCGGGGTGGAACGGGCCCGGCCCGATCTCTTCGAGGGGGCCACGTGCGTGGTCTGCCCGGGTCCCGCCGCGACGTCGGAGGCCGAGGCACGGGTGGAGGGCCTCTGGCGCGCCCTGGGCTCCCGGGTGGTGCGCCGCGAGCCCGCCGCCCACGACGGGGAGGTGGCGTGGACGAGCCACGTTCCCCATGCTCTCGCCTTCGCCTACGGCCGGGCCCTGTCGGGGGCGCCGCGGGGGGCGGGCGATCTGGCCGGCCCGGGATTCCGCGACTTTACGCGCATCGCGCGCAGCGACCCGGCCCTGTGGGGCGGGATTCTGGACGCGAACCGCAAGGCGCTGGCGGCGCCGCTGGCTCGCGTCGCGGAGCGGTTGGCGGAGCTGGCGCGGATCCTGGAGGCGGGCGACGCCGAGGCCGTGGAGCGCTTCCTCGCGGAGGCCCGCACGGCGCTCGAGCGGCTGGCGCCCGAAGCGGGTCCGGCCGAAGGAGACGAGGACCGATTGCGGCGCCCGGACGGCGGGCGCCGCGAGCCATTCGACCGAGGCCCGCGGGGCGGGCCGCACGGGGAGAGCGACTGAACGCATGAGTGACCAGACTGGCAACCCCGCCGAGGGGCAGAGCTTCGCGGATCTCTTCGAGAGCTCGCTGCGCACCTACAAGGACGGCGAGCTCGTGAAGGGGACCGTCCTGTCCGTCGACGACGAGAACGTGCAGGTGGACGTGGGCTTCAAGTCCGAGGGGATGATCCCGGTCTGGGAGTTCATGGACGACGACGGGAACGTGCTGGTGAAGGCAGGTGACCGGGTGGACGTGCTCGTCGAGGAGCTCGAGGACGAGGACGGCCGCATCGTGCTCTCCAAGGAGAAGGCCGACCGTCTCAAGGTGTGGGACGACATCAGCCGCGCCTACGAGGCGGACGAGGCGGTGGAGGGCATCATCGTCTCCCGCGTGAAGGGCGGGCTCTCGGTGGACATCGGCGTGAAGGCGTTCCTGCCCGGCTCCCAGGTGGACCTGCGCCCGGTCCGCAACCTGGAGCAGCTGCTGGGCTCCCGCCACCGCTTCAAGATCATCAAGTTCAACAAGCGGCGCGGCAACATCGTGCTCTCCCGACGCGTGCTGCTGGAGAAGGAGCGCGAGCAGCAGCGCCGCGACACGCTGGAGACGCTCCAGGTCGGTCAGATCGTGGACGGTGTCATCAAGAACATCACCGACTACGGGGCCTTCATCGACCTGGGCGGCATCGACGGCCTGCTGCACGTCACCGACATGTCCTGGGGGCGCGTGAACCACCCCGGCGAGCTGTTCCGCGTCGGCGACGAGATCAAGGTGAAGGTGCTGAAGTTCGACCCGGAGACGGAGCGCGTCTCGCTGGGCCTCAAGCAGATCCAGCCCGACCCGTGGGTGGACGCCGGGCAAAAGTACCCGGTGGGCAAGCGGGTGCGGGGGAAGGTGGTCTCGCTCACGGACTACGGCGCCTTCGTGGAGCTGGAGGCCGGCATCGAGGGCCTGATCCACGTCTCCGAGATGTCGTGGACCAAGCGCGTCAAGCACCCGTCCAAGGTCGTGAACGTGGGCGACGACGTGGAGGCGGTGGTCCTCGACCTGGACGAGGGCAATCGCAAGATCTCGCTGGGCATGAAGCAGATCGAGCCGAACCCGTGGGACCAGATCGAGCAGAAGTACCCGGTGGGGACCAAGGTGAAGGGCACGGTCAAGAACATCACCAACTTCGGCCTGTTCGTGGGGCTGGAGGAGGGCATCGACGGGCTGGTGCACGTCTCCGACGTCTCCTGGACCGAGTCGATCAAGCACCCCAGCGAGAAGTTCGAGAAGGGCGACGAGATCGAGGCCGTGGTGCTCAAGATCGACAAGGAGAACGAGAAGTTCTCCCTGGGCATCAAGCAGCTCGAGCCCAACCCCTGGGCCGACATCCAGAAGCGCTATCCGGTGGGCAGCGAGATCTCGGGTGAGGTCACCAGCGTCACCGACTTCGGTGCCTTCGTGAAGCTCCAGGAGGGCATCGAGGGGCTGGTCTACAGCTCCGAGCTCTCCGCCCAGCCCGTGGGCAAGTCCTCGGACGTGGTGAAGCCCGGCGAGACGGTGAAGGCGATCGTGATGAAGGTGGACCCCGTGGAGCAGAAGATCGCACTCTCCATGCGGGCCGTGGACGACAAGGAACAACGCGAGGCGCTCAAGCGCCTGGCCGCCCAGCAGGCCCAGAGCCAGACCACGACGCTGGGCGACCTGATCGCGGACAAGCTCGGGCGCAAGTCGGACGACGCCCCCGAAGAGGACTGACCGGGGGCCGTGCCGGAGGCAGGCATGACGAAGAGCGGGTTGATCGAGAGGGTCGCGGAGCAGACGCCTCACATCTCGAAGAAGGACACGGAGGTCGTGGTCAACACGATCTTCGACGCGATGACCGAGGCGTTGCGCCGCGGCGAGCGCATCGAGATCCGCGGCTTCGGGAGCTTCCAGGTCAAGGTGCGCGAGGCGCGCGAGGGCCGGAACCCGAAGACGGGGGACATGGTGCAGATCCCGGCCAAGCGAACCCCCTTTTTCAAGGTCGGCAAGGAGTTGAAGGAGATGGTCGACCGGGCGCCCCGGCGCCCGCTCGGCCGCGCCGAGGACGAAGCTTCGGCCTGAGCCGCGAAGCACGATTCCCGGTGCAACCGGAAAGGGGCCGGTTCGATGCGCGTGCTCCGTCGGCTGCTCACGCTCGCCGCGTTGATCGCCCTGGGCGTCTTCGGGTGGATGTTCGCCCGGGCCAACCCCACCGAGGTCGTGATCGAGCTCCCGTACGTGGGCGTCCTGGAGGCGGTGCCCGCCTGGGTCGCGCTGCTGGCGGCCTTCGGCCTGGGGGCCTGCGTCGCCGCGCTCCTGGGCATGCTTCCCTTCGCCCGGCTCGGCCTGCGGGCGCGTCGCCATCGCCGGGAGAGCGAGAAGCTCGCCACCGAAGTGCACCAGCTCCGCAACCTGCCGCTCTCCAGCGAAGGCGAGGGGGCACCGCGCGGGTCCGCCGGCGGGCCTCCCGAGGCGGGCGGGCCGTCGAGGAGCGCGGAGCGGGTCGGGTAGCGCCAGTGCCCTGGTGGAAGCGGCGTTCCGATGCGCCGGCGGACGTCGACGTCGCGCTGCGGCGCGCCCTGCTCGCCGTCCTGGACCGCGAGCTCGACGCGGCCGAGGGGCTGCTCAAGAGCGCCGCCGAGCTGGACTCCGAGAGCGTGGTGCCGTACCTGGCGTTGGCGCGTCTCTACCGGCTGCGGGGCGAGATCGGTCGCGCGATCCGCCTGCACCAGAACCTGCTGCTGCGGCCGGACCTCGACGCCGAGGACCGCTTCGAGGCGCTGCTCGGCCTCGCGACGGACTTCCGCCAGGGGGGCTTCCTGCGCCGGGCCATCGCGGCCTACGAGGAAACCCTGGCCCACCGGCCGGATCACGCCGGCGCCTTGCGTGCCCTGGTGAAGCTCTCGGCGGACGTACGCGACCACGAGCGCGCCATCGAGCTGAACCGCCGGCTGGCCCGGGTGGAGGGCACGGAGTCGGGCCCCTCCGAGGCGCGGCTGCTGGTGGCGGTGGCGGAGGCGGCGCGCGCGGCGGGGCGCACGGACGAGGCGCGCAAGGCGCTCTCGCGCGCGCTGCGCCGCGACCGGCACTGCGTGGAGGCGTGGATCGAGCTGGGCCAGGTGGAGGCGGAGCGGGGCCGCAACAAGCGCGCCCTCACCGCGTGGAGGCGCGTGCCCGAGATCGACCGGCGCGCGGGGCCGCGCGTCTACCCACGCCTGGCCGCCACCTTCGCGGCCCTGGACCGCTCCCGCGACTACGAGAAGTTCCTGCGCGAGCTGCTCGAGCGCGAGCCCGAGGACGCCGACGCCCGCCTGGCGCTGGCAGCCGCCCTGGCGGCGCGCGGCGAGGGCGAGGAGGCCGTGGCCGAGGTGCGCCGGCTGCTCGAACGCGAGCCGGATCGGGTCGCGGCCCACGTGGCCCTGGGCCGCATCCTGCTGCAGCAGGACCGTTCTCCCGAGGCCATCAAGGCCTACGCGGAGCTGCTCGCCGTGCTGGAGCGTGAGGCCCCGGCACGCCCCCTGGAGATCTTCGAGTGAGCCGCTCCGCGCTCGACACCCCCATGATGCGCCAGTACCTGGCCATCAAGGCGAAGCATCCCGACGCCATCCTGTTCTACCGGATGGGCGACTTCTACGAGATGTTCCTGGAGGATGCGGAGCGCGCGGCGCCGCTGCTCGACATCGCGCTCACCACCCGCGACAAGGGCAAGCCCGACCCCGTGCCCATGTGCGGCGTCCCCGTCCACGCGGCGGCTGCGCACCTGAAGCGGCTGGCCGACCTGGGGCACCGGGTGGCGATCTGCGAGCAGGTGGAGGACCCGCGGGGTGCGGGTCGCCGGCTGGTGCGGCGCGAGGTGGTCGAGGTGGTGACGCCCGGCCTGGTGGGCGACCCCGAAGGCCTGGAGGCCACCCGCGAGGTGGCCCTCGCCGCGGTCGTGAGAGACCCCGAGGTGGGCTGCGGCCTCGCCGCCCTGGAGGCCTCCACCGGCGAGTTCCGCGCCACGCAGCTGGCGGAGCCGTGCGGTGCAGGCCTGCCGGCCGCGCTCCAGGAGGAGCTGCGGCGCATCGCACCCCGCGAAGTGCTGGTGGCCGAGCCCGTCGACGGGCCGCTCGCGCGCGCGGTGGGTGCGGCGCTCCCGAGCGCCGTCGTCACCCCGGTGGAGCCCGCCAGCTTCGAGCCCGCCGGGGCGCCGGCGCGACCGGATGCCTTCGATCACGAGGCCACGGATCCCGCCCATCGTGCGGCCGCCGCGTTGCTCGCCTACCTCCAGCGCCACCAGCCCTTCGCCCTGGAGCACCCGGCGCGCCTGCGCCACTACCGCCTGGCCGACGCCATGATCCTCGACGCCGCCACGCGCGCGCACCTGGAGCTGTTCGAGAGCGCCGAGGACCGCTCGCGCCGCGGGACGCTGATCGAGCGGCTCGACCGCACCGCGACGCCCCTGGGCGCGCGCCGGCTGGCGCGCTGGGTGGCGTACCCGCTGCTCGATCCCACCGCCATCGCGGCGCGCCAGGACGCCGTGGCGTGGCTGGCGGAGCGCGATCGCGTGCGCGCGCGGGTGCGGGAGAGGCTGCGCGGCGTGCGCGATCTGGAGCGTCTGCTCGCCAAGGCGGCGCGACCCACGGCGACGCCCCGCGACCTGGCGGCGCTGCGCGAGTCCCTGTCCGCGCTGCCCGACGTGGTCGCGGGCTTCGACGCCCGGGACGAGGGCTTCTTTCCCGGCGGCGAGGGTCCCGCCCCGGCGAGCCTCCCGGTGCCCGCGCCCGTTCCGGCTGCGGTCGCGATCCTGGAGGAGAGCCTGGTGGACGACCCGCCGGCGGTGCCGCGCGGCTCGCGCGGCGCGGGCGAGACCGGCTACATCCGCGCCGGCTTTCGCGCCGAGCTGGATGTCCTGCGCGAGAGCGCCCGCAAGGGGCGCGAGTGGATCGCGGGCCTGGAGGCGCAGGAGCGGGAACGGACCGGGATCACCAGCCTGCGCGTGCGCTTCCACCCGGTGCACGGCTACTCGCTCGAGGTCACGAAGTCCAATCTCGCGCGCGTTCCCGCGGAATACGAGCGCAAGCAGACGCTGGCCAACGCCGAGCGCTTCACCACGCCCGCCCTGCGCGAGATGGAGAGCAACGTGCTCGGCGCGAACGAACGCGCCGCCGCCCTGGAGCGCGAGATCTTCGAGGGCGTGCGCCGCGCCGTGCTCGAGCACGCGGGTGCGGTGCGCGAGGCGGCCGAGGCCGTGGCGCGGCTCGATGCGCTCGCCAGTCTGGCCGAGGTGGCGCGTCGCGACGGCTGGGTGCGGCCGCACGTGGACGCGGGGGAGGGCATCGAGATCCGGGCCGGGCGTCACCCGGTGATCGAGCCGCTCCTCGCGACCCGCAGCGGCGAGACCTACGTCCCCAACGACAGCGAGCTCGATCCCGCGGACGCCCAGATCTGGCTCCTCACCGGGCCGAACATGTCCGGCAAGAGCACCTACCTGCGTCAGGTGGCGCTCCTCGTGCTGCTGGCCCAGATGGGCAGCTGCGTCCCGGCCGAGAGCGCCCGGATCGGCGTCGTGGACCGCATCTTCACGCGCGTCGGCGCCTCCGATCGCCTGGCGCGCGGAGAGTCCACCTTCATGGTGGAGATGCGCGAGACGGCGGAGATCCTGGCCCAGGCCTCGCCGCGCAGCCTGGTGATCCTGGACGAGATCGGCCGTGGCACCAGCACCTTCGACGGCCTCTCCATCGCCTGGGCGGTGGCCGAGTATCTCCACGACACACCCGGTCTGCGCGCGCGGACGCTCTTCGCCACCCACTATCACGAGCTGACGGAGCTGGCCGAGCACAAGCCGCGCATCCGCAACGCGCACTTCCAGGTGCGCGAGTGGGGCAACGAGGTGATCTTCCTGCGCCGCCTGGTGCCGGGTGGTGCCAGCCGCTCCTACGGCATCCAGGTGGCGCGCCTGGCCGGTCTGCCGGGGGCGGTGATCGGACGCGCCCGGGAGATCCTGCAGCGACTGGAGGCCCACGAGCTGGATCCCGCCCGCGCACCCGGTGGGACGGACCAGCTGGGCCTCTTCGCCGGCGGGGGCGAGGGGAGCGCCGAAGAGCGCGAGGTGCTGGACGAGCTGGGCCGCCTCGACGCCCAGGCGACCACGCCCCTCGAGGCGCTGAACCTGCTGGCGCGCTGGACCGCCCGCCTGCGCGGGGAGTCCTCGTGAGGCGGGGTGTGCTGCGTGCGGGGCTGCTCGTGGCCGCGGCGAGCTCGCTCGGGGTGCAGCGCCCGCCGGGGCTCGCCGACGTGGAGACCGTCCGGCACTGGTCCTACCCGAACTACACCCGCATCGTCGTGGAGCTGACCCGAAACACGGAGACGGCGGTGCGGCGGCTGCCGGCCAATCGGGGCGCGAGGCTTCCGGAGCGGCTCTACTTCGATCTGCCCGGGGTCTGGGTCGGTCGCGACTATCCCGAGCCGATTCCCGTGGCCGACGGTCTGCTGCGTCGCGTGCGCGTGGGGCAGAACACGCTCACGCACACGCGCATCGTGCTCGACCTGGAGCGCTACGAGCGCCATCGGCTGCTGCACCTGAGCGGGCCGCCGCGCGTGGTGATCGACGTGTTCGGCGAGCGCGCCCGGATGGGCGGGACGCTACGGGACGAGGACGACGAGGCGCGGCGGCCCCTCCCGCCCGAGCTGCGCCCCGTACAGCACGTGGTGGTGGACCCCGGCCACGGCGGGCGCGATCCGGGCGCGATCGGCATCGGAGGGCTGCGCGAGAAGGACGTGACGCTCGACGTGTCCCGGCGGCTGCGTTCGCGCCTGGGTGCGCGCGGCTTCCGGGTCACGCTCACCCGCGAGGACGACCGCAGCCTCGACCTGGAGGAGCGCACCGCCCTGGCCGAGGGGGCGGGTGGAGACGTCTTCGTCTCGGTCCACGCCAACGCCGCGACGCGTCGGGGCGTGCAGGGCATCGAGATCTACACCCTCGACGAGGACGCCCAACGTCAGACCCTGCGCCTGGCGGCGCGGGAGAACGGGGTGCGACCGCGCGAGGTGAACCCGCTCCAGCGGCTGCTGGCACGGCTGCGGGTGTCGGAGGCGTCGGCGCGTTCGTCGCTGCTGGCCACGCTGGTGAACCGCGAGATCGCCGCGGGCATGGGCAAGCGCTGGCCCTCCGCCCGGGATCCGGCGCTCAAGAAGGGGCCCTTCTACGTGCTCTACCTCTCGAGCATGCCCTCGATCCTGGTGGAGGTGGGCTTCCTCACCCATCGCGAGGAGGCGAGGCGCCTGCGCGACCCACACTACCTGGACGCGCTGGCCGAGGAGATCGCCGACGGACTGGCCGGCTACCGCGGACGTTTCGTCCCGGTGGTGGCGGGAAGGTCCCCTTGAGCGCGACTGCGGACTTGGAGCGCCACCTGGCGGCGCTGGTGCGGCGGCCCCCGGCCGATCCCGGCGAGGAGGCCGAGGTGCTGGCTGCCGTGCGTGGCTACCTGGGCGCCGTGCAGCAGGAGCTGGTGCGCCAGCTGCGCGCGCAGCCCTCCGGACGCGTGCTGAACGAGCGCCACTCCGACCTGCTGGATCGGCTCGTGCGGCGCCTCTTCGAGCTGGCCGAGGCCGAATACTTCGCCGAGGGCCACGCCGAGGGCGAGGACTTCGCCGTGCTGGCGGTGGGCGGCTACGCCCGGCGGGAGATGGCGCTCCACTCCGACGTGGACCTGCTGCTGCTGCACGCGGGAGCCCTCTCGCCCTACGTGGCCCGGATCGCCGAGCGTTTGCAGTACTGGCTCTGGGACGCCGGCGTCACCGTGGGCTGTGCCACGCGTTCCCTGGAGCAGACGCTCAAGCTGATCCGCAGCGACGAGACGGTCTTCACCGCGGTCCTCGACACGCGCTTCCTCTCGGGAACCCCGAGACTCTTCCAGAGCTTCAGCGAGGCGATCCGCGCCACGCTGCGCAAGGGCGCGGCGTCCTTCATCGAGCGGCGCATCCAGGCGGTGGAGGAGCGCCACCGTCGCTTCGGCGAGTCGCTCTACCTGCTGCAGCCGAACCTGAAGGAAGGTGCCGGCGGCCTGCGGGACTACCACGCCGCCTACTGGTGTACGCGCGCGGTGCAGCCCGGCATGCGCGGCCTCGACGACCTGCTGCACCTGGGCCTGCTGACCGAGTCCGAGATGGAGGCCTACCGCGCGGCCCTCGACTTCCTGTGGCGGGTCCGCAACGAGCTGCACCTGATCTCCAAGCGACGCAACGACCAGATGAGCTTCGAGCTCCAGGAGCAGATCGCCGACCTGCTGGGCTACGCCCCGGACGCCGAGGAGGACGTGGCGCTCCCGGTGGAGCGCTTCATGGGCGCCTACTACCGGCACGCGCGTGCGATCCGCAACCAGTCGGCCATCGTGATGGAGCAGTGCCTGGCGCGGGCGCGGCCCGCGCCCCGCCGCCCCCGCCGGGCCGCGGAGGTGGAAGACGGCTTCCGCCGCGTGGGCGAGCGCCTGGAGATCCCGCACGCCGCCCACCTGCGCCAGCGGCCGCTGCGCCTGCTCACGGCCTTCGCGGTGGCCCAGGATCACGACATCGAGCTCTCCCGCACCGCGCAGCGCCTGGTGCGGGAGAACCTGCATCTGGTGGACGACGAGCTGCGTCGGGATCCGGCGGCGGCGAGCACCTTCTGCCGCATCCTGGATGCGGAGTTCCGCGTGATGCGGACGCTGATGGCGATGAACGAAAACGGGCTCCTGGGTCGCTTCCTGCCCGAGTGGGAGCACATCGTCTGCCGCTGGCAGCACGTGATCTACCACACCTACACGGTGGACGTGCACTCGATCTTCCTGGTGGAGCAGCTTCGGCGGCTCTGGAAGGGCGAGTACGAGAAGGCCGTCCCGGATCTGACGGAGCTGGTGCGCGGGCTGGAGAGCCGCACCGCGCTGTTCCTGGGCTGCCTGCTCCACGACATCGGCAAGGGCTTCGGGGGCGACCACTCCAATCGCGGCGCGCAGCGGGCGCGCGTGTGTCTGGAGCGGCTGGGCCTCGACGCCGAGCTGGCCGACCGCGCCGTCTTCCTGGTGCGCCACCACCTGCTGATGTCGCACCTGGCACAGCGCCGCGATCTCTCCGACCCGAAGCTGATCCTGGAGTTCGCCCGCACCGTGGGAGATCGCGTCAACCTGCGCCATCTCTACCTGCTGACCTTCGCGGACATCCGCGCCTCGTCCGCCACCGCCTGGACCCCGTGGAAGCGCGAGCTGCTCCAGGAGCTGTTCGAGCGCACCGCGGAGCTGCTCGAGACGGGCGACGCCGATCCCAAGCGCGCGCTCGAGCAGATCGAGCGGCGCGTGGAGGCCCGCCAGGGGGCGGCGCGGACGGAGCTGGGCAGGCTGGGCGTTGCGGACGCCAAGATCGACGACTTCTTCCAGGTGATGCCGCGCCGCTACTTCGTCTCCCACACGCCGCGCCAGCTCGCGCGACACGCCCTGGCCATGATCGCCTTCGACCCGGCCCGGACCGTCTCCATCGCCGTGCGGGAGATGCGGGGCGACTTCTCGGAGCTGATCGTCTGCTCGCGGGACGTGCAAGGGCTCTACGCCACGGTGGCCGGGACGCTCACCGCGCGGGGCATCAACATCCTGGCGTCCCACGTCTACACCACGCGCTCCGGGCTCGCACTCGAGGTCTACCGGGTGAGCACGCCCCGCGGCGAGAAGGAGGAGCGTCAGCTGCTCTGGGACGAGTTCGAGACCATGCTGCGGGACGTACTCGAGGGACGGCGCAGCGTGGCGGAGCTTCTGGCGCGCCAGCGCCGCCCGGTGGGAGCGGCCCGAACGCCCTCGCGTCGGCCGCCGAGCGTGGCGGTCTCCAACACGGAGTCCGACTTCTACACCATCGTCGACGTCTCGGCGAACGATCGCCTGGGCCTGCTCTACGCCCTCACGCACGTGATCGCCCAGCACGACCTGGCGATCTACATCTCCAAGGCCGCCACCGTGATGGACCAGGTGGCCGATACCTTCTACCTGAAGGATCGCGAGGGCCGGCAGGTGCTGGATCCCGCGCGCCTGCACGCGCTCCAGGAGGCGCTGCTGGAGGCCGCGCGCGATCCCGAGCAACCCGCCCATGGCTGAGGCGCGGGCGTCGCTCGGCGCGGCGATCGATGGCTTCCTCGCCGCGGCGGCGGTGGAGCGAGGCCTGGCCCGGCGCACGCTCGAGGCCTACGCGCGGGATCTCGCCCGCTTCGCCAGCCACCTGGAGGGGCGCGGCGTCACCCGGGCCGAGGCGCTGCGCCGCGACGACCTCGCCAGCTTCGCCGAGGCGCTGGAGGCGGCGGGCCTCGCGCCCCGCAGCCGGGCGCGGGCGCTGGTGGCAGCGCGTCGCTTCGTGCGCCACCTGCTGGGGGAAGGCAGGCTGAAGCAGGATCCCACCGAGGGGCTCGGCTCCCCCCGCATCGGTCGGACGCTGCCGAGGCTGCTGCGTCCCCACGAGACCGAGGCGCTGCTGGCTGCGGTCGAGGCCCGGGGGCCGCTGGGCCTGCGCGATCGCGCCATGCTCGAGGTGCTCTACGGCTGCGGGCTGCGCGTGAGCGAGCTGGTGGAGCTGCCGCTCTCCGCGCTCGACCGTCGCGCCGGTCTGGTTCGCGTGCGGGGCAAGGGCAACCGCGAGCGCGTGGTTCCGCTGGGAGAGCCGGCTCTCGAGGCCCTCGACGCCTGGCTCGCCGAGGGCCGGCCCACGCTCGCCCGGCGCAGCGACGGCTCGCCGCAGGCGGTCTTCCTGAGCACGCACGGACGACCCATGACCCGACAGAACTTCTTCACGCGCCTGCGCGGGCTCGCCCTGCGGGCGGGCCTCCCATCCGACCGCGTCTCGCCCCACGTGCTCCGTCACGCCTTCGCCACCGACCTGCTCGAAGGGGGTGCGGATCTCCGCGCCGTGCAGGCGATGCTGGGCCATGCGGACCTCTCCACCACGCAGATCTACACCCACGTGAGCCGTCGTCGCCTGCGCGAGACGGTCGAGGCTCGACACCCGCGCGGCGGTGGATCGAGGCGCCGCGGGTGATCGGGCCCACCCCCCGTGACGTCCTCGCCGCCGTACCCACGCCGTGCGCTTCTCTGGTACGCGCCCTCGCGCGCGAGGGGGAGCGCCTCGACGTGGGCGTGTTCCTGGTAGGCGGCCCGGTGCGCGATCTGCTGCTGGGCCGTCCGCTCCGGGACGTGGATCTGATCGTGGAGGGCGGGGGGACCGGGACGGCGCTGGCCCTGGCCGAGTCCACCGCTCCCCAAGGCGCACGGATCGTGGCCCACGGCCGCTTCGGGACCGTTCGGGTGGCGCTGGATGGCGTCACCGTGGATCTCGCCACCGTGCGCAGCGAGGCCTACGCACGCCCGGGCGCGCTGCCCAGCGTCGGCCCCGGCAGCCTGGAGGACGACCTGCGCCGGCGCGACTTCACCGTGAACGCGCTGGCCATCGCCCTCAATCGCGTGGCCCGGCACGGGCGTCCGCCGGTGATCGAGGCCGACGGCGGACGTCGCGATCTCGAGGCGGGCGTGCTGCGCGTCTTCCACCCGCGCAGCTTCCACGACGATCCCACCCGGGCCCTGCGGGCCGCGCGGCTCGCGGCCCGGCTCGCCTTCTCGCTCTCCCGGGGCACCCGCTCGGCGCTCCGGGACGCCCTGCGCGATGGCGCCTTCGGCGCCGTCTCCGGCGACCGCCTGCGACGCGAGATCGAGAAGCTGTTCGAGGATTGCACGCTCGGTCTGGACCCGCCCCGGGCGCTGCGGCTGCTGGCCCAGTGGCACGTGCTCGGCGCTCTCGAGCCGGGCCTCGAGCTGCCACGAGCGAGCGCGACCCCCCTGCGCCGTCTGGGCCGCGCCCTCGCCGCGCCGCCCTGGCCGCCGGGCCGGATGCGACCCTGGGCCGCCGGGCTGGCGGTCTGGCTGGCGCCGCTCGACGCCACGCTCCGGCGCCGCACGCTGCGCCGGCTCTCCGTGCGCGGCGAGCTGGCGCAACGCCTCGCGGGCTTTCCGAAGGAGCGGGACGCCTGGCTGCGCGCGCTCGCCCGCGCGGCGGGGCGCGGTGCCATCGACGCGCTCCTGGGCGAGATCGACGAGGATCGCCTGCTGGCGCTCCACGCCTGGGCGCCCGCACCGGTGCGCCGGCGCATCGCGCGCTGGGCGAACCAGGATCGTGCGCGCCGCCCGCCGGTGGGCGGCGCCGACCTCGTGGCCCTCGGGCTCTCGGGGCCCGCGGTGGGCCGGGCGCTGGCGCGTCTGCGCGCCGCGTATCTGGACGGGACCGTGCGCGACCGCGCCGACGCCCTGGCGCTGGCGCGAGAGCTGGCCCGGACCGGGTCGGGGACCGGCGGGCGCAAGCGACCGCGCGTCGGCCGGCGCGGCTCGGACGCCTGACGTTGCCCGGGCGTCCGCGATCGCCCATACTCCCCGTGCCCCGAGGGCTCCCCCGCCGCCCGCGTCCTCCGCGAACGAGACCATGAGCTCGAGCTCGCCGCCTTCCCAAGCGTCCGTCTTCGAGCCCATCGCGGGCTCCGGGCAGGCCTGCGCGGTCAAGCTCCCGGTGTTCGAGGGGCCGCTCGACCTGCTGCTCCACCTGATCCGCCAGAACGAGCTGGACATCACCGAGCTCTCCCTGGCCCGCATCGCGGAGCAGTATCTCGAGTACGTGGACCTGATGCGGGACATGCACCTGGAGGTGGCGGCGGAGTACCTGGTGATGGCGGCGACCCTGGCGTGGATCAAGTCGCGGCTGCTGCTGCCCAGTGACGAGACCGAGGAGGAGGAGGAGGGCGACCCGCGCGCCGCGCTGGTGGCGCGGCTGCTCGAGTACCAGCGCTTCAAGGAGGCTGCCGAGGAGCTCGGGGCGAGACCGCTGCTGGGACGCGACGTCTTCGAGGTGCGCGGCCCCGAGCCGGAGCCCCTGCCCGAAGGCGAGCGGGAGCTCGAGGTGGGCCTCTTCGAGCTGCTCCAGGCGCTGCGGGACGTGCTTCGGGACGCGGCGCGCGTGGAGCTCGTGCACGAGCTGGTCTCCGAGCCGATCACGGTGCGCGAGCGCATGCAGGTGGTGATGGAGGCGCTCGAGGGCGCCGAGACGCTGGAGCTGGTGGCGGTGCTGGCGCCTCGAGGAGGCGGGCCGGTCACCCGGGCGCTCGTCGTGGCCACCTTCCTGGCCGTGCTCGAGCTGACGCGCGTCGCCGCCCTCCGCGTCTACCAGGGCGTCGGCGAACGGGGCGTGCCCGAGGGTCCGATCCGCCTGCGCCGCAACACGGGCGCCGACGCGCCGGACTGGCGTGCGCGCATCGCCGAGTTCGAGTGAGGGAGAGGCATGGACGCTAGCGAGCAACGTCGCATCGTGGAGGCGCTGGTGGTCGCGTCCTCGGAGCCGGTCTCGGCGGCGCGCCTGGGCGCGGTGGTGCCGGACTGTGATGCCGCGCGCGTCCGCAAGCTCGTGGCGGAGCTGAACCAGGAGTACCGCGAGCACGGCCGCGCCTTCGAGATCGAGGAGGTGGCCGGGGGCTTCCAGCTTCGCACGCGGCTCGAGCTGGCACCGTGGCTCCGGGAGCTGCGCCCGCAGCGGCCCCTGCGTCTCTCCCAGGCCTCCCTGGAGACGCTCGCCATCGTCGCCTACAAGCAGCCGCTCACGCGCGCGGAGGTGGAGGACGTGCGCGGAGTGGAGTGCGGCGCCGTGCTGCGCACGCTGATGGAGCGGAGGCTGGTGCGGATCGCCGGCCACCGCGAGGTGCCCGGACGCCCGCTCCTGTACGGTACGACGCGCCGCTTCCTCGAGGTCTTCGGGCTCGACTCCCTGCGCGATCTGCCCAACCTGCGTCAGCTCGAGGAGCTGCTCCCGACGCCCGAGCAGGAGGCCGCCGAGGGCGGGGGCGAGAGCCCGGCGGTCGAGGACGCGGAGTCCGCCGCGCCCTCCGGCGCGAACGGCGCGTCCGAGCTTCCGACGCAGCCGCCTTCCGGTCTCGAGCCCCACTGAGCCGCGAGCGGATCCAGAAGATCCTGGCCGGGGCGGGCGTCGCGTCGCGGCGAAGCGCGGAGGCGCTGCTCCGGGCCGGGCGCGTGCGCGTGAACGGGGCTCCCGCGAAGCTCGGCGAGCGCGCGGACCCCGAGCGCGATCACATCACCGTGGACGGACGCCCGGTGCGTCTGGCCCCGCCGGCCTACTGGTTGGTTCACAAGCCGCGGGGCGTCACCACGACGGTGCGCGACCCTCACGCCCGTCGCACCGTGCTCGAGCTGGTTCCCGAGGCGCGCGAACGCCTGTTCCCGGTGGGCCGCCTGGACCTCGATACCGAGGGCCTCGTGCTGCTCACGAACGACGGCGAGCTCGCCCAGGTGCTGCTCCACCCCTCGCTCGGCACGGAGCGCGAGTATCGGGTCACCGTGCGCGGACGCGTGGCGCAGACCACGCTGCGTCGGCTCGCGCGCGGCGTGGAGCTCGAGGATGGGCGCACGGCACCGGCGCGCGTGGGCGCCGCCCGCTACCACGCCCGTGCCGACGTCACGAGCTTCGGCCTGACCCTCCGCGAGGGACGCAAGCGGCAGATCCGGCGCGCACTCCGGGCGCTGGGGCATCCGGTGGTGCGCCTGGTGCGCACGCGCATGGGGCCGCTGCGGCTGGGACGCCTCGGACCGGGGCAGGCACGCGTCCTCGAGCCCCGGGAGGTGGCGGCCCTGCGTCGGCACGCTCGCGCCCGCCGGCAGGCCGTGCGCGGGAGCGGCGAAACGCCAGCAACCGCCGCCGGGAAGTCCGCGGACGGGCGTCGAAAGGGTGTGCGCAAAGCTTCCACGAGGTCTCGCCATGGCGATGGAAACGCTTGATTTTCAAAGGTTTTATGGATTAGGATGATCGGCGGAAAGGGGTGGCGGATGCGACCCATGCGGACCGGCCTCCTCTGCGATTCCCGACCGTCCCGAGTGCGCCTCCGAGCGCTCCTGATCGCGGCCCTCCCTGCCGCGCTCCTCGCCGGCCCGGCCGCCGCCGGCATCACCGGCGTGTGCCCGGACGGCAGCATCTTCGTGGTCCAGTCCGAGCAAGACGTCCCGTGCAGCGCCGCGAAGCGGGTCGAGCCGCACGAGGTGCCTCCGCTGCGGCCGGAGTACCTGCCGCGGCCCTATACCTGGGAGGTGTATCGGTCCGACGCGAACCCCAACAATCCATACAACCTGATCGACGCGGCGCGGAAGGTGCGCGAGCTGCGAGACGGGACCGAGCCGCAGCCTCCGGTGCCCGAGACAGCCGCGGTGCCGGCTCCGCCGAGCGTCGCCGCGGGGCCTCCGCAAGGCGCGGGGCCGGTGGAGCTGGGGCTCTCCGAGGCCGAGCTGCGCGACCTCTTCTCCATCGTCGAGCTCTCCCAGCAGCTGGCGCCGGCGAGCTTCGTCCAGGAGACGGCCGACGGTCGCGAGCTGCTGCGGATCTCGCTGGCGCACGCCGCCTCCTTCGATGCGCGCCTGCGGGAGGCGCGCCGGGCCGCCGGCGGACGGACCACCGGGTCGGTGCTGCTCTTCACGGCGGCCGCGCGTGGGCCCGAGCGGTTCGAGGGGCACTTCACCTTCGTGCAGGGCCATCTGGCGTATCAGCCGGAGGCGGGCAACGCGGACCATCTGGGGGTGTTGCAGGGACACCTGGGCGCGCTCCAGGCGGGAGAGATCGTGCTCGGCTACGTGATGCTTCCGGAGGAGCTCGACCTCGGCGCGCCCGTCGACGTGTACTATCACGATCGGCGCCGCACGGTGACGTTCCGGCCTTAGGGGACTTCGCTCGGCTGCGCCTCGCTGCGCGCGCCGGCTGCGCGGCGCTTGCGGGGCGTTGGGGCTCCGGGGCGGTTCTGGGGCTCGGAGGCGCTGCGCGTGCGTCTGTGTGGACTTCGCTCGCCTTCGGCTCGCTGCGCGCGCCGCTGGCGCGGCGCTTGCGGGGCGTTGGAGCCTTGGGGGGTTGTTGGGGCTCCGGAGGCTCTGCTTCGGTCAGCGGGGGTAGGTGAGGTAGAGCTGGGTGTAGTAGAGGGTGCCGTCGGGGGCGGGGGCGATGCCGAGGCCGGTGGCGTTGAAGGCCGGAGCCAGCAGGTTGCGGCGGTGGATGGGGGAGGCGAGCCAGCCGCGCAGGATCTCCTGGTTCGGGGGCGCCAGGTTGGTGAGGCCCACGTTCTCGCCGGCCAGGGTGAAGCCCTGGAGGCCGGCGCGAACCAGGCGCTGGGCGGGATTCACGCCCTCGGGGCTCTCGTGCGCCAGGTAGCCGCGACGCGCCATGTCGGCGCTGTGAGCGCGTGCCACCGCGTCCAGCTCGGCGTCGCGACGCAGCGGGACCAGGCCGTGCCGCGCACGCACCGCGTTCACCTCGCGATGCAGACCGGCCTCCAGGCGCTCGAGGGGTGCGTGGTCGGGCGCGTCGGCGCCGAGCAGCACGACGACGCCGAGGAGCGCGGCGAGCGCGCGGGCGGGGCGCAGCGGGTGGGCGGACACCGCCTCAGCGCGGCGGCTCGCCCGGGCGCTCCGGCGCGTCCAGACGGGGCAGGGGGGAGAGCGCCTCCTGCGCGGCCAGCTCGCTCAGGAGCTCGCGTCGCACCAGGCGGCCCTTGCGATAGCTGGAGCGCACGTCCACGCGGCCGTCTCCGTCGCGGTCCTCCTCCAGCTCGGAGGGCGCACCCGAGGCGTCGAAGCGCGTCACGCGGTCCGCACGGCCGTCGCCGTCGCGGTCCTCGTCGCGGCGCACGAGCTTGCCGTTCTCGTACACGTCCACGCGGTCGCGGAAGCCATCGCCGTTGGTGTCGCGCTCGTCGCGCAGGAGTCGGTCGCCACGGTGGAAGGTCCAGTGATCCACCGCCCCGTCGCCGTCCGCGTCGGCGCGGCGGCGCGCCAGGTGGCCGTCCTCGTAGTAGGCCCAGGAGTCCACCCGCCCGTCGTGGTTGGCGTCCTCCTCCACGCGCAGCGTCTCGCCGCTCTTCGGCTCGTAGAAGACGGTGCGATCCGGTGTGCCGTCGGCATCGTCGTCGAACACCTCGCGCACCAGCTGGCCACCGTCCCGGTACTGCCAGTGGTCGGGCCGACCGTCGTCGTTCCGATCGTGCACGCGGTCGGCGACCCCGGCGGGCGGGGTCGGCGGACGCGGCAAGGGAGCCGCGGGCCGCCACGTCTCCGTCCCCCCCGTGGCGGAGGGGGCCCCGCCGCCCGCGCGGCGACGCAACGCCTCGAGCTCGGCCGCGATCGAGGACGAGGGCCCCGGGCTCGGCGCCCCCGCGACCGGCCCGGGTGCGGGAGGCGGGGCGGCGCCCTGCGACTCGATCTGGCGGCGCAGGGCCTCGAGCTGCGCGCGCTCGTAGGCCGCCTGCACGTCCTGCCTGGGCGCGGGCGGCGGCGGCGCCGCGGAGGACTCCACCGGCGCCGGGGCCTCGTCGCGGCTCAGCCAGTCGCGCACCTTCCGGATCGGGTAGAGCACGATGGCGAAGGGGGCCCAGAGCGGGTGATACCAGAGCGGCTCGCTGTGGACGTCCTTGTGGCGCGTCTCGTCGCTCTCCGCACCACCGATCATGACCGGTCCGGCGGAGCTGCCGCTCGACGCGCCGCCGGCGGACGACGAGCCGGCCGGGGCCGGCGCGGACTGCCCGGGCGCTCCCGTGGCGGGCGGCCAGCCCATGGGCGGCGGCGCCTGACCCGGGTAGAGGATCGTGGCGGAGACCCCGGTGTCGACGCGCGGGTGGCGGTCGGTATCCCGCTTCACGTCGGAGTACCCGATGCAGGACACCGGGCCGAGGAGCAGCGCCGCCAGCGCGCCCCGTGCCCCGCGATTGCCAAACGCTCCAGCCGCCATGCTTGCCCCCCGGACGTGGAGATCCCGGGAGAGGCGATGCAAGAACCGTGCGGAGCCACCGCCACGCGGGTGGAAGCGGGGATTCCCGCTGGAGAATCCGGAGCTGAGGGCTCCGTTGCCGGTGGGCTGCCACCCCGCCTCCACGTTGCAGAATGGAAGCGTCTTGCCCACGCCCGGAAGAATGTGCCCCCGGACCTCCCGGGCTCAGACGTCCCGGGATCCGGCGTTCCCGCCGCCCAGGCGCCCCACCGCGGTGGTCGCGGCCAGCCCGAGACCGATCAGCAGCAGGGCCGCGCCGGCCTGGCGGCCGTTCGGGCGGAAGCGTTCGAGCGGCCATGCCTCCGGGTCCGCCGCCTGCTCGGCAACGGCCGTGGACGGCTCGGGAGCGACCCCACGCTGGAAGGGCCAGAGTCCGATCACCGCGCCCACGAGCAGGCCGAGCAGGATCCCGAGCGTGGGCTTGGGAAAGCGCGCCAGCGCCCAGCGCACGGCATTGCTCACCACCACGACTCCCGCCGCCACGCCCAGGCCCACCGGAATCGCCACGGCAAGCCCGGCGCGGGCCAGCTCCGCATCGGGAGCGGCGCCGTTCGCGAGAGGGGCCAGGATCCCGCGCTTGAGCGCATCGACGCCGGCGAGGATCGGCAGGTACTGCCCCAGCAGCAGCAGCAGGTACCCGCCGCTCACCCCCGGCAGGATCATCGCCGAGGCGCCCGCGAGCCCGGCCACGAACAGCATGCCGCTCGAGGTGCCGCCGCCCGCGCTGCCGGGCGGTGCGATCCAGGTCATGGCCGCCATGGCGGCGAGGCCGAGGGCGGCCCCCACCCAGACCCCGCTCGTCGCGGGCCGCGCCAGACGCCACACGATCGGCACGCCGCCGAGCGTCAGTCCGACGAAGAGGCTGTACATCACCCAGCGCTGCTCGATCACGAGCCGTCGCGTGGGCCCGGCCAGGAGCAGGATCGCCAGGGCCGCGGTGAGCGCCACCGTGCCGAGCAGGAGCAGCGAGCGGCGGCGGAAGCGGAACGTCGTCAGCTCGGCGATGGCGCCGACGAAGCCCGGGTAGACCCCCGTGGCCAGCAGCATGGTGCCGCCGCTGATGCCCGGGACGAGGTTCGCGAGGCCCATCAAGGCGCCGCCCAGGGCGCCACGCACCAGCAGGACGGCCGGGGAGGGGGCGCGGGGCTGCGGCGGGGCGGGCGGCGGCGGCGGGGCGGCGATCGGGATCCCTCCAGGGCGCGCGGGCGGCTACTGTAGCGTCGCCGCAAGGCTTCTCCATGCGCTCCGTCCCAGGAAGGAGCGGTCCGGAGGGTGCTTGGAAGAGGTCCACGTCACGCCGCATCCGCTCGGCCGCTTCGCGCCGCTGGTGGGGGAGGAGCGGCTGCTCGAGCTGGAGGGCGTGGCCGAGCGCACCCGTGCGCTGCTCCACGAACGGGTGGTCTGGAACGTGAACTCCACCAGCGCGGGAGGAGGCGTGGCCGAGATGCTGCGCTCGCTCCTCGCCTACGTGCGCGCCGCCGGCGTGGACGCCCGCTGGGTCGTGGTGGAGGGCCGGCCGGACTTCTTCCACGTGACCAAGCGCCTGCACCACGCGCTGCATGGCTCCGCGGGCGACGGCTCGCCGCTCGACGCGCCGCAGCGTCGCATCTACGAGGCCGTGTGCCGCGACAACGCCGTCGAGCTCGCCGCCCTGGTGCGTCCCGGGGACGTGGTGCTGCTGCACGACCCCCAGACGGCCGGTCTGATCGAGCCGCTGCAGGAGGCGGGCGCGCGGGTGATCTGGCGCTCGCACATCGGCACCGACCGTTCCAACCCGGAGGTGGAGCGGGCGTGGGCGTTCCTCGAGCCGTACGTGAGCCAGGTCGAGGCCACGGTCTTCACGCGCGCCGCCTACCGGCCGCCGTTCTGCAATGCGGCGACCAGCCACGTGATCCCGCCCTCGATCGACGCCTTCTCCGTCAAGAACCTCGAGCTCGAGCCCGGCGCGATACGCGCGATTCTCGCGTACGCCGGCCTCGTGGACGCACCGCCGGGCGCGAGCCTTCCCACCTTCGTGCGCAGCGACGGAGCTCCGGGGCGCGTGGACCGCCGCGCGGACGTGCTGCGCGCCGGCCCCGCCCCCACCTGGGAGACACCCCTGGTGGTGCAGGTGTCACGTTGGGATCCGCTCAAGGATCCCGTGGGCGTGCTGCAGGGCTTCGCGATGCTCGTGAATGGTCACGCGCCTGCGGGCGCCCACCTCGTGCTCGCCGGCCCCAGCACGACCGGCGTCACGGACGACCCGGAGCAGGGCGGCGTATGGGCCGAGGTCGTGGCGGCCTGGCGTGCGCTTCCGGATGGGGCGCGCCAGGCGGTCCATCTGGTGTGTCTGCCCATGGACGACGTGGAAGAGAACGCCGCCATCGTGAACGCGCTCCAAAGGCACGCCTCCGTCGTGGTGCAGAAGAGCCTGCAGGAGGGCTTCGGGCTCACGGTGACCGAGGCGATGTGGAAGGCGCGCCCGGTGGTGGCGAGTGCCGTGGGTGGCATCCAGGACCAGATCGAGCACCGGGACAGCGGTCTGCTGCTGGACGACCCGGGCGATCTGGAGGGCTTCGCCGCGCTGCTCCAGCAGCTGCTCGAGGACCGGGACTGCGCCGAGCGGCTGGGAGGCGCAGCCCGGGAACGCGTGCGCCAGCGGTTTCTCGGCACGCGGCACCTGCTCGAATATGCGCGGCTGATCGAGGCGCTGCTCGCCCGACCCCATGAAGGCTGACGGCTCTCCCGGACGCGGGCGGGCCGGCGTGCGCGGCATCTTCGCGGCGATCGTGGTGCTCTACGCGCTCTCCATTCCCTGGTACCGGGATCCGGCCCAGGACGTGCGGATCTGGCTGGGCCTGCCGGACTGGGTGGCCGTGGCCGTCGGCTGCTACGTGGGGGTGGCGGTGCTGAACGCCCTGGCGTGGCTGCTGACGGACTTTCACGACGAGGCTCCATCCGGAGACGAGGAGCGACCGTGAGCTTCGAGCAGCTCGGGCTCGTGGCTCTCGGTCTCTACCTGATCGCCCTCGTGACCGTGGCCGAAGTGGCGCGCCGGGCGCGCCTGGATCGCACCCCGGCGGACCACTTCCTGGCCGCCCGTCACCTGGGAACCTTCGTCCTGTTCCTGACCCTCTACGCCACCGCCTACAGCGGGAACTCCCTGCTCGGCTACCCGGGCGAGGCCTACCGCCGCGGGTTCTCCTGGATCATGGCCACGGGCTTCATGATGGCGATTGTGGTGGTGTTCCACGCGCTGGTTCCGAAGCTTCGTCCCATCGCCGTGGCCCGCGGCTTCGTGACGCCGGGCGACTGGGTGCGCGCCCGCTTTGCCCATGAGCGCGGCGGGGCCGCGTTGCGCGGCGCGGTGGCGGTGCTCATGAGCGTCGCCCTCGCCAACTTCCTGCTGGCCCAGCTCGCGGCCATGGGCGTGGTCACCCAGGAGATCACCGGGGGCGCCATCCCCTACGCCGCCGGCGTCGTGGGTCTGGCGGGCGTGATCCTGCTCTACGAGACGCTCGGAGGACTGCGGGCGGTGGCCTGGACCGACGCCGCCCAGGGCCTGCTCATGCTGGCGGGCCTGGGGACGCTCCTCGTCTGGCTGCTGGACGCCTCCGGTGGGCTGGCGGAGACGACGCGTGCCATCGCGGCGCGCCGTCCCGCGGCCGTCGCGGTGCCCGACGCGCGCGAGTGCGCCAACTGGGCCAGCAGCATCGTGCTGCTGGGCTTCGCCAGCGTGGTCTATCCCCAGGCCATCCAGCGCATCTACGCCGCCCAGAGCGCCGCCACGTTGCGCCGCTCGCTGGCGCTCATGTCCTTCATGCCGCTGGCTACGACCCTGGTGGTGACCCTGATCGGCGTGGCGGCGATCCCGCGCCTGGACGGGCTCGGCCTCGTGGAGGCGGATAGCGTGATGCCGCGCGTGCTGCGCGAGTGGAGCGCCGGTGGCTTCGTCACCATGGGGCTCGGGGTGCTGGTCTTCCTGGGCGCGCTCGCGGCCATCATGTCCACCGCGGACTCGGTGCTGCTCTCGCTCTCGTCGGTGATTGCGGTGGATCTGCTGTCGCGACCCGACGACGCGCCCGAGACCACGCGCCTGGGCAAGCGTGCGGCGGTCGTGTGCATGGTCGCCGCGGTGATCCTCGCGCTCGCGCCCCGCGTCACGCTCTGGCGGCTCATCGAGCTCAAGATGGAGCTGCTGATCCAGTGCGTTCCCGCGTTCCTGCTGGCGCTGCACTGGCGTCGTCTGCGCGCGGACGTGACCCTCCTGGGCCTGCTGGTGGGCACGGCCTTCGCCGTGGGGGCGACCCTCTCCGGAACCAGCCGGCTCGGCGGCGTGCACGTGGGGGTGATCGGTCTGGGGATGAACGGGATGGTTTGCGTGCTCGGTTCCCTGGCGGGGAGGGCGCCGCGTTGAGACGACTTGCCATCGTCGCTGCCGTGGTCGCCCTCGTGGCCGGGCTGTGGTTCGCCACGCTGCGCGCCTCGGGCGTGATGTGCCGGGCGTGCATGGCCGAGGCGGGTCGTTCCTCGTGCCGCAGCGCGCGCGCGGCCACGCGCGAGGAGGCGGAGCAGGCCGCGGTGGCGACGGCTTGCGCCACCCTGACGCAAGGCGTCACCTCCACGCTGCGCTGCCAGCGCAGCGTGCCACTCTCCCTGGTGTGCCGGGGATCCTGACGGGCGCCCGGGGCGCCGATGCGCATAGACTCTCCGGGTCGGAGCGGCAGGAGGTGGAGCGGATGAGGTGGGCCGCGGGAGTCTCGGACGTCCCGGAGGCCGAAGCGGCATTCGAACAGGCTGCGGAGGGCGTGCGGCGCGGGCTCGGCGGCGCGGCGCCGGACCTCGTGCTGCTCTTCGTCTCGCGGCATCACGGTGCCGACGAGGAGCGCATCCTGGAGACCGCGCGCGAGGCCTGGCCCCGCGCGCTGCTGCTCGGCTGTTCGGCCCAGAGCGTGATCGGCGCGGGACGCGAGATCGAGCACCGGCCCGGGCTCTCCCTCACGGCGGCACGGCTGCCCGGTGTGGAGGTGCGGCCGGTGCGCCTGGGGGAGGACGCGGCCTCCGACCCGGATCCCAACGCCTGGGACGAGGCCGCCCCCGGCGCCGCTCGCCCGGCGCACCTCGTCCTGCTGGCGGATCCCTTCACCTGCGATGCCGAGGCGCTGCTGTCCTTGTTGGACGCGCGTCTGCCCGGGAGCGTCAAGATCGGTGCGCTCGCCAGCGGAGGAACCCGGGCCGGCGAGAACGCCCTGTATCTGGGCGACGCGCTGTACCGGGGTGGACTCGTGGGCGTCGCGCTCGGCGGCGCGCTCGAGCTGGATGCCATCGTGGCCCAGGGTTGTCGCCCCGTGGCGCAGCCGATGTTCGTGACCCGCTGCCGCGACGGCCGCGTGTGCGAGCTCGACGGACGCCCCGCCGTGGAGGCCCTGCGCGGGGTCTACGAGGGGCTTCCGCCGGCGGATCAGGAGCTGGCGCGCTCGTCGCTGTTCCTCGGCATCGAGATGCAGTCCTCGCGGTCCGAGTACGGGCCCGGCGACTTCCTGATCCGCAATCTGGTGGGCCTCGACACCGAAGGTGGCGCCCTCGCCGTGGGAGCGCACCTGCGCGTGGGTCAGGTGGTGCAGTTCCACCTGCGCGACGGACGCGCGTCGGCGCAGGACCTGGAGCGGCACCTGACGCGGTACGCCGCGGTGCGGCACGGCTCGCGACCGGGCGGGGCGCTGATGTTCTCCTGCCTGGGTCGTGGCCGGCACCTCTACGGATGCCCCGATCACGACACGGAGCTCTTCCGGCGGCGCGTGGGCGACGTTCCGATCGGCGGCTTCTTCGGCAACGGCGAGATCGGCCCCGTGGAGGGCCGTACCTTCCTGCATGGCTACACCAGCGCCATCGGCATCTTCCGCCCTCGCCGCTGACGACCCCCGCGGGGGAGGGCCTCAAACCCCAAGCCGGGCCTGCCGATACGAGGCGGATCGGGATGTTCCGGGGGCCTCCCGCGCCGCGCGCGACCGCCGTGCACCCGACCCGGGCCGGGAGAGAGCCGAGCTTGAGCCGTACGCTGCACGCCGCCGACGCCCCGCCCGACACGATTCGCCTGCTCGTGATCGCGCACGACCCGGAGACGGTCGCCCGGCTGCGCGGTCGGCTGGCCGATGCCCGCTCCACGTCCTTCGAGGCGCTCTACGCCGCCAGCCTGAAGGATGGCCTCCAGCTGCTGGAAGAGGATCCCGCCATCGACGTGGCCCTCCTCGACCTGCGCATCCCGGACGGGCGTGGGCTCGAGGGCCTCGCCGCCGTGCGGGGCGCGGCGGAGCAGGTTCCGATCGTGGTGCTGACCGACCCGTCCGACGAGGCCAAGGCGGTGCGCGCGCTCCGGCTCGGTGCCCACGACTATCTACTGGACGAGGAGTCCGCCGCACGTCTGGTGGTGCGCACGCTGCGCCACGCGGTCGAGCGCCATCGCATGCTGACGGATCTCTCCCTGGCGCGTCAGCGCGAGTTCTACCTGGCCACGCACGACGGCCTCACCGGCATGGCCAACCGTTGGTCCTTCCACGATCAGCTGCGGCGCCAGCTCGCCACGGCCTCCCGCAACCAGTCGCACCTGGCGGTGATGTACGTGGATCTCGACCGCTTCAAGACCATCAATGACACGCTGGGGCACGGAGCCGGCGACGAGCTGCTCAAGGCCGTCTCCGAGCGCCTGGCCAGCGCCACGCGCGAGAGCGACATGGTGGCGCGTCTCGGCGGCGACGAGTTCGTGATCCTGTTGCCGGACCTGCGCCGGGACTACGACCCGGCCAAGGTGGCCGACAACCTGCTCGAGTCGCTGGCACGCCCCTACCGCCTGAATGGGCGCGAGTACTGGATCACGAGCACGATCGGCGTGGCGGTGTATCCCCGGGATGGCACCGACGCGGACACGCTGCTGCGCAACGCCGACGCGGCGATGTATCACGCCAAGACCCAGGGCCCCAACCGCTACCGCTTCTACGCGGACGGCATGAACGCCACCGCCGTGGAGCGACTGGAGGTGGAGACCGGCCTGCGCGAGGCGCTGGAGCGCGACGAGATCTTCGTGCTCTACCAGCCCCAGATCGACGTGGAGCGCGGCTCCGTGGTGGGCGTCGAGGCCCTGGTGCGCTGGCGCCACCCTCGACGCGGCATCGTCTCGCCGGCGGAGTTCATCCCGGTGGCCGAGGAGTCGGGCGTCATCAATGCCATCGGAGAGCGCGTGCTGCGCACCGCCTGCGCCGCGGCGGCGCGCTGGATCCGCGAGGGCGCCAACGAGCTGCGCGTGGCCGTCAACGTCTCGAGCCGCCAGCTGGGCCACAAGGGCTTCGCGAGCGTGGTGAGCCGGGCACTGCGCGAGACCGGCCTGGAGCCCGGGCGCCTGGAGCTCGAGATCACCGAGAGCAGCGTCATGCGCGAGCGGGGGGTCACGTTGGCGGCGCTGCTGGTAGCCCGCAAGCTGGGGGTGCGCGTGGCCATCGACGACTTCGGCACCGGCTACTCCTCGCTGACCGCGCTCAAGCGCCTTCCCGTGGACGCCATCAAGATCGATCGCTCCTTCGTGCGCGGGATCACCTCGGAGCCGGCGGACGCCACCATCACCAAGGCGCTGAGTCGCATGGGACGCGGGCTCGGTCTCGAGGTGATCGCCGAGGGCGTGGAGACCGAGGAGCAGTGCGAGGCCCTTCGCCAGCTCGGCTGCCAGATCATGCAGGGCTACCTCTACTCCCGTCCCGTGCCCGCCGAGGATCTGGAGCGCTTCCTCGACCAGG